>DATFIA010000243.1:0-5316 GCA_035270545.1 Treponemataceae bacterium
CTAAAATTTTCCCGTCATAGAGAACAGAGCCATTAGTGGGAGAATCCAAGCAGCCAATTATATTCAACAAGGTAGTTTTTCCCGAACCAGAGGGCCCAACAATTGCTAAAAACTCACCTTTTTCTATTGAAAGTTCCACACCTGCTAGGGCATGAACTTCACTTGTTCCTTTTCGATAAATTCGCTCTACTTTCTCAAGTTGTAAAATAGGTGCCATTTGATCCTCCAAAATAAAAGTATATCATGTTTTTTTGTCTACTGAATTCTAATATTAAAAAGACTTTTAAAACTGAGGCAGATGATCCATAGATACGAGAGCACCAAAGCGTGAGAGACCGATGAGAAAGCACGCTCCCGTAGCGTTCGAAGATCGTTGCAGGGAAGATTTCTCTCTCCCCCTTGCCCTTCCTCGCCGCTGGCTGCGGCCTACTTATTTCTCCCTTTGGTATTGGAGTTCCGGCACGGAACTCCCTAGGACCGTATTCGGTCCTAATCGTTCTGCCTCAGTTTTTATTATTATTTATCCTTGATTTTGTTAAAATTGTATGCAAAAATAAGCAAAGCAAATGGCGTACCGGTGCAAAGAGGAACACTAAATGAAAAACAAACTAACATCCTTTATAAAATTGCTCGACGGTTTTTGGCCACGCGTGATATTACTTGCAGTACTATTCTATTTTGTTGGATATCATATAGGGAAATTTTTCGCACATATTTCATAAATTGTAATCATCGCAGCAAAAGTTTTCTATAAAGGCCGGTATGAAATAAAACTTTTGTTGCAAGGGAAAGAGCTTCCTCATTCAAACGCTTACGAAGGAAAACCTATGTGCTCTCGGTTGTTCTGCTGCCAAAGTACTATATGCTTTATTATTTTCTTCAATAAATTCAACTGCACTATTCGGTAAAAGCCAATAGAGCGTCCAAGTGCGAAGGACGGGACTCTGCGCTTGAAAGGTTGAGACGTTTTAGCAACAAGCACGTTTCAAAAAATATAGGACGGTTCCTTATATCTAAGAGAAAAACTTCTCTGTTTCATTTTCTAATGTTTTGGAAATATTCTCAGTCTCATATGTTACCTGCGTGACCGCGTCCATCTCATGGGTCATTTCAATGAGCGACTGGGTGATATCCTGAACTTTTTGAGTGGTTGCTACAGCTATCCGTTCCACGGCCACCATTGATGATTTATTTTCACTTGTAGCATCCCTCATAGAAGTTGTAGCTTTTTTCACCTGGCTCGAGATGAGATTAATGCGGGAAAGAGCCTCATATATTTGAGTGCCGCCGGTATTTAATTCGATCATACTGCTTGCAATTTCATCAAAGGAATCGGACGTTTCGAGAACTTCCTTGTCTATGCTGGTAAATGCTTTTTGAGTGTTCACGCCGGCATTGACAGCATCTTGAATGGTTGTGGAGATATCTTTCATGATAGTATTGATTGTTTTTGAGTTCTTAGAAGTAGCTTCTGAGAGTTTTTTTATTTCACTAGCAACGACGGCAAAACCTCTTCCTTCTGTGCCAGCATGTGCTGCTTCAATTGCTGCATTCATTGCAAGGAGATTGGTTCTCTGCGCAATTTCCTCAATTATATCGGCAGTCTTTTGTATTTCGGAAAGATTACTATGAATTTTTTTGATTTCTTTATTTGTTTGTTCAAATTTTGCGCCACCCTCTCTCGAGACATCAACTAAACTAGTCAAGGCAGCTTTTTTATATTGTGTAATCTCCTTGACGCTTGCCACAGACGTTATCATTTCCGTTATAGCAATGCTAATTTCATCAATCATGCTAATCTGCTCTTGTTGTACCGTATCAAGAATTAAAAGGTGCTTTTCAACTGTACTTACAACGGTACTGTTTGTTTGAACAGTACCATCTAATTCGGTCATTTCCGAAGATATCGAAAAAATGGAATCATTTACATGAGCCGTTGTCTCAGATACCTTTTGAACACTGGCTATCAATATGTCTTTTAAGTTAAGGTTTGTTTTGCTCGTATCCTTTATTTTCTGTAACGATTGACTGAGCTTATCGGTAAACTCGTTGACATTTCTACTCAAACGCCCCGTCTCATCTCTGCTGCGCACATCGATTCTAACGGAAAGATTTCCTTCTTTCATTGAGGAAATACCTCTATCAATTTTTTTGATTCTTTTAGCAAGAGCATTTGCAACAAAAAGAGCTATAAGTAAGGGTATTATAAAAACAAAAAAAAGGACAACCCATATATACTTGAGAGCATCATTTTGATACTTATTAGATTCCTCTACAATAATACTGTATTGTTCATTTATCAGATCCAAGGTTTTATTCATGTTTTCATTTAGTGTAGTGATAGTAGATATAAGAAAAGACACTTCCTGAAATATCTGTTTGGCGGTTTCTTCGTCTGTTTTCACTTTTTCTGCAATGTTATATACAACAAATGGTTGTCCCTCGCCAAGAACACTCCAAACTATTTTTTTCACTCTGTCTATTCGCGACTCTAAAGTGCTTTGACTCATTTTAAGATGATCTGTCAGTGCTATAATATTCTTGATTGACTGTGCTACGGAACTGTTTATTGAAGGCAAACTTTCTAATTTTTGTATTTTATTAATTTCTTTGTTCAATTCACTTTGTTTGTTCAATACAAGGGTTACCTGTTCATTAAAAATGTCAGTATCTAGTCGATTTACCTGCGCATTATAATCTATCAAACTAAAACTTAAGTTTTCAAGAACTCTTACTTCACTCTCTATCTTTTGCACCGGACGCATCATTATGCTGTAAATAAACAGAGATGAAGTCCCTGCAAGTGACGTACAGAGCACCAGAACTAGTAATTTAACTCGTATAGACATAGGAACCTCCCAAAGTTGTGCAGCTTTGTGTTGCTTTATAGACTAACCTGTAACGCTAAGGAAAGAATCTTCCGGGGGATAATCTAAATTGAGAGTCAGAAAACAAAGAACAACTTGAAGTAGTTTATAATAAAAACCAAAAATAGTATTACTTAGTAGCTATGCTTCTATAGATTTATACTAACCCGATACTATTTATCTGTCAAATTTTTCGCCTCGTGTGTTATTAGTTACAGTAATTGTATATTTTATTGGATATGAAATAGGTACATATATTGCACATAGTTCATAGTTTTTACTCATGTTAAAAATCATTACTTACGTGATTTATGTTTTTTACCCTTTTACCGCACTAAAAAGTGCCTGTAATTCTTCGTGGCTCATACGGGCAAGCCAGGTTTCACCAGAAGAGACCGTCATATCAGCGAGTTCTTGGCGCGAGGTAAGCATAGCGTCAATTTTTTCTTCGAAAGTTCCCCGTGTTACAAAGCGGTGAACAAACACATTTTTTGCCTGACCAATGCGGAAGGCGCGATCAGTTGCTTGCTGCTCAACAGCAGGATTATACCAAAGGTCAAAATGAATTACGCGGCTGGCTGCAGTAAGATTTAAGCCAAGGCCTCCCGCTTTTAGACTCACCAGCATAATGCGAGTTTCACTGTCGTTTTGAAATGAGTGAACAGCTTCATTACGTTTTGTCTGGTTCATGCCACCATAATAGAGTATCGGTTTTTCTCCGAGTTCGCTCGCAATCATCGATTCAAGCGTTTTAAGACTTTCCACATATTGGCTAAAGATAAGTACTTTTTCTCTATTACGTAGAATTTCCTCGAGCAGAGTCATAAGCAAACCGCATTTCCCTGAAAGCTCTGAAATTGGAGGGCTCTCTTTGTCGTACACACGGGGGTGGTCGCACACTTGTTTTAAGCTGGTAAGGAGTTTTAAAATGAGAGCCGAGCGATCTTTTGGTTCTACTGCTTTTTGAGATTCTTCCATTCCCTTTTGAACGAGACTTTCATAGAGGGCAGCCTGTTCTTTGGAGAGAGCTGAATATTCATTAATCGTAATTTTTTCAGGTAGATCCGTAATAATTGTTTTATCAGTTTTAAGACGTCTGAGCAAAAAAGGTGCAGTTAAATCACGAAGACGAGTTGCAACATCTTTGCGGCGGTCAACTTCTATAGGTACACGGAATTCTTTTTTGAACGCCTCAGGGGTGCCGAGGTAGCCGGGAATAACAAAGTCGAAAAGAGATCGTAAATCTTCCAAGCGGTTTTCTACCGGAGTTCCTGAAAGCGCGAGACGAAACGGAACAATCAGAGACTTTACCGTGCGTGCAGCACGGGTTTGAGCATTTTTCATAAGATGAGCTTCATCTGCTATTAAAAGCGAAAATCGTTTTTCATTGAGAGATTCTGCTGCGCGCACAGCAGTTTGGTAGGTGGTTAAATAGACATCAGCTTTTGAAGTAAGGGAGCGACCAGTTCCGTGAAAAAGGCGCACACAAAGGCTCGGTGCAAAACGCTCAATTTCTTTTTCCCAGTTAGCCAAAAGGGCGGCAGGCGCAATCACCAATGTTCCGCCGGGAATTAAGCCTTGCTCTTTAAGCGACAGCAGAACGGTAATAGCCTGAATGGTTTTTCCAAGCCCCATATCATCGGCTAAAATACAACCGAAGCCACTTGAAAGAAGTGAACAAACCCAGCGAAAACCTCTCTCCTGATACGGACGTAATGTAGCGCTAAGAGTCGCAGGAACAGAAAAATCTTTTTCGCCGACAAGATTAGAAACCATGCACTCGGCATCACTTGAAAAAAGAGTATCACCAATAAACCATGTTTTAAGAACATCGAGAGCGCCGAGCTTTTTTGATCCTTGAGCATTTTTAAGGAGAGCTGCTGTTTCTTTAGGGTCGAGGCGAACGTATCCGTCCCGAAAACTCACCAGAGCTTTATTTCCTTTTACCAATTTTTCAAATTCTGCTGGACTTAAAAGCGTGTCTCCAATAGCAATAGACCATTCGTAATTAAGGAGCGTACCTAAGCCCAAATAGGAGGTAAGAGATGCAGTAGATTTTTTAGCTTCCCCTCGAAGTACAAGCCGCGGTTTAAGTTCTTTATGAAGAGACTTTGGCAAAATAATTTCTACCCCAAGCCGGGAAAGTAAAATTGCTGCCTCATCTAAAAAAGAGACAAGGCGATCGGAAGAAAGTGTCACGCTCGCCTTTTGGGACAATGTACGAATTTCTCCCAGATAACCCGAAAGAGCTGTTGGAGCTTTGAGCACACCAAGGTCCCCGGTTTTTTCCACAGCGTCTTTTAAGGGGACCGCTTTGTCGTTCACCAAAACCGACATCGAAAGAGAAAACTCAAGTGCCTCTTGTGTCGCGACAGCCACTCGCGCTTTTTTCTCTTTTAATAAAAAACGATACCGCCATGCAGAAAAATCGACAGAGAATACCGAAAGC
>DATFIA010000244.1:0-3045 GCA_035270545.1 Treponemataceae bacterium
CAAGAAAATAATGTACCGCATTTAGTCGGGGGAAGGGGGGCCTCTTAGGGGCTCCGGCGAGCTGCGCTTGCCCTGTCATTTTTCTTGCAGCCTACTGTAAATATTTGAATTCCGTATCTAAGATTTTCATGAACGGTATAAACCCATTTATCTGAGGTTGCTTACATTCTTTTTTAAAAGAGAATCTTTCCGTCACTAATGCCCAAAAACGAATCTCCCTAGTACCCACATAAACTCATGCGCGCTACCTTCCGGCAACAGAAAACACCAGCAGACGGTGCGCTCCGATTTGAGAAATCGTAGCCCGCCGTCTGCCCATAGAAAAAACAAAGTTGCCGAAAGGAAGCTCCCGACAAAGTTCGTTTTTTTTACCTCATCATATTTTTCTGGCTTTTTTAGTTTTGCGCCCGGCTGCAGTCTTGAGTTCTAACGAACAAAAACCTGCAGCCGGGCGGTGAGAAAAATAAAACTATTGTTGGTCTCATAAATATTTGCACACGCACTTTTGCCAGGAAAACTTTCTGCGGACGTTGCTCTTCGATTTTTCAGATCTCAGAGCCCCGACCGCCGTTGTAAAAAAAATGCCGACAAGGCGCATCTCGTAAGCATTCTTGTTTTAACACCAGCTACACCATACGCCCGCCCGCTACGCGGGCGGGGAAAACTTTTACCCTCAAGAAAAAAAATGGCGGGGAGTGCGCAAAGTCCCTTGCTTTCAATCGCCGTAGTGTCATCAAAACCAATAATGTAACTTAATTAGATCTCTTTAGTATATTTTTGTATATATATTATTTTCTAGTTTAATGTGTCACTAAAAACTAAGTATCTTCTATATAAATGTATTCTAAATTATCTGAATATGTCTGCGCTTATTCTCGTCTATATAGATATGCTGTCAATGTATTTTTCACGAGTGCGTTATCTGTCTTTAGGTGTCACTTTTTCCGTCACCTTCGGAAGGGGGGAGCGGGGGGAAACAGAAAATGCCGACACAAAACCATGCCGGTTACTCTAGCGTAATAAAAAAAAATAGTTAAAATTAATATTTACTAATCACTTAGAAGCGCGATACCCATCCAGCCGCGGGCTTTATTCGTGCGTTCTCGTTGAAACCCCTTGTTTTGTAAATGCATAGCAAATATTCTCTGCGCGTAGGGTCGCTCAGAATTCTTTTCACACCATGCAAGATAACTTCGGTATAAATCGTACGAGGTAACTCGTAGATATCCTGTTGAATCAGTAATGCAGCATTCAGTAAGATATGAACCAATAAGATCCATCTCTTCCTGGTACTCCCCGGTAGCAACTTTGACTTCTTTCGGTTCTCCTAGCCGCTCTTTTTGCCAAAGCAGGCATCCTTCAATCATCCAATTAAGAATACCTGATTTTTCTGTTTTCAAACGTTTCATCAAATTGGGATCCCGTTCATCGTAGGGAATAGTCACTGTGAACGGTATCAATTTTATACGTCTCCAAATACCGAGGTCGGTTCCTTTAATGACTGGCTTATGGTTTGTCGCCATGAATATTTTAAAGGTCGGTAGAAAATCAAAATACTCTCCATAGAGAAACCGGGCCGTCAGCACATCTTGTCCCGTAACTTGTTTAATCAATGGTTCGCTCAAACGGCGCCCTTCCTCAGCCTCTATGGTCGTTACAAACCGTGAACCGCGAAGGCGTGCAATATCATTTGACATTGTATTTCCGTTTCTTCTTGTAAAAGTTTCAGTCTGTGTTGCCATAGCATACTCACCAAGAATTTCCATAATCGTATTAAGAAAAGTACTTTTTCCGTTGGCGCCAGAGCCGTATAAAATAAACATAACCTGTTCACTCATATCTCCGGTTAATGACCAGCCTACGGCCTTTTGTAAAAAACGAATTAAATCATTATTTCCATCCATAATCCTGTTTAGAAATTTAATCCAGATTGGACAAAGAGCATTCTGCTCATATGATACCAGCGCACATTTAGTAATATATTTTTCCTTCATGGGATCAAGTAGTTTCCCACACCGCAGATCGAGTGTTCCATTTTGGATATTAAGAAGAAAAGAATCTTGGTCAACTTCTTTAGGCGTAATGCGTATACTTCGTTCGAATGCTGCACTTTCAATTAGTGCTTGGCGTCTCCTCAGAGATTCTGATTTAATTACATGACTTGCCATTTCAACAGCACGCTTATGATCGGAAATTGTTGCAACTTGTAAATATAATCCCCGTAAAAAATCCTTGCACAATGCAAATATCTCACCACAATCATCAGGGCGCCATGTGTTATTATCCCAAATCAACCATTTTTTCCAGGCCATGCAATATCGTATTTGACCGCGATAGGCTTTTACAAAAAGCTCTGCATTGGTAAGATCTGTAAATTGTTCATTACCGGCAATGAGATCATCTAGCTTGAGCTGTATCGCATCATACAGTACTTGTAACTCGGTTTCTTCCTCGTTCAGATGAACCCCCGATCATGCAATACTACATAATATTGTTCATACCGCTCCTCAAAGGGAATATGAATACCAGTATTCTGATTTGCTTTTCTATACACCGTTATCAGTGACCCCGGTTGTTTTATGTACTGTTTTTTTGTAAAGAAAAGCATAACAGACAAAACCTTCAAAGAAACCCTCCGTTCTAATTTTTCATAACAAGACTCATAAAAATCTATTTCTTGTATTTCATAATTAACAAAATCTAAAAGCCGTTTGGTTTGCCAACTGTAATAATTATTCTTTCTCTTTTTTTTTGCCATCGTCAACGGCCTTCTTCTCGTACAAAAACCTTCACCGCGTCCCCAAATGCAACCCGTTCATCGTCAAATTGTACATACACCCAAAACGTCCACCAGCCCGGAATATCAAGTTCATTTTCTAAAACGTCATACGACACGACGCCCCGGTTCTCGTCACTAACAAATGCCGTCCATTCGCCGGTTTGACTATCCGGCTTCCGGTACCTAATTTCACAGGCCATCACATCAGTAAGCGCCGTTCCCGTCCTCCCAGAGATACGCAAGGCCGATTGACCGACAAACACATT
>DATFIA010000245.1:0-11599 GCA_035270545.1 Treponemataceae bacterium
TTTCAACACATTAATTATTATTGATATGGTATTTATATATACTCTCACTGACTATTTGTATCGCGATATGAAAAGAGAAAGCCTCCATTTTTCTGAACAAAAAGATATTGATAAAAGCAATCTCATGGTATGAAAAAGAAACGTACATAAAAGGTAATTAGCATGTTTTGAAAGGAAGGTAGCAGGAGGGGAAACTTTTTCTAAAAGTTTCTTCTCTTGCAGATTTACCTTATACCAGATTCCTTAATCCGAACCATGGGGAGAAGGAGCGGCAAATATAGTTAATTTGAGTTCAGCGTTTTCTATTAAAATATATTCAGGGCGCTTGCCAGAGAGTTCTTCTTTTTCTGTAATAATGGAAACGATCAACAAAAGTCAGAAAAGGATTCCTTTGTTACTAATGAGTATTTTTGCACCAAATTCCATATTTGCAAAAGCTGGGAATTAATAAAACAGGTATTTTCGGTTCTATTGCGCGTGGCGAAGATACGTTAGAAAGTGATGTTGATAATTGAATTGAATGCTGACCATAAATTGGCATTGCTCTCGCTGATAGAACTTGAACAAGAATTTACTCAAGATATGAGCTTTGAAATTTTTCGCAACAACATTCAATTCCAATATGCAACTATTCGCTGTTTTGAAATTATAGGAGAAGCCGCCAAACGTATTACTGAGTCTTTTAGATTTTTGCACTCGCAAGGGGAAAAAATCTTTCCATGCCATGAGGAATACAGCTTACCCTTTCCAGCGAGGGGAATTGTTTTTTCTTTCATATTGTCCTCATTATTCCATACATAAAAAAATTAAGCAGAAGTTACAGAAATGAGATTGAGGCAGAAAATGCAAGGCTGGGCGAGAATCGTTTTTCGGAGTATCAGGAGGAGGAACCGTCCTGCCTGAAACGAAAGTTCAATAATGGGCGAATCTCTTTAGTTACTATTCATTATTGCAAAGATTTCAAACGGGAAAATTCACCTCCGCGGGAAGATAGTTCTGCATAGGGGCCTTTTTCGAGAATCATACCTTGGCCAAGCACAACGACTGTATCTACATTTTTAATAGTGGAAAGGCGGTGAGCGACAATAAGGGTTGTACGGTCTTTTCGAACAGCATCTATTGCTTCTTGTACTAATTTTTCTGAAGCAACATCTAAGGCACTTGTGGCTTCATCAAATATTAAAATTTGCGGGTTTCTAATAAGGGCTCGCGCAATCGCGATGCGCTGTCTCTGCCCTCCAGAAAGTCGGGATCCTTTTTCTCCAATTGCTGTATCGAGGCCTCGAGGAAGTTTTTCTATAAATTCTCGAGCATTTGCCATCTCGATTGCACGAAGGATTTTTGTTTCAGAAACAGAAGAAAGACCGTATGAAATATTTTCTCGCACTGTTCCAGAAAAGAGAATGACATTTTGGGGTACAACCGAAATATGTTGCCTAAAGGAGCGACGGTCTACTGTAGTTAAATCTATTCCATCTACACGAACAATGCCTGAGTTAGGTTGGCGAAGGCCCATAACTAACTGCATGATAGTCGACTTTCCTGAACCCGACTCGCCTACAAAGGCGACAGATTCACCGCTTGCTATTTCTAGATCAAAAGACTTTATGGCGTGAGATGTTATTTCTGGGTAGGAAAAGGTAACCTGTCCGAAAGAAATTTTTCCAGAAATTTCAGAAATGATTTTTTTCCCTTCATTTTCTTCAATGTCTGAAGATTCAAGAATATCTCCTATAGAATTAATAGCTTCCACTCCCCGTGAAATATCTGGGTACACATTCAAAATGGTCGCAACTGCGCCCAAAACAGAATTAAACAAGCCCTGAAAGAGAACTACATCTCCTACTCCAATTTTTCCAGAAAGTGCGAAGGGGACGGTAAAGGCAAGACAGAGAACCTGCAAAAATTGAAATGCTACCCAGTTCATAGCACCAAAGGCTGCACTTACTGTATCGAGTCTCAGTCCATGAGTGCGTACAAAGTCGAATTTTTCTTCCAGTTTTTTAATTTGTGTTTCTTCAAGACCATGAGCCTTAGTTACAGGAATCATTTCTATCATTTCTGTAACGTCTTCGGTCATCTTTTCCATATCTTGTCTTAAAATAGAATTTGTTTCTCTCATTTTGCCACGGAACAAAACCATGAGTCCAATAGCAATGGGAATAGCAATGGGGTATACCAGTGCTATAAAGGGTTGTTTGGTTAAGGTTACTGTAAAGGCAAATATAAAAGAAACAAAAGCGGGAAGTAGTGCATTCATTCCAAGCATAATGAGGTTTCGAACCGACTCTACATCTCTGAGAACTTTGGATTGTATTGCACCTGAATTAACCCGGTCATGAAAAGAAATTGACATTTCTTGAATGCGCCGCACTATGGAAAGTCGAAGCAGTGCTTCAATCTGTCTCACAGATTTTGCAAGTAAATAAATGAAGAGGGTATGTGTTGGTATGTTTTGAAAAATCAGCACCGAAAGGATCACAAGGTTTAATATAATCGTGTGTATATATGACCCAGAATTACCTGGGTTCGTAACTGCGTTGGTTAGTGCGTTGATCACATTTCCGGTAACTAGGGGAAGTATCCATACGGGAGAATGTTTAAACAAAAAACAGAGCATTGCGAGGCCCATATTTTTTTGTTCGTGGTCAAAAAAATGGTAAAATGTCCGCAAAGGTTTTTTCCGATTAAAATAAAGCGCGGTATGATAATTTTTTTCTGATGCCTTTTTCATGAACTCATTGTATGTGGCAGCAGCTCTTTTGCCAAGGCTAATAAAGAGTAACTTCATGTGCTTTGAGAAAACGAACTCTCTTGCCTTTGAGCCTTACTTCGAGCGGCTTCTGGTAGAATGTGGTTTATCACAACAACACCTAAGAGGAGAACCAACAATTCCGTATACACATTTTAACTCAGATGAACGCGATGTTCTGCAGACTATGATTACAATGTCGCTTGATATTTCCACTATAGCCCGAATCCTTTCAAAATACCGTTCTTGGATATATTGGGAAGTAAATCCAAATAAGACTAAAAATTACTATATAGCCTCATAGCTCATTTCGTCACGAGTTTTTCGGTTTTTTGCTGGAGGCGTTTCGAGATTTTCTGTTTTGGGGTACCCAAGTGTAATTAACATATAGACTCGTTTTCTGCGTGGGATTGATAAAATACGTTTTATGGATCGTTCGTTAAACCAGCCGAGCATGCAGGTGCCAAGTTCTTGATCAGCTGCTTGGAGGCAAAAATGTTCTGCGGCTATTCCGATATCTATAAGGAATAGTTTTTTCCTTTTAATGAATGAGCCTAGGGCTGAAGTAATATTTGGTGATTCTCCAGTCACAACAATAATAACTGGTGCGCCTTTTACAAACTTGTTCATTGAAGAGCCGGGTAGCAAACAAGCTGCTGCGATTTTTTGAATGGAGGATGGGTTGCGTACTATGGTGAATTTCCACGGTTGAGCATTGCAAGCAGAGGGAGCGAGCCGAGCTGCTTCTATGCATGTTTCTAGTTTTTCTTGTTCGACTGTGCGTGAATCGTAGGAGCGTATGCTGGCTCTTTTTTTTACTAAATCTAGAAATGTCCTCATTGGAAATCCTTTTGGCGTGAAAATAACTTTTGGATTTTTTTTTGAACCTTAGAGAACCGCTCTGGCGTCATCGCTTCTGATTGTCCAATTTCTAAAAAGCGCACTTTTTTAATTCCACAAAATTGGAGTACTTGTTTTTTCATTACTCTTCTGTGGCTGTCTTTGAAAACAAGCCTTGTAATAAAAGCTGGCCCTTTTTGTGTTGTAATAACTGTTGCTGTTTTACCTTTTAGTAAGCCTTGAGGTAAGAGCGCTGTGGGCGGATGGTGGTAGGCAAATCCTGAAACAAAAATTTTGTCTATGAACCCGAGCAAAATCGCTGGTGCTCGTCCCCACCAAATAGGATAGATAAAAACTATATGGTTCGCCCACAATATAGAATTGCGATATTTTTCTGTTTCTTCTCTGGTTTTCATATCGCGGCGAGGGTGGGAGGCGTCAAAATTTAAGCGAGGGTCAAAGTTTTCGCCGTATAAATCTATGACTTGCACTTCTGCATTTTCTTTTGAGTTCAACAGTTTGAGTGTTTCTTCAAGGACGCTGTGGTTAAGGCTGTTCATATTTGGGTGCGCATATATTACTAAATAGTTCATTGGAACTCCTGTGAAATTTGAAAAAAGTATAACATAAAAAATGAGGATAAAACGCCTTCGCGCCCCGTGATTTTTTCACACGCGGCGCCTCCGCGCATTGACGCTCTCTCGTCCTTTTGCGTTCTGGCTCAATTTTTTTATTAAAAAACTTATTCGGTGAACAGTAGAAGTCTCTCGCTCGCTTTTGAAGCTTCTCGAGAATTAAGTTTTAGTCGCTCATTAATCTCTACAGATTTTCCCCAACACTCTATAGCTCGCGCGATATTACCACGGGATTTTTCAATTTCGCCTAAGTTGAAATAGCCGTTACACATATAACCTTCAATCTCAGGGTGTCCGGCGTAGTGGTTTTCTACGAAAGCAAAATCTTCTTCGGCAACGGGTCTTTTTTTAAAGGTATTGGGGAGGTTGATATAAAAATTTGCGCGCATATATTTGACGAACCATTCATTCGTCTGACCTTCAGATAACTTAACGGCTAGGTCGAATTTCGAAATTCCTTTTTTTACGAAACTCAATTGTGTCATGGGGTTTTTTGAATCTCGACTGACTAAGGAGCAGCCAAGACCGTAATAGACAAGAGCGATTGGATTGTTTTTTTCTTTTTTTTCGAATTTTTTGCTGTATTCAACAATTTTAACCGAGGCTCCGGGTTCGGGATTTTCCATTGGAGAGGAAAGGGCGCTGTATAATATTGCAATGGCGAGATTTGAGTAATAGTCGTTATTGTCCTTGGCGAGTCGATTCTCATAGACGACAATAACTTCGTGAATCTCATTCGGTGTTTTGTTAAAGTACTCGTTAAGTTGATAGCACTCTTCTAAATCTGTACAAAAAGCAGCTGAGAAAATAATGGCAGAAAATAGTAAGACAGATGCAAGTTTCTTTTTCATAAAAGGCTCCTATAAAAATAGTAAAAAAATTACAACCAAAGTTCAATTGATAGTCCGCAACTCCAGGTTTCTCCATATAAAGAAAACTCTGAGTAGGGGCTGCCAAATGATTTGGTACAGTGGGCTTCTAGTGAAATGTGATTCCAGCCTGAATAGCTCATTGAGGGCATGACTACTCCGCTGAAGTCTTGAAGGTTAACTACAGTATTTAGGGCGATTTGGTAATCGTCAGTTGTGGGATTGGATAATCGAAGCATTAGGTAATGGCGACTATTGAAGTCTCGGTTTTGAGATAGAGCTTGATAGGCCATTCCAAGGTTATAGAGGTTGAGCATGCTGGTAAGGTCGGTGTTTTGCAGATTACGGTAGGTATCGGTTTGGTGTCGCCATTCATCACCTGTTAAACCTGCCTGGTTGTAGTAGTATTCAACAATACCACTGAACCAGGGGAGATTTGCGGTACATCCAAGGAGGGCCTCATATCGATTTTTTGCGGGCTCTGGGTTTTGAAATGCTAACCCACCAGCAACACTCAAAGCGGTGCGCGTTTTTTGTTCATTGAATACGCCTTCGAAATGAACTTCTACGTAGTCTCCTAGGGTAGTTGAAACATGGGTTCCAAGTCGCCAGAAGTCATCCTTGGATACTGCTATGCCCATTGTATATTTGTGCACAGTGAAATCGTAGCGCAGGAGTCCTTGTTGAACTTGAGAAGAAGAAACATATTGTTCAATAGATTTGCTAAAGTCTATCTTTGGGATATAGGATATACCTAGAAACCCGTAATTGCTAAATATGTCGACATGTGCCATTATTTTCCCTTCGGAAAATTGCGTTTCGTTGTGATTTTTGGTGCCGGCAGTATCAACCGTGAAATTGATTGGTGACTTAAAATAGCTGAGGGATTGATGTATACGCTTTTTCCCAATATCGACAAATACGGCACCGAATTGAAGTGAGCCATAAAGTTCACCGATTGAGTTGTGGAAATCAGGATCTCTATTGGCTTTAATATATCCAAAGTCATTGAAATGGAAGGATAGCCGCTCTCCTTTTAGAGAATAGCCAAGTGTAAAAAATTCAGTCCCATAAAACCCGTTATCTGCCGCAAATATATTTTTAGGGTTTAGCTTAGAATCGTTTTCAACGAGCCGTTGTTTTGAATAAAAACGTGCGTTTAACGTTCCTTTGCCAAGGGGGATTTCGGAAAAAACACAGAGGGACATGAGTGCACATTCAAGAGTAAAAAGGGCAGCAATGCAAAGTAATAGTTTTTTGTAGTAGAGGTTCATAGGGCCTGCTTTCACATTCTCATGAGATATTCTTTATTGAAAAAGTGATCGGGTACATCGGACTCGACCATGTCCAAAAATTCTATAACTGTATAAGAATCTTTTAATATCTTGTCGTAGAGGATTGTCTTCGAAATTATTTCTTTTCCATTAAATTTTTTTACTACAGAATATTCAACTGTTTTGAGGAGCTTACCACTCAAGGCATAGCAGTCGGCTTTTACAGGGAAATTAGTGAGACCATCAACCCAGAGAATCATTTTTTTGTACGGAGATCCGGGGCGTTTTGCAGAGAGTTCTAGAATAATGCAATTGACGTCGCCTGTTTTAGTTTTTACGGTTTCTTCTCCAGTAATTGTAGGGGTGTAGTCAGATTGAAAACGCACGTTCATAACATCCCCGTTTGAGGCCTGCCCCATCAATCTTTGTGAGGGGGTTAGTCGAACCGGACGCTGAGTTTTGGGTACAAAAATAAAAAGGTCATCGTTTACCATCAGGAGCTTTTTACCCCGCATGTTTGCAGGTTCATCATATTTCACAAAAGTCTTATTCGCACCCTTTGCGCAACCAGACATCACGGCTGTTTGAGATAACACACCTTTTTCGTAGTCATCTATTTTGAGGGTAAATGTAAAAGATGAACCGATAGCACGACGCTCGTCGACTTTTGCAAGAATTTCGTTTGCTTCGAAAGCGAAAATTTGTGAGAAAAAAGCAAAAAACAAAACGATGAGTGAAAGTAAATTTTTCATAGAGTACTCCTTACTGATAACTACAGCCAACGTAGGGTGTCGGCGATGGACATTCGGGTCGCTTTAATGGCAGGAAAAAGAGATGAAAGAGAAGCCACAAGAATAAAGGAAAGAGAAAACTTCAGTGCATCAGAATATTCAAGAAATATTAATCCTTTATATGCACGAGTATTTCCAGGAGGTGGTGGCAAGGGAATCCCGCCAAGAGAGTTCACAATGGCTGCAACTACAACAGCTACCCCAAGGCCGATTAGGCAGCCAAAAAATCCGAGCAAGACGCTTTCTGCATGTATGATTCGTACAATTTGTCCTTTAGTTGTTCCAACCGAACGCATTGTTCCTATTTCTCGGATGCGCTCATATACCGACATGAGCATGCTATTGATAATGGAAAAAATAACGATAGATACAATTACAATTAAGGCGATATTCATGGCTGAAGAATAAAACTCAGCTGCACCTGAATAATACGGAACTATTTCATCCCATCTTCGCCATTCAAGGCCATGCCTCGAGCAAATAGTATTTATGTCCTCACTGAGAGAATCCATAAGATCTGTATCAAGCAACATGATTATGAAGGTATCTACTGAATCTTGTACATCGAGTACATTTTGTGCGGTCTCAAGAGGAATGAGAGCGAAGGTGTTTTCCATTTCTTCCAGTTGATTTAGAATTATTCCCGAAACTTGGAAGTCCATGGCATTAACTGCGCCAGAGGGCATTGCAACTGAAAGTGTTGCCTCATCTGAAATATCGAGGCAGGAGAGTTCTGCGACACCTCCTCCAATAAGAATATCGTATGGCTCGTTTGTGCGCGGAAAACTGCCTTTTGAAATAGTGGAAAATGAAGTGAGCCCTTTTTCTTCATCGAGCCAACCTCCGTATCCTACGACAGTCGTTGTTTGCCCTTCGCTTGAAAGAATCCCTGTAAAGGATAATCTCGGTGCAACAAATTTTACACCGGGTAAAGAGGAGAAATCGCGAATTATTTTTTTATAGTCCTGAATTAAAAAAGAAAAAGAATCATCATCCGTGTTTGCCTTGAACCCAGATTTGAAAATCTGATAATGGCCAGTGCCGCCGTTAATGATTGATTCACGTAAACCCCACAGACAATAATTAGAGTAGCCTTTTGCTAAAAGTAAACACGAAAAGCCAAGAGATATAGTGAGAAGTGTTAAGAGGGTTTTTCTTTTATGTTTGATCAGATTCCGTATTCCAAGTTTTGCATACAACATATAGATTCTCCTTATCCTCTCCAGCGAAGCGAATCTGCGATGGATATGCGCAGGGCTCGAAATGATATTACGATTGACGCAATTACCGAGACAGACATAAACAGAAGAAAATAGAAGCTCATGGTGAGAGTCTCGGGTTTTATTTGTGTATAAAATGCGTCTTCGTTAAACACTGAGGCCGGATGATATATTCCCCCTGCAATATTAATGCCTAAAGCAATAAGAGAGGCCAGAATAAGTCCAAGACTGCACCCTAAAACAGACAAGATAAGACTTTCGTACAGCATGATCTTCGTTATGCTTTGTTTTGTAGTTCCTATTGCCCGCATAGTTCCAATTTCACGAACACGACTCATATATGCCATGTACAGGGTGTTGATGATAATAAAGAGGGCGATGATCAAAATAATCGAGGTGAGAATTTTTTCGTTCATAGCAAAAACGGCTCGAGAGCGCTGGTAAAAAATAGCAACGTCATCCCATCTTTGATATTCAAGTGCATGGCTTTTACAAAATTCTGCAATACTCTTTTCTTTTTTGCCAAAAGATCGCTCGTTTTTAAGATGTACGATTATTGTATCAACTGAATCCCTCATCTCTAACAATTCTTGTACAGCAGCTAAGTCGGCAAGTATGAACATTTCATTCATAACGTCACTTTCGCCATAGCTTTTTTTAGTTCCAGTAATGTGGAAGTCGACTGCTGTTATACCGCCGTCTTTCATTGTAGAAAGAACTGTTAATGTTTCCCCAATAGACGAGGAGGCTTTCATTAATGCCCGCTCGCCTACAATTGCTTGCGCGAGCATTTCAGATGTTTCAGTAAACGCAGTCCTGTCACCCAAGAATGTTCCATCCGTTACCTTTCCGTATTCCATTTTTGATTCAGGGTCTCTTAATCCACCGAATCCTTTAATTACTGTACTTTTTTCATCACTCGAAGCAATTCCAGAAAAATTCAGACGGGGGGCAACAAAATCAATATCTGTGAGGCGGAGGAGTTCAGATTCAAGAGCGGAGTAGTCTTTTATTACATATTCATACGGATTTTTTCGCCCAAACTCTAAAAATCCTTTCGCGTGTAACTGGAAGTGACCATATTCTTCATGGATAACGGTATTTCTAAACTGACGAAACATTTCTGTATTTGAGCCAGTGTAGACATACAGGGCTACAATACCAAAGGCTATCATAAGAAGGGTGAGAATATTATTTCGAACGTTTTTAGTAATGTTTCGGATCGCTATTTTAAAGTACACCATTCTATACATCCTCATGCCGAAATAATTTCGCCATCAAGGATGTGGATCGTCTTTTTGGCACATTGAGAAAGCGACTCGTTATGTGTTGAAAAAATAAAAGTTGTATGTGAGTCTCTGTTGAGCTTGGTTAGTAAATCGATAATATTTCTTCCTGTCTTTGAGTCGAGATTTGCTGTTGGCTCATCTGCGATTATAATGTCAGGATTTGTCACTAAGGCTCTGGCGATAGCAACGCGTTGACGCTGCCCCCCAGAAAGTTCGTCTGGCCGGTGCTTCATGTAATCGATAAGTCCGACCGACTCGATAATCTCTGTCACTCGATTTTTGTCAACTTTTCCTCCGCGAATAAGAAGGGGGTATTCAACGTTCTCTCTCACTTTTAGCACCGATATAAGGTTGAAACTTTGAAAGATAAAACCTATATGTCTGTTTCTAAATTTTGAGAGCGCCGTATCGTTCATGGAGTTTGTATTTTCTCCTCTAATGATCACATCCCCCGAGGTTTGATTTTCGATACAACCGATTACATGGAGCATCGTTGACTTACCAGAACCACTTGGCCCCATGAGGCACACAAAGTCTCCCGTATCGATATTAAGATTTATATTCTGTAAGGCCGGTATTTTGACCTTGTCCATCATGTATGTCTTGGATATGTTTTGTAGACTAATTAACATAGCAACTCCTTAATTACGGCTGTAGCGGCTGTATCGGCTGTTGTTAGAGAGTGTATTCCCTTTTTTACCCTGGCGTATCGAGATTTTTACAAGAGGACAGAAAGGGAGGACAAGAGGTGATTTTTCATGTGTGAGTTGAATTGACAGGGCTATAGAGTGGACTTATGATGAAGTATGCTTACATACCGGCTTCTTGCCTCAGACGAAATGACACTCATTATTAGAGAAATCATGCGCAATTTAGGCAATGAGGAAAATGAAAAAGCTGAATTAACACTCGTAGAAAATGGATATGAGCTCCCAACGTCTGGTATCTATATGGGTTTTGCAAAAGAAAATGTAGCCGACCTCATTCGGCTTTTGTACAAATTTAACGAGTCAAAACAAACGCCGGATTTTATAATTGGTAGAAAACACGAAACCTTTGAACCTCTCCAGCTCGATGACATACTGTTTTTTAGATCTTCAGGCAACACTCTTTTTGCACACACAGAGAAACAAGCCTACGAAATGAAGCATAAACTTTTTGAAATGGAGAAGCTAATTTCGTGCTCTAATTTTATTAGGGTAAATAAATCTAACATTGTGAACATTCTCAAAATAAAAGAAATTATTCCTTGGTTTGGTGGCAGAATTTTATTGCGTTTTAACGATTCGGAAGAACGCATCGAAGTTTCCAGAAACTATGCAAAAGATTTCAAGCAATTTCTGGACATGTAGGAGATACGTATGGAAAAAATAAAGGAAATACTGAGCGTTATATTCATTTCTGCGCTCATTGGTCTCGGTGTCGGCGTTTTTTTTGAATTAATAAATAAGGGTCAAATAGTTTCTGGAATGATAAACGGTGCGATCTCTGGAGGCCTTATTGGGCTCGTTAGTCATAGTGGTTTTATGCTCGTATACTTACGGTTTCGCAAAAATCCGATAACAGCTTTTGTGATAGTCATTGCAATAATTGCAGCTGGAACCGGAGGGTTTTGCCTTTTCTGGAATGTTTCTTTTCCAGTCCCAGGTCTTCCTATTATTCTAGTCTCGGAAATCCTTGGAATAACAGCAACAGCAATACTTTTTAGCAACTATATTCGCCTTAACAACAAACTCAAAGGTAAGATTAAAGAATTGAGTACAATTTCTGATTGAACATCTTCTTTAGTCCTTTACTATCCTTCCCACATGGAAACTCTTATTGGAAATGTACAAATTGCAGATAAAGAAAGTCTTCGCCCTGGTTCTGTGCTTATTAGGGATGGGTTAATTGCAGCGGTAAAATACGAGGCAGCTAGCGGGGACGCGC
>DATFIA010000246.1:0-6072 GCA_035270545.1 Treponemataceae bacterium
AGAATTGCAGTTAATGCGGCATATACGATCCAGAATACCCAGACTGGTTTGTTTGCTAATAAGCCTAAAAGCCACAAGTTCATAGATTTTCCAACTTCTTTCACTTTCATAAAATCCCTTTTATTCTGCAATAATATCACCTTCTTTGATTATCAAGAAAATCATTAATAATGAATCTCTTGATAATCAAGGCTTAGTGTATTAATATTAATAATTATGTAGAGGTCTATCTGTGCGTTATCGCACGGAACTAATACGTGTCTGTGTGTATTCTTTGATAAAGGAGATAACTATGGGTATATTATCAATTTTAGGAATCGTGCTAATTGTTTTGATCGTAATTGATATATTGTAAAATGAGAATCTTGGATTATAGAACTGAAATCGGTTAACAAGAGTTTGAGTCGCATTATATCTGTGACTAATGAATAGTCTTGTTTCAGATTCCTGTTCTATTATTTTTAGTAGAAATCCCCTTAATTACTCCCACCATCAGCCTTCATCATCCTCCCCATCAATTTTTACACTTTCCCCATCAATTTTATTAAAAAAAAGGTAACCACTGAAAGAAATTTTGTTATACTAGGGCGATAGTCAATTACAGCTAAAGGATTTTTCATGAAAGATTTGACACGCGGAAACGAGACCTGGTTATTGATCTCTTTTTCTATTCCTATGCTTTTTGGTAACTTGTTCCAGCAATTATATAATATGGTTGACAGCATTGTCGTAGGAAATTGGGTTGGAAAAGAAGCCTTAGCAGCCGTTGGTGCCAGTTTTCCGGTCATCTTTTTACTTCTTTCCCTTTTTATGGGTCTGTCCATGGGCGCTAATATCCTAATTTCGCAATATCACGGTGCACGTGATACTGAAAAAGTAAAACTTGCCATAGAAACAAACTATCTTTTTACTTTTTGGGCAGGACTCGTGCTCATGGCCGTGGGTTTTTTTGGAGCCGAACCCATCATGCGAATTTTACAAAGCCCACCAGAGGTGCTCCCTCAAGCCTCTCTGTATTTGAAAATTTACTCCTTAGGAATGCTGCCTTTTTTAGGTTTTAATACTGTTAGTGGCGTATTAAGAGGCCTCGGAGATGCGAAAAACCCCCTGTGGATGCTTCTCATCTCGACTCTTCTAAACATAGTACTCGACCTTCTCTTTGTAATTGCCTTTGGTTGGGGAGTAGCAGGAGTCGCCGTTGCAACTATTATTAGCCAAGGTCTAGCCCTTGCTCTCGCTCTTATTTATTTGAATCGAACACATGAATTACTCCGAGTAGATTTTAGAAAACTGCGGTTTAACCGTGAAATATTTCTTGCAAGCGTGCGCATTGGAGTTCCCTCTGGAATTCAGCAATCGCTTGTAGCCCTTGGTATAAGCACAATGACCGGAATTGTAAATAGTTTTGGTACAGATGCGATTGCAGGTTATGCTGCAGCAACAAGAATAGAAAGTATTGCCTCTTTACCAGCAATGACTATTAGCATGGCTTTATCCACATTTGTAGGCCAAAATTTGGGAGCAGGGCAGGGACATCGAGTGCGCAGAGGTTTAAAATCTGCCCTCATTTTTTCAATAAGTATCTCCATCCTTGCAGCACTATTATTCCACTTTGCGGGTAGCTTTTTAGTTGGTCTTTTTAATACGGATCCCGGAGTTCTAGAAGCCGGATCCAGTTATTTACGAATTATAGGGCCCTTCTTTGTCGTTTTTTCAGTTTTATTTATGTTAAACGGTGTAATCCGGGGCGCAGGAGAATCCGTTTTGCCCTTGGTAAGCACCCTTATAGCCATGTGGATTGTTCGCGTTCCAGCAGCATTCGCCTTCTCAAAACTTATTGGCCTAAACGGCGTTTGGTGGGCCCTTCCAACCGGCTGGATTGTTGGAGCCACGGTAACCTTTGTCTATTATCGCTCTGGGCGGTGGATGAAAACCTTTGACCGCATTCACTCACGTGGCACAAGTGTAAAACAGTAACCTCAAGGTTAAAAATCATTTGGGCGTGTCTAGGATTTTTCGCAAAAGCCGAAAAATCCTAGTCGGGCTTTCCATTGCAATCCTAGTACCTGGGGTCGCCAGGCGACCCCAGGTACTAAGATTTCCATTTCAATCCCTCACGCGAAGAAAATAAAATTCTTCTATTAAGTGAGATAGTTTTTGTCTGCTTCAACAGACTCGAGTACAGTTTCCATGAGTCCATAGTCCCAAATAAGATCAAGTACAGTGTAACGATTCCGTATCATTTGGGCCTTGTAAGCAGTTTTTATCGCCTCACATCTTTTTAACCCTATTTCTTCTGCTGTAATTGGGCAACCTGCAGTTTTGAACATTGTACGCAATTCGTTATATGGCATAAGCTGGTTTAGAACCTTAATTCTAAGCGTTCCCCATTCATCAGAAATATGCTCTTTCAGAGCTTTCGCTCTTTTTTCATCAAGTAGTTTATCTAGTGCTGTCTTCACCGCATCGTCTGCGGCATTTTGGCCTAAAAAAGCGGCTCGGACTTCGGCTTCTCGTACTACGGTTTCACGGCTTTTTGAATTCTCTATCCATTTTGGAGCTTCCACATGTGAAAAAAATTGTTCTGTAATAGCAGTAGCGCACAAGGTTCCTATTGCAACCTTGTGCCCATGTGTTACCGGAATTCCATTCATAGAGAGATTTGCCATTTCCCACACATGACTAAACAAATGTTCACAGCCAGAAACAGGGCGGGAACTTTTTAAGTATTGCATGGAAAAACCGGTAAGAGCTAAGGCTTCAAAAAGAATTTCAATAGCCTGAACATTTCCCTTCGAGGCTTCTTGACTGCGGGAAAGTGCAGATCTCAGACCTGTTTGTGTCATTGCCCAAGCAAGGGGATTAATTGGCTCTGTTCCAAGAGCTCCGCCGCTACCAGCTGTTTCGGCAATGAGCCAATCAGTGCCAGCAATAATCTTGCCTGCAAGATCTCCGAATCCAGATGAAGACAAATATGCTGGAGCACAGGAGAGAATACTTGAGTCGGCAATAACTGCGCGAGGCGCAGGACATTCAAAGGTTTTCTTAAACCCATTAGATAAGAGTGCTGCTCCGTAAGAGGTATACCCATCTACCGAGGCAGCTGTTGGCACACAAAAATATAAAAGACCAGCTTCAAAGGCTGCTCGTTTTGTGAGATCGTTTATTGTTCCCCCACCTATAGCAATTGGAACGAGCGTTTTGCCCTTTTTTTCTGCTTGAACCTTTTTTTCTTTGAGGTCTGCAGCGAGAGCTTTCACATACTTATAATCTGCATGAAGGGTAGGTTTCGCTGGAAATATCGTTATTCCCAAAATTTCCACAGAAGAAATAGAGAGCGACGTGGTAAGTTCTCCCTGTGCATCTGCAACGTTAAGAGTCGTTTCGTCTGCAATTAAAAAAGTGCATACATCTGGAAACATTCTTACAAGAATTGGGCCGAGCTCTTTTATAGCTCCCAGGCGTACAATCATTTCTTCTGTATCTGTTGCTATGTTAAGACATTCGTTAATAGAAGGGACTTTTGTATACTCAGATGTTTTCATTAATAACAGATTATCAGATATACAGAGATTTCGTTAAGCCCTGTCTCTATTCTTATTAAAAGGTTGCTTTTAAAAAAGATACAGGTAATAATTGATACATTATGTCTATTGTAGAAAAACCTTTCCGTGGTCTGTATGTGGCTCTGTTTGGATTGTTTGTCCTCTTCGGTATGTCGATGACAATAATTGGTGCAACTCTCCCTCGAATTCTAGCTGACTTTGGCTGGTCTTATGTGGGTGCTGGTGCGGTAATTGCAGCAGGAGCAATAGGGTATTTTTCAGCAACCTTTTTTGCGGGTATTCTAGTTGAAAAAATAGGTGTTCGAGCAACAATACTTTCAGGTCTTGTATTAGTTGTTGCAGGGCTCATGTTTTTTGCTAAAACATCTTCTTTACCGTTTAACTTACTCCTTAATTTGGCAATTGGTATTGGTCAGGGGTTTCTTGAACTTACTATCAATTATGCGACTCTTCGTATGGATAAATCCGGCTCTGGTCGGGCAATGAATCTTATGCATGGAGCTTTTGCTATTGGTGCGGTTGCAGGTCCCTTCGTTATTGGAATCCTCTTAGGTGCTGCTCTGCCATGGGCTCTTGTATATCGTGGAATTGCAGGCTTATTTGTACTTTTGGCTTTTGTTGTAATTTTTCTTCCTTTTGCACTACTTAAGGACAATGCTTCTGATTCAAAAGAGACAAAAAAGGTTTCCTTACTTAGGCATCCTGCCTATTGGCTCGGCTTTACTTGTTTACTCTTATATGTAGGAGTAGAGCTCGGTATATCGAACTGGATCGCAGAATATTTTGTTACCGTTTTCGGCTTGGCTCCTGCTCGAGGCTCCTTTATGGTTTCCCTCTTTTGGGGAGGCTTGTTAGTTGGCCGCCTTGGTGTCCCTCTCATTTATAAAGGAAATAGAAGTGATATTCTTCTAATATCAATGACTCTTCTTATGTCTTCTACGGTCATAGCCTTGAGTGTTGTGGGCTTCTTGGGTGGTGGCGTTCTGCTTATAACAATTGCATCAATTCTTGTTGCACTTGCGGGTCTTGGTTGCTCCATCATTTACCCAGTTGTTGTAACCTTTGTAGGAGCAGCTTTCCCTAAAGCACAGGGTGAAGCTATAGGTTTTGCAGCTATGGGCGGCGGTATTGGTGCCTTTGTCTTTCCCTTTATAATGTCTAATGTTGCTGGTGTATTTGGAATACGTACTGGTTTTGCAACATACGCCTTTTTCTCAGTTGCCATTGTTGTTTCTTGTGCAATGCTTCTAAAGGTCGTTAAGGCTAAAAAAGCAGAGCTATAATAATCAGCTAATACGTTTCAAATTAGTGGCTCACCTGAGCCACTTTTTTTGCGATTTTCCAACCGCCAACCGCCAACCGCCGACTGCCAACCGCCGACTGCGAGCCGTGAATCTAGCCAATGCAAAATCCTTTTTTTGCATATTAACGCTTTGTGTTGACATCCCAGAAACTATCTAAAGACCATGTCTCTGCCTTAGGTTCTGCATCAGTTAAGCCAACAAGACTTTCTAAAAGACGTTTAAATACACCTGTTTGCATAAATTCCTCGGCAAAAGATTTATCTTCCCATGTCCCAATAGCAAGAGCAAAGGGTTTTGCTACAAGAAATTCCATTCTTACAAGGCCAGGAGCTTTTTTTGCCTGTTCGAGTACAAGATTACGCCAAAACCCGCAAGCTACTTCGAACATTTCGGGTTTGAATTTGTATCGCATGGTCGCTGTATACATACAATTCTCCTTACTTAAATTTACACATAGTATAGACAGTTAATCAATACCTGTGGAACTGTAAGAAAAAATAAAAGAGTTAAAAAAAGCCGCCCGGCTTTATACCGAGCAGCTTTTAAGTTTAGATTTTTCGAAGTTTTAGAACCAGAAACGAAGACCCAGATTTGCGCCTACATCAAAGTAAAGTCCAACATCTGGAAGGACAGAAAGACCAACTGCAGGAACAATTTGTAGGTAGGGTTCAATAAAGTTATCTAGGAAATATGCATTAATTCCAATGGGTACACGTAAAGCAGCGTTAAGAGCCATTGTGTCACCAAGTCCAATTCCAACTCCAAGACCTACACCAGCAAAGTAGTTTACAGGACCTGCGAGTGTTCCAGTGCGAAGCCAGTAATCTGCACTTCCACCAACGAATGTGTATTCACTTCCAAAAGAAGCGTTCACTGCAAAAACATAGGGAAGAGAATCGAGCTTAAATGTTACAGCCGCTCCGCTACCACCGATACCATACCCACCTTGAACACCAATTCCAAATGCGAACAGGTTAACAGATCCAACCAATAATACTAACGAAAGTGCTGCTACTAATTTTTTCACCAAATGCTCCTTGTGGCTTTTAAGCCATGTTTTAATTCACATAATATACCCGCGTTCAATGACGAAGTGCAAAAAGGGAGGAGCCTAAACCCCTCCCTAATAGCGACAAAAACCTGTATTGTGTGTTTACAACAACTACAAAATGCAGGAGCATCGCCATGGAAAGTAATAACAC
>DATFIA010000247.1:0-13036 GCA_035270545.1 Treponemataceae bacterium
TCTTTTTTTTTGACTATATTATATGAAAAATAATGAAACTCGAAACATTATAATTGCTTGGTTTGGTGCTCTGTGTTTTTTTCTTTCCACAATAGAATACATGATACCTAAACCTCTTCCTTTTCTAAGAATTGGGCTTGCAAACCTTCCTGTAATGCTTGCTATAGATATTCTTCCTATCCCTTCTTTTCTTATTCTTATAACCATTAAAATTCTAGGTCAAGGAATAATTACCGGGACCCTTTTTTCATATATTTTCTTGTTTTCTGCTACGGGAACACTTTCTTCGGCTCTTATTATGTATGCATTTAGGAAGTTTTTTCCTAATAGAATGTCATTTGCAGGAATAAGTGTTATTGGCGCTTTCACCTCAAACGCAGCGCAATTACTTTTGGCTCGCTGGTTTATATTTGGACCAAGTACCTGGTACATTGCACCCCCATTTTTTGCCGTAGGGGTCTTCACGGGAACAATTCTCGGTTTATTTGCAAATCACTTTGCGAAAGAATCTCTTTGGTATGTAGGAATAAAAAATGGTTCTATAAAAATACCTGTTGCAAACCCTATTTTAACCACAAACACTACTAAAAAAACCACCTTTTTTAACACACCAATCTTTCGAATAACTGCGGGATTTATCTTCCTTTTTACGCTCTTATTTGCTCCAAACATTGCGGTACAAGCTTCTATAGTTATATTTTCTGTCCTTTTGCTTCTGTTAAGTTCTAAAAAAATTGCCCTTGTACCGGTTCTTCTAATGAGTGTCAGTATTATATTTTTTAATCTGCTATCACCTTTTGGAAAAATACTTGCCGAACCTTTTGGGCTAAAAATAACGGAAGGGGCTCTTCTTTTGGGAATAAAAAAAGCCCTCACAGTGGAGGGCATGATTTTTATTTCACGATGGATGCTCTTGCCTGGTTTTTCTTTTCCCGGAAAAGGCGGAATATTGTTAGGTCAAACTTTTATGGTTCTTCGCCATCTAACCGAAAGAAAAAGCCGCTTTAACCCAAAAGAGCCAATACGCAGTATCGATGCAATTATGTCCTTAGACGATTAAGACCTTCCGATGCTGCCTTATAATCTGGGCGTAATTTCAAAGCCCTTTGATACGCGTCAATAGCAAAGGTTTTATCTCCCACAGACTCACGAACAGAACCTAAACGAAACCACCACAGTGAAATTGCAGGCTCTAAATAAACTGCAGCAGAATATGCTATTTCTGCCTTATTATACTGTTTATTTATTCGGTAAATTTCTCCCACAAAAAAGTATGCGGTACTAATGCGCTCACCACGAGGAGCCGCATCGATATATTTCTCCATATTTTTCAAGGATTCTTTATGATTGTCCTGATAAAAATATGCTTCGGCAAGTGTTTCCGTAATACGGTAATCAGGAGTAATTTTTAATGCCTCGACACAAACTTTAACAGTTTCTTGGTACTTGCCAAGGCGAATCAAAGCCCAGCCTTGAATCGTAAAAGCGTCCATATTTTTAGGATTAGCTGCCAAATCTTCAAGACAAACTTCTATAGATTTTGCGTACATTACTTTAGCATCTTCAATGCGGCCTGCGGCTTCAAGATCTCTACCATTTCTATATATTTTCAAGGCATCGGGTTTATCTTGAGCAAATACAGAAACAGAGGCCAAAAACAAACACATTACAATAAATCCACATTTCTTCATGTTGATACTATCACCTTTTTAAAGTTATTTTTCAACCTTCCACACTCACCCATATCTATTTTTTATTAATTTCTAAAACTGTGAATAGGAGCCGGAATTCGACCTCCCCGGTTAATAAAATCTGCACAGGAAAAGGTATTTACTTGCATAATAGGAGCTCCACCAAGAAGCCCTCCAAATTCGGCCCATTCACCAGCCTTTTTACCAGGCACTGGAATTAATCGAACTGCGGTTGTTTTATTATTTACCATACCAATTGCCATTTCATCCGCAATGACACCAGAAATAGTTTCGGCGCTTGTGTCGCCAGGAATAGCGATCATATCTAAACCAACTGAACAGACACAGGTCATAGCCTCTAATTTTTCAAGGTTGATGGAGCCAGCGCGAATAGCAGCGACCATGCCTTCATCTTCCGAGACAGGAATAAAGGCGCCAGAAAGGCCTCCAACATTCGTGGAAGCCATAACCCCACCCTTTTTAACCATATCAGTTAACATGGCAAGAGCTGCGGTAGTTCCAGGAGCCCCTGCAGATTCAAGGCCCATTTCTTCTAAAATTCGTGCAACTGAGTCACCAACAGCAGGGGTTGGAGCTAAAGAAAGATCGAGAATTCCAAAGGGAACATCGAGCCGTTTGGCAGCTTCCTGTCCTACTAATAAACCCATTCTCGTAATTTTAAACGCCGTTTTTTTAATTCCATCTGCAAGTACATCCAATGGTTGCCCTCTATACTGCTCGCATGCAGCTTTTACCACGCCGGGACCCGAAACACCAACCGACAATACTGCCTCACCTTCGCCAACTCCATGGAATGCACCAGCCATAAAGGGGTTATCTTCCGGAGCATTACAAAAAACGACCAATTTTGCACAACCAATTCCATCTCGGTCTGCCGTGGCCTCTGCGGTTTCTTTTATAATTTGACCCATCAGTTTTACCGCATCCATATTTATGCCATTTTTGGTTGTACCTAAATTTATAGACGCACAAACTCTATTTGTTACAGACAATGCCCGGGGAATAGATTCTATTAAACGCTTGTCGCCAGAAGTCATACCCTTTTGAACAAGAGCAGAAAAACCTCCAACAAAATCTATTCCAAGTTCCTCTGCAACTTCATCGAGCGTTATTGCCCATGGGGTAAAGTCAGTGTCATCGCTCGACTCTGCTACGAGAGAAATGGGAGTAACCGCAATTCTTTTATTGATGATGGGAATGCCGTACTCGGCCTCGATTTCGCGACCAACACTGACAAGGCGACTTGCTGTACGAAGTATCTTATCTTTCATTCTGCGCCGAGATTCAACGCCAGAAGGCCCTGCACAATCTCGCAGAGATATACCTAAAGTAATAGCTCGAACATCAAGTTTATGTCGCATAAACATGTCGACAGTTTCTTTAATTTCTTGTGGAGAGTACATCATAGTAGTAAACCTGCCTTAAATTCGGTGCATAGCAGAAAAAACCTGCTCATGCATCATATTAATGTTGACCCCAAGTTGTGTGCCAAGAGCAGCCAATTCTTTTTTATTATCTTGAATAGAAATATCACTCGATGAAAGATCTACCATCATAGTCATAACAAAGCTACCAGAAAGAATTGTTTGAGAAATATCTACAATGTTTATGCTGTGTTTTGCAAGAAAAGCCGAAACGTGTGCGATAATACCAACTTGATCGGTACCAACAACTGTTATAATTGCATTCATTTTAAACCCTCGCAAGCCGTATCATATATTCAAAAGATATGGCTTGCAAGTCTCAATTATTACTTCTTAACTTAATCTTTAGCTGCTTTTTTCTCCTGTTTTGCTTTTCTCTTTTCTTTCAATGTGTGTTGCGGCTGTTTCTTATCTTCAGCCTTACCCTTATCTTTTCCCTTTGCCATAGTAATCCCTCCTAACAATAGCAATGATATCTATACTGTAACTCTAAAAGTGAAATTTTCAAACTAAATAATTAAAAGAGAATAGGCTTTCCTGCATTTTCTGGAGACTCCATGAGTTTTTGAGAATACATGGACTCCCTCTTAACAAGACTCTCATATTCTGTTTTTGAAAAACGCATCAAAACCTTAGCATCTGCTGGAAAAAAGTAAACTTTTCTTGGTAAAGACCCTCCAACACTATAAGATTCCACTGGAATATGCTCCAATTCTAGAAACTTAAAAATAAACTCAATATTCATTTTTGGAATATTATAGGTTGCTTTTTCTTTAAAATTTATTACTGAACTTCCTCCAAATACCTTAGCTTTTAACAATTTTTTTGTTCCACCAAGTTTAAGAATATCGTTTATAAGCAATTCCATAGCATGAATTCCATATTTTGCACTTCGAGAAAAAAGTAAATCTTCTTTATTTTGAGGAGAAGGAAGCATAAAATGATTTATGCCTCCAAGTTTTTTTTCTTTATCGTACAAAGCAACAGAAATACAAGAACCGAGCAAAGTCGAAATTACTATATCTTGATCCGAGGCATAGTACTCACCAGGACCTATATAGTGTTCATCTTTACCAAACTGAGGGTTAAATTTCAAGGCAATACTTTTTTGATCGTCTCCAATAGTTTGTCGTTGTTAAAAGGTTTGACAATCCATCCAGTGGCCCCGGCTTTTTTCCCCTCGTCAACAACAGCTCCTTGAGACTCTGTAGTTAATACCAATATCGGTATGAATTTAATACCATCAGTCTGTCTAATTTTTTTTACAAACGTTAGGCCATCCATATTAGGCATATTAACATCGGTTATTATAAGTTGAACTTTTTGTTCTTCAAGTTTTTTTAACCCTTCGACACCATCTCCAGCTTCGAAAACAGTATACCCGTTTTCTTCAAGTACAAAGCGGACACTTTGCCGAATTGAAATTGAATCATCTACAATTAAAATTGATGCACCCATAATTACCCCCATCGTAATGTAATATACTCATATTCTTTGTCATATTTCTATCTTCCCTGGCTTTTCTTTATTACAAAACCTGCTAACTCTTCTAAGGGTGCAATTTTATCTACCGCACCGGCTTTTATGGCTTCTTTTGGCATGCCAAACACAATGCACGATTTTTCATCCTGAGCTAAATTATACGCTCCTGCATTTTTCATTTCCAGCATTCCTTTTGCGCCGTCATCTCCCATTCCGGTCATAATAACACCTATAGCATTTTTTCCTGCATACCGAGCGGTAGAACGGAATAAGACATCTACCGAGGGTCTATGCCGAGAGACTAAAGGTCCTGTTTTTACTTCCACATAGTATCTCGCCCCTGCACGTTTAAGCAATAAATGCTTATTTCCTGGAGCTATAAGAACCCGCCCTCGAAGGACTGTATCATTGTCTTCAGCTTCTTTTATGGTTACATCGCAAATACTATTTAAACGAGAAGCAAAAGCAGCGGTAAAATGTTCAGGCATGTGCTGAACAATTACTACCCCAGGACAGTCTATCGGGAGCTGTTCCAAAAAAACGCGCAAAGCCTCTGTGCCACCAGTAGAGGCCCCAACAACAACAACTCGCTCGGTTGTTTCTATAGAAATATTTGGGCTGGACATGGGAAGCATAACATCTGCGGTGAGTTTTGGTGCCACCGGACGAACAGAATTTGATATTTTTTTTACTTTGGTTAAATATGCAGCACGTACTGCATCCGAAATCATAACCATAGATTCTTCTATAAAAACCTTTGTACCAATCTTAGGTTTTTGTATTATATCGACAGCACCAAACTGTAAGGCCTGAAATACATTTTGAGAGCCTTCCTCTGCCTTACTCGAACAAATTATTACCGGAATGGGATGCTGAGTCATCAGTTTCTTTAAAAATGTCAGACCGTCCATACGAGGCATTTCAATATCTAAAATAATTACATCTGGTACATTCTTCTTTAATTTTTCTGCCGCATCGTAAGGGTCTGAGGCAGTTGCCATTATCTGAATATCCGATTCTCGTGAAAGAACTTCCGAAAGGGTTTGCCTAACGACAGCTGAATCATCGACAATCATAACGTTGATCATCTTTTAACCTCTATTTTGTATTTTGATATACAGCAGTTGCGACACTTCGCAAAGGAAGTTTAACATTCCCAATATTCTCGGAATGTCCCATAAAAAGAAAACCACCAGGGGCCAAATGGGTATATATCTGTTCTAGAACTTTTTTTTGAGTAGGTCTGTCAAAGTAAATAAAAACATTTCTACAAAAAATAATGTGATACTTTTTGTGTATTGAATAGGTATTATCCATTAAGTTTAATTTTCGAAACATAACTTTCTGCCGCAATTCTGGCTTCATCCGTATCAATTTTTGGTCTTTATCTTTATTTCGCAAACAATATCGTTTTTTATACTGTTCTGGAATTTTTTCGCTTTGATGCTCTGTATAAATACCCGTTTGTGCAATATTCAAAACAGTTTCAGAAATATCGGTAGCAAGAATTTTATAGGGAATAGATTGTTGCTGCTTTCGAGCAAATTCTTCCACAACCATAGAAAGAGTGTACGCTTCTTGTCCGGTAGAAGAAGCTACAGACCACATATTTATTTGCAGATTTCTTTTACCTTCAAGCAATTCAGGAAGAACAGTTTCTGTTAGAAATTCATAATGTTTGTTTTCGCGAAAAAAATCTGTCTCATTTGTTGTTACAACGTCTATTAATTGTTGTATTTCAAGCTGAAACCCCTCTTTTCCAAAAACGTAGTCACAATATTCTTCGTGGGTATTCATTTTTAAAGCTCGAAGTCTTTTACCCAAACGCGTTTCAAGCATAATCTTTTTAGAAGGAGGCATTTTAATCCCAAGGGTAGACTCTATGAATGTACTAAACCGAGCAAAGGTCTCATTAGTCATTTTTTACGTTTTCCAAAGAACTAATAATTTGTTCAACATCTATAATTAATGCGACAGAACCATCTCCTAAAATACTTCCGCTTGAGACCCCTACTGCATTTTTATATAATTTTCCCAATGGTTTTATAACTGTTTGATTTCCCCCAATTACCTGATCTACTAATATTCCAAATTGTTGATCTTTTATACTCACGACAATAATTTGCTCTATAGTATTTCGATCTCCGGGAATAGAGAAAAATTCGCGCATATTTACAAAAGGAAGTTGCTGTTCTTGAAAAAGTACAATAGAGCCATTTTTTTTCTGTTCACCCTGAATAAACTCCATACAACCAACAACTACAGAAAGAGGTACAATAAAATGTTCTCCTCCAATTCGCACTAAAAGACCTTCAATAATTGCCAGCGTAAGAGGTATTTTCAATGTTATACGAGAAAACTTTGTTTCTTCGCTCTCAATTGTGAGACTTCCTCCAATAACTTCCATTTGGCGATTAACGACATCCATTCCAACGCCTCTACCCGAAACTGCAGAAACAGCTTCTTTTGTCGAAAAGCCGGGAGCAAAAATTAAGTGATACACAGCTTGATCATCAAGTTGGGCGTCAGGGGCTACAATTCCACTTGCAATTGCTTTTTTCATTATGGCTTCCTTATTTAAGCCATTTCCGTCGTCTTCTATGCTTATATACACAGAAGCACCTGTTTGAACCGCAGATAAATGTATTTTTCCAGTTTTCGATTTCCCGCGAGAAGAGCGAATTTCTGGATTTTCAATACCATGATCTAACGAGTTTCTAATAATATGAATAAGGGGATCATTAAGTTTTTCTATAACGGTCTTATCAAGTTCTGTTTCTCCACCGTCTGTTTCAAGTTCAACATTTTTACCCAACTCACCAGACAAGTCTCGAACAAGGCGCTTAAAGCTACTAAAGGTTGTTCCAATGGGAACCATTCTAATACTCATTGTATTATTTCTAAGTTCGTCAGTAAGGCGCCCAAATTGTTCAATTACTGAATTAAGTTCATCATTTTCTACAATTGCTTTGCTTGTTTGCAAAATTCTGGCGTGAACTGTCACAAGTTCGCCAACTAAAGACATGAGATCATCAAGCTTTTCGGACTTTACCCGGATAGTACTCATATCCGCATTCATGGCCTTATTTTTTTGTACTTTCTGAATTTGTTTTTGAGACTCAAGAGCAATTTTCAAATCTGTTCCAGAGACAAGTTTTTCCTGTACAAGTAATTCCCCAATGCGTTTTTGTGAACCTAAAAGAATTTCGAGTGCTTCTCGGGAAATTTTTCCCCTCTCTATTAAAATTTCTCCGAGTTTTTTATTGGTCTCACCCGTTTCATCAATGAGGTTTTCGAGACATTCTATGTGTATTTCTGAAAAATCTTCTACAAAAATAAAAATATCACGCAAATCATTTTCTGTCGCTGTTGTCGTTATATAAATTTCCCAGCTAATCAAACAATCCTCTGGATCCATTCCACTTAAAGCTTCAATCTGGTCAAAAATCGGAATAGAAACGGCTTCTCCAAGACTCATTAATTCTTGCACTAACAAAAGAGGTTTGCATCCTCTTCTAAAACTATCTATTCCTGGCTTAAAAACAATATGCCATGTTTCAAGTTTTTTCTTTTCTTCAAAATCTTTTTTATCTGTGTTTAGTGTTTCAATTTTTTCTTTTTTCCGTTCAACGGTAAAACCTATGGTTACTTTAAAATCTTCCAGAAAATCAAGTAATTTCGGAGAGAGAGGTCCACTCGCGTCATCGAGATTTTCAAGCATTTCGAGTATAAGATCTCGAGAAAGAAGAGTTTTTCCTATTAGCTCTTTTGTAACAGACAATCTACCTTCGCGTAAAGCAGAAAGGATAGACTCAACTTCATGGGCGAATTTCGATATTTTATCCAAGCCGAACATGGCAGCTGAACCTTTAATTGTATGCATAACTCGAAAGACCGCAGAAAGGAGCTCTGTATCTTCTGGAAATTCTTCTAGTTCCAGAAGGGAGGTTTCAAGTGTTCCAAGAAGTTCGAGTGCCTCTTCTTTGAACGTATCTATAAAATTATCCTTGCTCATATTTATAATACCGCCTTAAGGTTCGTTTCGAGTTCTTCTCCAGTCAAACAAAGATCCTCACTTAATCCAAAAAGAAGGATAAGTTGAGTATGTTCTTTTTTTAGTTTTCCACGGAAAAAAACCTTTTTTTTGTTGTCTTTCGATTCACGAATGAGTGCAACCAGTAGCTGTAATCCAGCTAAATCGAGTTCAGAACATTTTTCAAAATCAACAATAAGGTCCAATTCAGAATCAAGAACAACCAAAAACTCTGCATGGGTTTTTGCGATATTCTCTATATTTAGAAGTAAGGTATCATTCATGAGAGGACACTCCTTTCAAAGGAGATGAATCCAAATCCTTTTCAGTAAGAATTTTATTAATATTTAATATTACCACAAAAGAATCTTCTACCTTTCCAATTCCATATACAAACGAAGTGTCTATACTTGTTCCTATCTTTGGAGGGGGTTCTATAGAGGAAGCCTCAATGGCAACTACTTTTTCAACGCTATCGCTAAAAATGCCTACAATAAATGATTCTTCCTCATTATCGGTAAATATATTTTCTATTTCTGTTACTATTATACTTGTGTCTGGAGTTATTGGAGTTTTTCCAAGGCCGAATTTTAACCTAAGATCAAGAACAGGAATAATATTACCTCTCAAATTTATTACCCCATTAAAATAATCAGGCATTCGCGGAACCCGCGTAATTCTAGGAACACCAAGTACTTCTTTAATATTTGCCACTGTTATGGCATATAATTCACTCTCAATTTTAAATGTCAAATACTCAGTTAATGTAGAAATAATTTTTTCCTCCAATTTAATATGGCTCCAATTATAGAATAGGTAACATTCCGAATTTTAAGCTCATGAAGTCTAGTTGTCAAATTCAATCCGTAAGAGTAGAATACAAAATGCTCAGTTATAGACATGCGTTTCACGCAGGCAATCATGCAGATATATTCAAACACAGTGTTCTTTCTCTTATTGTAAGATATGTAACCAAGAAACCTAAACCTTTTTCCTATATAGATTCTCATGCAGGGGCAGGAATTTATAATCTTGAGTCAGATGAAGCAAAAAAGACTGGGGAAGCAGCAAAAGGAATAGAACATCTATTATCTTTGAGCGATATTCCAGAATCTTTACAAAACTATGTTGAAATTTGCAGAAGCCTCTACGAAAGCGATAGAACATACCCAGGATCTCCAGAAATTGTGCGAACATTAAGTAGAAGCGAAGATCAACTTATTCTTATGGAACTTCATACTGCCGAAATTGAAAATTTAAAAGACAATATGGGTGGCGATCCTCGAATCCACATTCATCATCGGGATGGGTACGCTGGCCTTAACGCACTTTGTCCACCAGATCCCAAAAGAGGTTTTGCCTTAATAGATCCCAGCTACGAAACTGTTTCCGACTATTCTAAAACCGCAGAGACAATAATTCGTATTCAAAAAAAATGGCCAGTTGGTACTATTATTCTTTGGTATCCCATTGTTCCCAGACGAATTAATGAACTTATAACTTTAAAAGATCGCTTATATACAGCAGGAATACCAAACATTCTTTGTACAGAACTTATGGTTCACCCTCTTCCAGATGTAATTGATGAAGAAACGGAATGGGGACTCGCAGGTTCTGGCCTTCTAATCTTAAACCCTCCATGGAAGTTAGCAGAAGAACTTCACGAAGTTCTTCCCTGGCTTGCTCAGACCCTTGGAGAAAACGAAAACGGCGCTTGGTCTGTTGAATGGCTTTCGAACCCTTCATAGAATAAAAGAAAAATTTGCTGTAGAATAGACTTTATGGCAAAGACAACAGACGACAAAAAAATCATTTATACCATGGACCGTGTTTCTAAAAGTCACGGTACCAAACAAGTCCTCAAAGACATTAGCCTTTCATATTTTTATGGGGCAAAAATTGGAGTCCTTGGTCTTAATGGCTCGGGAAAATCGAGCTTATTAAAAATTCTAGCTGGTGTAGATACCGAATTTCTCGGTGAAACTTCTTGTTCTCCTGGTTACTCAATCGGATACCTTGAACAGGAACCTCACCTCGAAGATGGAAAAACAGTAAAAGAAGTTGTTTCCGAAGGCGTGGCAGAAATGGTTGCGCTCCTAGCAGAATTTGATTCCATAAACGAAGCCTTTGGCGATCCAGATGCCGATATGGACAAACTAATGGACAGACAGGCAAAGGTTCAAGATCTTCTAGATTCCTCTAATGCCTGGGAACTCGACAGTCAACTAGAACTGGCCATGGATGCCCTTCGCTGCCCACCTCCAGATCAATTAGTAGACGTTCTCTCTGGAGGAGAGCGCCGCCGTGTTGCCTTATGTCGGCTTCTTCTTCAAAAGCCAGATATTTTACTCTTAGATGAACCAACTAACCACCTCGACGCAGAAACTGTCGCCTGGCTTGAGCGTCACCTACAACAGTACGAAGGCACAATTATAGCCATTACCCATGATCGCTACTTCCTAGACAATGTAGCTGGCTGGATTCTCGAACTCGATAGAGGAGAAGGCATCCCATGGAAAGGAAATTATTCAAGCTGGCTTTCACAAAAATCAGACAGACTTGCTAAAGAAGAAAAGGGCGAATCTGATCGTCGCAAACAATTAGAGCGAGAACTCGAATGGATTTCTTTAAGTCCAAAGGGTCGACATGCAAAAAGCAAGGCCCGTATTAATTCTTACGAAAAACTGCTCTCTGATGACGGAAAAGAAAAAATAAAAGACACAAAGATTTCTATTCCTGCCGGCCCTCGTCTGGGAAATCTTGTTATTGAAGCAACAGATATTTCAAAAAGCTTTGGCGATCGTCTTTTATTTGACAAGGTCTCTTTCAATATTCCAGCAGGAGCTATTGTTGGAATAGTTGGTCCAAATGGAGCCGGAAAGACAACTCTTTTCAAACTGATAGCTGGAGCTGCAGGCCAAGAAACTCCCACAGCGGGGCAGAACAGCGAAATGGCAATAATGAAGCCAGATGGTGGAACTCTTCGCTTGGGTGAAACAGTTAAACTAACATACGTAGACCAAATGAGGGGAAAACTTGATCCTAATAAAACAGTATATGAGCAACTCTCTGGTGGCTATGATGTTATCAAACTTGGTGCAATGGATGCCAATGGCCGCGGTGTAAACGGGCCTCTTAGAGAAGTTAATGCTCGGGCCTATTGTGGCTGGTTCAATTTTTCAGGATCTGATCAATCGAGAAAGGTTGGGGTTCTTTCTGGCGGCGAGAGAAATAGACTTAATCTTGCCATGATGGTAAAAGAAGCCGCAAACGTACTTCTTCTCGACGAACCAACTAATGACCTCGATGTTAACACCCTGCGCGCATTAGAAGAGGCGCTTGCAGACTTTGCAGGCTGTGCCATGGTTGTAAGTCATGACCGTTGGTTTCTCGATCGTGTTTGCACGCATCTTCTCGCATTTGAAGCAAACGGAGAAGTTATCTGGTATGACGGAAACTGGAGTGAATATGCTGAATGGAGAAAAGCGACCTACGGAAAAGATGCAGACACCCCGCACCGCGGAGTGTACCGCAAACTAGAGAGATAAAAACTAGTTATACCGTATCCATAGCCTGGGAAATATCTTCGAGAATATCATCGATATTTTCTAGGCCTACAGACAGACGAATTAAACCGGGCGTGATACCGGCAGCAAGAAGTTGTTCGTCTGTCATTTGCCTATGCGTTGCACTCGCCGGGTGCAACACGCAGGTGCGAATATCTGCTACGTGAACTACTTTTGAAGCTAACACAAGACTATCCATAAAAGAGGAATCATAGGTATAAGTAGTACTCTGATATATAGGAAGTACCCGAGGATCTCCGTTTCCAGGCTCATAGCCTTCATGCAGACATTGTGTTTCTATTTTTCAGGTCATCTTTACAAAGAGAAAATCAATTTCCTTCAGGCACCGTAAAGAAGCCAAGAATCTGATCTAAAGTTTCCGTCTGTGAAGATAACTCTTCTGCTGTGGAAGCTAATTCTTCTGAGGCACTCGCATTTTGCTGTATAACAGAATCGAGCTGACGAATAGCACTCGCTGTTTGCTCTACTCCAGAATTCTGCTCTCTTGTTGACGCACTAATTTCTTGAACGAGATCTGCTGTTTTTTTAATATCGGGAACAAGCTGTTCCAAAAGCTCTCCAACTTTCTCGGCAGCACTTACGGTTCGAACAGATAAAGCCCCTATTTCTCCCGCAGAACTTTGACTCCTTTCTGCAAGTTTTCTTACCTCAGAAGCGACAACTGCAAAGCCCTTACCATATTCACCTGCTCGAGCTGCTTCTATTGCTGCATTTAATGCAAGCAAATTAGTTTGGCGTGCTATTTCTTCAATTATTGAAATTTTCTGAGCAATTTCTTTCATCATATTAACGGCTTCT
>DATFIA010000248.1:0-14984 GCA_035270545.1 Treponemataceae bacterium
CATACAGGAATTTCAATCTGGTCAGGTCTCACCGTTTTAATTCTCGGAATTGTTGGTACCTTCTGGTATCGTTTTATTCAAAAACGCAGCACAGAAGAAACAACTAAAATGATAAAAGAACTCGACTGGGAAACAATTGCCTTCCTTATTGGTATCTTTATTGTGGTTGGAGCAATTGCAGAAGTAGGCCTCCTAAGCGATTTTGCAACCTACCTTTCTGGCATTATTGGCTCAAACGTACTCCTTGGCTTTATAGTTATTCTCGCCGTTTCTGTCATTATTTCTGGTTTTGTAGACAACGTACCATACATAATTGTTATGCTTCCTGTGGCTGCGACACTTGCAAGCGGGCTTGGACTTAAACCAGAATTATACATGTTTGCACTTCTCATAGGCTCTTGCCTTGGTGGAAACCTTACCCCCTTTGGAGCATCTGCAAACATTGTTGCTATGGGGATTCTTAAAAAACAAGGATACAACATGTCTTTTGCAGATTGGCTTAAAATAGGACTTCCCTTCACTTTTATAACAACAGCTGCAGCATCCGTTTTTCTCTGGCTTATCTGGATTTAAATTTTATAATAAGAAATCTTGCAAAGAGGAAACCTTTTCTAAAAGGTTTCCTCCCCGCGCCCCACCTTCCAAAATAATAATTTGTGTTATACTCTTTTTTAATGAATCTTAATAAATGTGTAAAATACCTTATCCACATATTTTTTATCTATATGATCTGTGGAACACCCCTTTTTGCAGACATGGATTCTTTTAAGAACTCTATAGAAAAAGCTGAAAAAGAAGAACAAAAAACTCAAAATGAAGAAGATTCTGTAATTGAACAAAATGAGTTAGCAGAAGTTATTTTCCAGCTTATTTTTTTAGGTTGGGGAGCAAATAATCTTACCGCAATTTACAGCGATTATCCTTATTATTACGAACCTTTTATACAAAGAGATTACTCCCTTATCGCCCCCTTTGAAGTTAAAAACATGCTTCCTCCTCCAGAAAACAAAAAATCTTGGTGGTATTCACTCGATTTCCAACCTTTTTATCTATCCGATATTGGCGGCGGCTCTTGGTTAACTTTTAAAGGAAATTCATGGCGCTTTTTTGGACCCTATTTTGAAGCAATAGTCCTCACAGATACGAAAGAAATAATCGGGGCCCTTCGTCTTGGAGCAACTCTTTCTATAATTCAGACTAATCCTTTTAGTCTCAATTTATATGGTCAATGGATTTCATGGTTTGGTTTTCTTGAAAGGAACGGTGGAACCTTTGGACTTGAAACCCACTTTTATCCTATAAAACCGCTATCTTTTCATTTCCGTGGAGGGTTTCAAACCTTTTCACATTTTCAAATTAGCGAAGCAGAACTTAAAACAAGTTTTTTTTCAGGCCCCAGAGAATTTTATCTGGGCTGGCGTTGGTGGGATTTAAAAGATTCAAAACAGAATTCAATAGATTTTTGGTCTGGGCCATTTGGAGGCATTGCGTGGTGGTTGTAACAACATGACAAAAATCCAATGGGAAGCCTTTACAGATTTTCGCGATAGATTTCGCCATCAATGTAAGCTATGGTCGAAAACAGCAGAAACACCATCCTCTTGGCTCTCTTCATTACAAAAAAATGCCGCGACAAATGATAAAACTCCTGAATATCCTATAGAAACTCCAGTAGTGTATAACAGAAGTCTTGAATCCATTACAGAAGAAGATGACATAAAGCTTATTTTAACAGGCGATAATCCTGGCAAAAATGAACAACTTACAAAAAACCAACAATACCTGGTAGGTCTTTCAGGAAAACTTGCAGACGGGTTTTTCAAAAAAAATCCTGATCTCTCAATTGATTTTCGATCTAACGTTATCATTTTAAATAAATCTCCTATTCACACCGCCAAAACAAAACAACTCTCTTATTTACTTCGCCATGGGGGAGATTCCTTTAATTCTTTGTTCGAAGAAACACAAAAATGGATGGCGATAGAAACAGTAAAACTTCAAAAAGAGCTCAGTTGTCCCCACTGGATAGTCGGTTATGGTGAACTGAAAGAAAAGGGGCTTTTCTCAGTGTACGCCACAGAATTAAGCAAGCAATACGAATATAATACAGAGGAACTTGTCTACCTGTTTCAACATTTTTCTATGAATCGTTTTTCTATAGATCTTGCCCAACAGAGTATTACCGGATACAGTCTCAAGGAAACCTTAATCCGTCTCGGCCTTACGCACCGAAAGAATATCTTACACTGGTAGAAAAAAATGCACCATTTTATACGCGCCGCAAATGAAAAAGACATAGATATCATAATGAAAATAGAAGAAAATTCTTTTTCACCCGAGATTCAAGAAAACAAACAGGTTTTCCTTGACAGAATAGCTACGTTTCCCGAAGGGACCTTTCTTTTTTTTGAATCTGAAAAAGCAGAAGCTTCTGGATATTTCAGCTCAGAAATTTGGGAATCAATTCCTCCTCAAGAACAGTCTTTTTACACCCTTGGACACTCAGCATCTGAGCGACACATTACACTAGGATCCGTGCTTTATATTTCTTCATTTGCGGTTTTTCCTTCTTCTCGAGGTGGTGCTGGTCGTATTCTTTTTAAAGAATCAACATCAACCCTGTTTACTAGTTTTCCTCTGTTAAAACATATCGTTTTTATTGTGCATGAAGACTGGTTAGCAGCTCGCCATATTTACGAAACAGAAGGCTTTATATATACAGGTACATTGCCCAACTTCTTTGGACAAAAACACGCTCTTATAATGGAAAAAAAATTATGAACAACACTAATAAAACTCGTTACTACATTCTTGCAATATTTACTGTATTTGTATGGAGCTCAACTTTTATTTCAACGAAGGTTCTCTTAAGTTATTTTAGCCCCGTTGAAATTCTTGTATATCGTTTTTTTCTTGCGTATCTTCTCATGTTTATAGTGTATCCCCACTTTCACAAACCAGAAAGCTTCAAGTCCGAATTAAAAATTATGTTTGCTGGAATTAGCGGAGGAAGTATTTATTTTCTTGCAGAGAATTTTGCCCTTCATTTCTCTCTTGCTTCTAATGTCTCTTTACTGGTTTCGACTGCACCTTTAATAACTGCTTTATTTGCACATTTTTTTATAGCAGAAGAAAAACTTTCACGCAAAACAATTACAGGAGCACTCGTTGCTTTTTCTGGTGTTATCCTTGTTATTTTCAATGGTAGTTTTATTCTTAAATTAAATCCCATAGGAGACTTTCTTGCATTAAGCTCTGCTGTCTCTTGGTCCATCTATACCATCACTATTCGAGGATTAAAGACAAAATATTCAACATATTATATAACACGTAAAATCTTTTTTTATACGGTTTTGACTATGATTCCTGTTCTCTTTTTCTCTCCCTTATCCTTGAATTTTTCTCCCCTATTAAACTGGAAGGTATCACTTAACCTTCTTTTCCTTACTGTTTTTGCTTCGTGTGTAGCCTATGTTGCCTGGACAAAAGTAATATGGGCGCTTGGGGCGACCAAGGCAAATACGTTTATTTATTTTATTCCGCTTCTCACCCTTGTTCTTTCAGCTTTTTTCCTTTCTGAACCTCTTACGGTATATGCTCTTGGTGGAGCTTTGTTAATTTTCAGCGGTGTCTACGTGGGCTCACGAAGTTTTAAGAAGGAACAATCTGTATGAAAATAACTGCACTTTTTAACGACAAAAAATTCTATACAGTGCTTTTTGCCATTGCCATTCCTATAATGCTTCAAAATCTTGTGAACTCCTTTGTTAACATGGTAGACACTGTCATGATAGGACAACTTGGCACAGTAGAAATTGCAGGGGTAGGTCTTGCAAATAATTTTTTCTTTTTACTTCATATGCTCCTGTTTGGAGCCGCCTCTGGTGCTGGAGTTTTTACAGCCCAGTTTTGGGGCAAAAAGGATATTGCAGGAATAAGAAAAAACACAGGTCTTTGTATACTCATTGTTATAATAATTTCCAGTTTTTTTACTCTCGTCTCGCTTTTTGCTCCAGAACAAGTCCTGGGATTATACTCTAAGGATCCAGCAGTAATTAAAACAGGAGCAACGTATCTTAAAGCAGTAGCACCTTGTTTTATTCCCTTTTCAATCAGCTTTGTATTTATTCTTGTTATGAGAACAATAGAAAAGGTTAAACTCGCAATGGTTGTTACCTTTATTTCTCTTTCAATAAATGTCTTGTTTAATTGGCTTCTTATTTTTGGCATTGGTCCTTTCCCAGCACTCGGTGTAAAAGGAGCAGCACTTGCAACAGTTTTAGCTAGATTTATTGAAGTAATACTTCTTGTTTCTATTAGCTATACAAAAAAATATGCACTTGCAGGCACATTAAAAGAACTTTTCGGCTTTGACATAGTTTTTGTAAAACGATATTTTGTCATAGCCTTCCCTGTCATTATAAATGAATTGCTATGGGCTCTTGGCGTGGCTATGCAGAATATAATTTTTGCTCGCACACATACAGACGCCATTGCTGCTTTTAACATTGTAAATACGCTATCTCAACTTACCTGGGTTGTTTTTATAGGCCTTGGAAATGGAGGATCCGTATTAATTGGCAAGAAAATTGGCGAAGGTCATGAAAAGACTGCAAGAGAATACGCAAGCAGGCTCACTCTTTTTGCACCTCTTCTGGCTGTAGGAGTTGCTCTTTTCATTATACCCATTTCCTGGATTCTTCCCTTTGTTTTCAATGTCAGTGATAATGTTTTTACAATAATCGGCGGTATGATTATTATAATGGCCTGTAGTTATCCATTTAGAGCTTTTAACATGTCAATGATTATTGGTGTCTGCAGAGCTGGAGGAGATACTATCTATACCGTATTTTACGACATTGTATTCACCTGGACAGTAACACTTCCCCTTGCTGCTACTGCTGCCTTTGTATTTGGATTACCAGCATGGATTATTTATCTATGTGTAACTTTAGATGATCCACTAAAAATGATCTTTGGATTAGTTCGGTTGCGCAGCGGTAAATGGCTGCACAACGTTACTTAAAAAACAATTTAAAAGCTTACTTTCCGCAACACTGCTTATATTTTTTCCCACTTCCGCAAGGGCAGGGCTCATTGCGGCCAACCTTTGGAGAAGTTCGAACTATGGTCGTTGCTGCAAGTTGCCCTTCTGCATACATCCACTTTCCGTCAACCTTTTTGAATCCTGCAACTTCTCTATGTTCATCGGACATCCCTTTTCGAGAATAAAAGGCTGAAAACTCTACTACGCCTTCTGTATCAGAAACACCCCCGTTTTCTGTTCCATGAATTTTCAATCCATTCCATTGAGATTCTTCGCTCCATCGGCGTGTTTCTTCCATATCAATATCGCTTTCGCCTTCTTGTCTAATACAGGAGGCTGCAATAAATTCGACTTCGTGCTTTACATAAGCAGAATACCGGGCGCGCATTAAGGCCTCTGCAGTTGCAGCTGAAGTCTTTCCTGAAATAATTGGAGCACAACAACCGTCATACTTTTTTCCTGAACCACAAGGGCACATGTTATCCATAATTTTAAACTCCTTACAATTAAAGTTTATATCACAGAACAGGAAATCGGTACATTGTTAAAATTATCTAGAAACCTAATTCATTTCCTGCTATACTAGAGTTATCGCGGGCCGGAAGTAAAACCTATTGACCTTCCAGGCATATCCTTGCTATCATCCTCTTACCTTGGGGGTGTAGCTCAGTTGGCTAGAGCGCTTGCATGGCATGCAAGAGGTCAGGGGTTCAATTCCCCTCACCTCCACAAGTTTTTTCCAGCCTTTCGCCAATTTTCAAAACAAAGAAGAGTAAAAAATGGATGACCTCGGACTTGATCCAGAACTTGCCGCACTTCTTGATTTCACATCAGCTGCACCTGTACCTTCTCTTAAAAAAAGCTCTCTTTTTTCTGCAGCTAAAGAAGCAAGTGGCGTTGAATCGAGAGGAATTGCAGATGTAGATCTGACAGTTTCCTCTTACACAAAAGTAGAAAAGTTTTTTGAAGATAATCCCTCTAATATATTTGACGATCCTACCTATTATAAACAAGTCTTAGGAAAAGAAAATGAATCGGCTCAACGCCTTCATGGTCTTCTTTCCAAATTCCTAACGTGCCAGGATCCAAAAGATAGAAGTGTATACCGCCAACAACTGATTACCGCATATTGGGACTTTATGTCAAATATTGCTGTTAAAACTGGTTCTAAAAAAATCGAGATTCAAAAAAAACTTGCTCTCCGTTTTGGTCTTGTTTTGCCCACATTGCTTACGCCAGAACAAAAAGATATATTTTCTCGGGTTATTGAACACAATATATATCGCGAACCAGTATATTACCTCGACGAGTGGCTACGCGAAATTGGCATAGGAAATATAACCCCTTCAAGTACCGATGAAGCAAAAACAAGTAGGAAAGATGATTCTGCTCGTTTTCAACAGCTATTATCCAAGGCCGAAGGAAAGCTTCAAAGTGCAGAAAATCTTTTACGTGCAAAGTCTGAAGAACGTATTCGACTCGAAGAACAAATTAAACAAACCTTTGATAGTATTTTCCAGCATGAATCTCTTCCTGGATTCTCAGGCGTAAAAAGATCCTTCACAGATACACAAAAAAGAGCCCTATCAGACGCAAGTGAATCGCTTAGAAATCTTTCAGTAATGGATAAAGACTTAAATAATTTCATTAAAGATTATGAAGCAGCAGAAGCTGACGTGCGAACACTAGAACAAAAAGTCGATAGCTCAGGTGGAGGAGAAACAAATATTTCGGGTATTGCTGCAGAATTTGATACTCTTCGTCAAATGGCTAAAATGACCTGCGGTAGACAGGGAAATCACTTTCCTATATTAACCCGAGAATACTTTCACTTACCATCAAGAGAAATTGGAATTCGAGAAAATGTTATAGAAACATTGCGGTGGATAGAAACTATAGATCCGGAAGCCTATTGCAGACAATACAAGTCTCAACTCAACAGGATTCCACCCTTTGTTATTCTTATTCCATCTTACGGAGACACAGGCTTTTGCTGGGAACCCTTTGATCGTTACAATAGAATAACAAGTCGTGGCCGAATAGCAATACCTATGTATGCAAAAAGTCCGCAAATAGCCGTTCTTACCGCAGTAGCCGATCTCCGCTGGCAAGTAGCTAAAGAGAAAGCTTCGTATTATTGGATGGAAGAAGGCCTAACAGGACACTACTACCAATGGTTCCAGTCACAAAAACTCAAAGGCGACGTAAAAGAGTATTTTATCAATGATTATTTACTGTGGATGCTTAAAGAAAGCGACGGTATACAAAAGCTGGTAAAAGAAGTTCGTGGCATTTTTTGGCGACATATGCCCTTCCACGCAGATATAAAAGAAAAACTAAAAACAAGAGCGCTTGTCTATCAGGAACTTTGTCAAAGAGACCTAAACAGACAACTCTCAGATGGATATTAAACTTCTGCGTTTAACTATTCCATTCTTTTCTTATTTCTCTTTCTTTTTGAACTAAATAAAGGATCCAGTTTATCATTCAAATCATATTTCTCTATGACCCATCTAGTAAGCTTTTGATAGACTAACATAGCCAATATAATTCCTGCAACAAAAGCAAAAGGAACAAGAGATCCAACTTGCTCACCCATATAGGGAACCAGCAAACTAATGGCAAACATTAAACTACCAATAAAAAGTACAGCAAGCAAAACATTAACAAGAGTACCAACGAGAATAAACGCTACTGTGTTCATTTTTTTATTCATCTGATTTTTCCTTTTTTTCTCCAATGTTAAAGAGTAATGAAAGCATTAATAAAACACCACATATAACAACACTAGAATCTGCTACATTAAAAGTAGGCCAGCGTTCCAATCCAAACAAACCGTAAAACTTGACGTCAAGAAAATCAAGAACGCCTTCCGGTCTAAAAAATCGGTCAAGCAAATTACCTAGTCCACCACCAATAATACCTGCAATACACCACCGATGAAAGGAGGTTAACTCCGTACTTCGCAAATACACACTAATAACAACCAAAATTACTATGAGAGGTAAGAGTCCAAAAAGAATGCTTCTCACATTCCCTGAAAGCGTGCCGCCAATACTAAATGCAATACCTGGATTATAGACATGAATAATTCTAAAAAAATCTCCAAAAAAAGAAGCGCCCACAGACCAAGGTCGAACAGTTTTTATCACAGCGAATTTCGTTATCTGATCTAGAAATATTATTAAAGCAGTTAAAGAAAAAGGCCATAATCTCTGTGTTAATGTTTTATTCATTTTTATTCCTGTCTTATATAGTTTTTTTGAAGTTTCTCTATCATACCTATAAACCGGTGGGTGCGTCTATAAATACCGTATCTATACTTGTTTCTAAGGCCAGACGCTGTGAAAGAAGACGGACTCCTATTGTTTCAGTTTCATAATGTCCTGCACCTATAACAGAAATTTTTCCCTCAAGACAGGGGTGATAAATCTCATGCTCAACTTCTCCGGTAATATACAGATCACAACCCTGTTGCATAGCTTGGTGAACTTCTCCAGAAGCACCTCCAGAAACTATCGCTGCAGTTCGAATTTTTTCTGGACCAAAAGGTAAAATATGAACATTCTTTTTTCCTTCGGAAAAAAGTCTTTTCAAAATAGTATCAAGAGAAACAGGCTCTGGAAATTTTCCTTTAAAACCTATCATTGATCCTCTCCACTCTCCAAAAGGCTCTAAAAATTCAAGCCCTATTTTCTGAGCTATCCCTGCATTGTTTCCAATTTCAGGGTGAGCATCTAAAGGCAAATGACTTGCATAGAGCGCTAAATTTGAATTAAATAAGGTTTTTAACCGAGCATAGTGAGACCCGGTAACACAGATTGAATCTCTCCAAAACAAACCGTGATGAACCACCAAAAGGCCAGCGCCAGCAGCAGCCGCCTTTTCTATTGTTTGCAAAGATGCATCTACCGCAAATGCAACGAGCTTTATATCTGCTCCATCATTCTCAACTTGAACCCCATTTCTAGAAGGGTCGGCAGACACATAACTATGTATATCCAAAACTGAATTAAACCAGCGCTCAAGATCCTTCAAAACCATAGACACTCCTCATTCGTATCCAGGACAGAATACGTCGCGCAATTAATTCTGCACGCATGCGATTAACATCACGACTACCACCTAAAAGAAATGACATCAAAACATCATTTGCATCAATTTCGCCTAAGCCTTCCAAATTTGAATCCGAACCAGAAATAATACAAACAGGATACACAGAAGATATAGACGGCAAACTCCCACCACTTGCATCAAAAACAAAAACTAAATGGTCGGGGAATGTATTTTTAATTTCTAAATCATTACTAATACAAGAAATACCTGCAAAAACGTCACGGTTATTTCTAAAAAAAGATGCAACAGAGGGAATACTGTCTCCCTCGGCTATTATGTATAGAGGAAGAGTCTTTCCAAATTTGTTTTGCGTCCATGAAACAAGGCGTCCAAGAGATTTTTCCTGTACTATTGCAATCTCTTGTGCACTGGGAATTATTTCTATAAAAGGAAACAAACGAGAAAGAAGGAAAAGAGGTTTTCTTATTCCTGGATATAAAAACAGAGGGTTTATATAGTCATGGGTGCTTATCGAATTTCCTTCTATTACGATATAACCATTTTCTGACAAAATGGAGGCCGTCGAATTACGAGAACCAAAACCGGTTGCAGAATCGTTTGTAATTATAACAAGGCCTTCAACATTAGATACTTCTCTTTTTACAGGTTCCCAAACAGAAAAACGGACTTTTGTTCCCACAGAAAAAGATTCTGTATAAAAGGATCTACTCGTTTCATTTTCACTTATTCTATTCGGTTCTGGGGCAAAGACAATTGAACACCATAGGGTTCCTGAAAACATAATTATTAATAAAACATAGAGTATTATAGAGGGAATGGAATATAAATCTGAGGGTATTCCGGAAAAAAGATGAACCATTCGTATAGAATTAGCAAAGAAGACAATAAATAGACATAATAAGACAGGAAGAAAAGAGAACCTTAAACCACCTGCTGCAATAACTCCAAAAGCTAGTAAAAGAGAAAGCAGCGGTAATATTGCTATCCCTTCTATTCGCTGCAAGCGTTTAAAAAAAGGACGAAGCAAGACCGGAACCAATAACAACAGAATAAGAATTTCACCAACAAACAAGTCCGACATTCTGTCCACGCTCCATTTTTTTACAGTATACTTAACCTTATCAAGAAATACTCTTTTTTAGAAAGCCTCGATCACAAGAAGTTAGCAAGGAGACATAATGTCGCAACACAGTCAAATACTTCCTATAAACGAAATCCTGTTTCGTGTACCCCAAGAACTCATTGGCAGTCTCAGACACCAAAAGACAAATAATCCTCTTATTGGACAAAACCGGGCTATCGATGCACTAAAACTTGGCCTAGGTATTCATGCAGACGGGTACAACCTCTTTATTATGGGGGCATCCGGTACTGGTAGAAGAACAATACTGACGACCCTTCTAGCTGACTATAAATCAAATCCTGCCGATCTACAAGATATTGCCTATGTCTATAATTTTTCCCAGCCCCTTGAACCCAAGGCGCTTTATTTTGCTTCAGGAACTGGGTCATATTTTAAGAAGAACCTGAAAACAGCTCTTGAATCTATCAGACGCCAGGCACTGCAAATAACAAATTCACAAGTTTTCGCTGCAGCTAGTAAACGAATTTTATCTCAAGCAGATAATGAAGAGAACCAACTTCTTGCAGAATTTGACACGAGTATGGCACTCGAGGGCTTCAAGCTTCTTCAAATAAAAGACAATGAAGATCGTTCTATGGATTTGATTCCTGTAATACGAGGAAAAACCGTTTCTTTCGACGATCTTCAAGTGCAAGCAACTGCTGGTAAGTTTTCTGTTTCTAAATTAAATAGCATAAGGGAAAATTATTATCGTGGTCTTGACCTTATGTCGGAATTATTCAAAACACTCAGAGAAAAAAGAAAAGCAACTGATAAAAAGATACGCTCTCTTAAAGCTGAATCTGCAGCGCCAATCATTGATAATGAACTTGCAATGCTTCGAAGTTTATATGCCAAAGCTCCTGAAAACATGCCAGTTCTTTTACATCTAGATGCTATCAGAGAAGACCTCCTCGCCCGTATTCCTGTTTATATGGAACCGTTTAAATCTCTTTCTCACAAAAAAGCATTTTTTACACGGTATGCAGTTAATCTCATTTGCGAACATACCCCCGAAAAAAACTATATAATACAAGAAGAAATCCCTACCTTTCCCAATTTATTTGGAAGCATAGAATCAACAGGTAACAACGACGACGTCACAATAAATGGTCACATGCGTTTACGCCAGGGTGCCGTGCACCGAGCTTTTGGAGGATTCCTTGTATTACGCTTACAAGACTTGCTGATGGAAGAAGGCTCATGGGCCTACCTCAAAAGAGTTCTCCAATCTGGAAAAATAGAAATCCAAACACCCCCAACCGGCATGCATGTTCCAAGTTTGCTTAAACCAGAAGCGATACCTGCTAAGTTCAAAGTAGTTATTATTGGAGGAGAACATTCTTACGACTTTCTATATCAAGAAGATCCCGATTTTCAAAAACTATTTAAAGTCTGTGCCGAATTCGATTCAGTAATGCCCCTTTCCGAAGAAAATTTAGCTGAGTTTATTGCTTTTATTGAAGATTATCGAGATAAAAATAAATTACTCCCCATCGATGACTCCGGAATTGCAGAAATAATTACCTATGCTGCGAGAAAATCGGAATATCGAACAATGCTTACTACGAGGTTTACTCTTATAACAGACTTACTTAACGAAGCTCAATATCAGGCCCAAAAATTCGGCAAAACACTCATTACAAGCGAAACAATAATACAAACAATCGAACAGAGATCTTTCCTGCAACGCCTTCCAGAAGAAAAATATGCAGAAATGATCCGATCTTCAGCAATTCTGTTAGATGTAAAAGGCAAAGCAATTGGAAAAGTAAATGGACTTGCAGTACATGATCGAGGGTATCACGCCTTTGGTATACCAATAGCCGTAACAGCACAAGCAGCACCTGGAAATAAAGGGGTTATAAACATTGAACGAGAATCAGGTCTTTCAGGTGAAATTTATGACAAAGCTCACTTAATAATTCAAGGACTACTCCATAGAAAATTTGCCCACAATATACATCTTGCACTTTCTGCTAGTATTTGCTTTGAACAATCCTATTCAGAAGTAGACGGAGACTCAGCCTCCTGTGCAGAGTTTTTTGCACTTCTATCTGCAATTGCAAACATCCCTTTACGTCAAGATATTGCGGTAACAGGAAGTCTTAACCAACTTGGCGACGTACAGCCTGTAGGCGGAGTACCAGAGAAAGTAGAGGGCTTTTATAACGCATGTGTAAGCTTAGGTTTAACAGGCACACAAGGTGTCATTATTCCTCGAAGGAACAAGGACAATCTCTTTATTTCTGATCGTATGACTGCAGATATACAAGCGGGAAAATTTCATATTTGGGCAATCGACACTGTAGACGATGGTATTGAGATTCTTTCAGAGATGAATGCTGCAGACTTTTCAGCAAAAGTATATGAAATCTTGCAAAATTATGCGGAACAAATGCAAAAACACTCTAGATAGTTAATTTTTTTCGCTGGAAAAAAGATTCGGAGTGCTATACACTTGCTACATATGCAAGAAAAAAAACAAGTAGTAATTGATGTTGCTAAAATTAAAAAAGCGACCAGAATGGGTGTCCCTCTATCAATAACAACTTATACGCTTCCTCATGACGTTGAATTATACATTGGGGAAGTCCTTTCCTGTTTTTTGTCGGAAGTTAATCAAGATCCTATGAAAGATTACCTTTCGTATTGTATTAATGAGCTCACAACTAATGGCAAAAAAGCTAATACAAAACGCGTTTATTTTGCAGAAAAAGAACTCGATATAAACAACCCAGAAGACTATAAAATAGGCATGCTCACTTTCAAGGAAGATACTCTTGCAAACATAAATTACTATCTGCAACTTCAAAAAGATGCAGGGCTTTATGTTAAAGTGATAATGCAAGCAAAAGGAAAAACAATACTCCTTGAGGTTCGAAATAACTCAGAAATGACTAAAATTGAATATAAAAGAGTATTTGACAAACTTGCACGCTCTAGACAGTTTAACTCTCTAGAAGAGGCCTTCTCGCAGGTTCTGGATGATTCTGAAGGCGCAGGACTTGGACTTGTCATCATGCTTCTGATGTTAAAGAAAATTGGTCTAACTGATGAAAACTACGAAATTTTAGTCGAAAAGGGCGAAACTATTACGCGCATAACTATGCCCATGGATGCAGTTGTGCAAGAACAAATTTCAACTCTCACTACCAAGATTATTGAATATATCGATACCCTTCCAAAATTCCCTGAAAACATTGCAGCAATAGAAAAATTACTTAACGATCCTGATTCAAAAATGTCAGTTATAGCAACTCATATTAGTAATGACGTCTCTCTTACCACAGATTTACTTAAACTGGTAAACTCTGCTGCTTTTTCATTATCAAAACAATGCACAAGCATTTCCGAAGCAGTAAAGATGATTGGTATTCGCGGTCTAAAAAACCTCTTGTACTCTGTAGGGACAATGCAACTCTTAGGTCACATGTCTTCTGAACAAAAAGACTTATGGGACCATTCCTATAAAGTTGCTTTTTTTTCATATAACCTCGCAAGAAATTTTCTCAAAAATCGCATAGTAACAGAAGATGCGTATGTTTGTGGATTGCTCCATGACTTGGGAAAAATAATATTCAGTTCTTTATATCCTGAAACTCTGGAAAAGCTCGAATCGCTTAAAAAAGAACACAATATTTCAGACAAACTCTATGCATCACTTCTGTCAGGAATGAATCATGCCGATATCGGAGCTGCCCTCGCAGAAAAATGGAACTTTCCACCAGCTCTTATAGCTGCCATAAAATATCATCACTCCGTCTCCTCAGCTCCTGAGGAATACCGAGCTCTTGCAGCGACTGTTTGCATGGCAGATCTTATGATTCATTATGCGGAAGGATCAATTGATTTTTACCAAATACAACCGGACCTTCTATCAATGTTCAAAATTACATCTGAAGCCCAGCTTAAAAAAATCTGTACCTCTTTTCAAAGAGGACTTGATGCAGAACAAGCTAAGTAAGAAGTCCATGTTTGCATAAGAATTCCAAAGGCAACACCCACGTTTAGAGATGCTTTAATTCCTGTCATAGGAATAGAAACTCTGCCATATGTTGCCTTTTCTAAACCTTCAGGACTAACCCCTAATTCTTCAGACCCAATAATTACAATGCCTTTTTCTGGGAAAATAAATTCTTCTATTGGGACTCCACCTGTTTCTAGAGCAAAAATAGGAACTGATGATGGAAGATTATCATACGAACAAACCTCCGAAGGGAGGAATTCTATACAACCCATTGCAGACCTGCGCGCCCGAGGATGTTCACTCGATGCGCACAAAGGAGACATATACACTCTCTCGGCACCAAAGGCCTCTGCAGTTCGAAAAATTGAACCCAAATTGAATGGAGATCGAATATCTTCTGCATATACAGAGACGCCGGGGAAAAAGGTTCTCTTTACATCTGTAACTTGTGAGTCATCTTGTTTAAGAAATACAGATTTATCTGCAGACGGAATTATAAGATCCCATTCGGCAGGAAAACTTCCGATTGCCCCAAGAAGAGCATGGCGAGCATAATTGCAAATTCTTTTTGAATCTTTTTCTGCATCAGGAACAGATAGCAATAAAGTAAGTTCCTTTGCGTGTACGGAATCAACAGATGAATCTTCCAAGGCCAAAGCAACAAGACCATATAAATACACAAGATCAACAGAGTCAGTGTGTAATCTTCGTTCTATAGTCGCAAGCGACAGCGCCAGTTTTCGCCGACGCTGACCAGGAGGAAGACT
>DATFIA010000249.1:0-15382 GCA_035270545.1 Treponemataceae bacterium
CTCCAGGACAACCTGATGTCGCAACAAAATGTATAGATCTTTGTCGCTTCGGTGCAATTTCTCTCTCAACTGTTTCTGGTTGTGCCATAGATGAAGATTCTTGCGAAGGTTGCGGAGTTTGTGTTCGTTTTTGTCCAGCACAAGCTGTAGATTTTCCAGAACGCCGCTGTGGTGAATGGTATATATCTGATACGAGATTTGGAACTTTAGTTCATGCAGTTCTTGATACACGAGCTGAAAATTCTGGAAAATTGGTAACAATGGTTCGTCAAAATGCCAAGCGTATTGCAGAGGAACAAAAGGCCGATTTTATTCTCGTAGACGGTTCTCCAGGAATTGGTTGTCCAGTTATAGCCTCTGTAACCGGCGCCGATGCAGTTATAATAGTAACAGAACCGACACAATCGGGACAACATGATTTAGAAAGAGTCGCAAGTATGGCTCGACACTTCGATGTTCCTTTTTATGTTTGTGTAAATAAAGCAGATATAAATCTAACTCTTTCTCAAGCTACCGAACAATGGTGTAGTAGAAATTCAATTCCTTTTCTCGGTACAATTCCTTGGGCTCGTGAAGTAACTTCTGCCCAAATAGCTGGATTAAACGTAATAGAATATCTTGAGGGAAAAAAAGATGAGCATAATATTGCCGGGAAAATTTCCGGTATATGGGAGAAAATATGTCAATTGAGTCAGTAAAGATGGATAACGTAGCAAAAAAGTATATTGTTATGTCCGGAAAAGGTGGGGTTGGAAAAAGTACTGTCGCAGTAAATCTTGCTGTCAGTCTTGCTCTTCAAGGAAAAAAAGTCGGGTTGCTCGATGTCGATATTCATGGGCCCAGTGTTCCGACAATGCTTGGTTTGGGTGGTACTAAACTGATGGGAGATGGAGAGCGGATCGATCCTGCAGAAGTCCCTGGTTTTGATACTCTTAAAGTGATGTCTATTGGTTTTATGCTACAAGCTGAAGATGCTCCCGTTATTTGGCGAGGCCCTATGAAAAATGGCGTAATCAAACAATTTCTTGAAGATGTAGAGTGGGGCGAACTTGATTGTCTCATCGTTGATTGTCCTCCGGGAACAGGAGATGAACCTCTTTCTGTAATTCAACTTTTGGGCAATCCTGACGGAGCAATAATTGTAACGACACCGCAAAATGTTGCTTCGGTAGATGTTAGTAAATCTCTAAATTTTTGTAAGCAACTTAACTTGCCTGTTACAGGTATTGTTGAAAATATGAGTGGTTTTGTTTGTCCTGAGTGTAAGAAGATCACATATATTTTTAAAGAAGGTGGTGGAAAACGCCTTGCCGAAAAATACGGCGTTCCCTTCCTCGGTTCATTACCGCTTGATCCCGCAGTTGGCGATTGTGGTGATACCGGTTTGCCTTATGTCTCACAGTTTAAAGACTCGCCTATGAGCGAAGTTTATGCCGAAATATCAAGGAGTCTCGTATGAAAGTAGCAATTCCAGTAGCCGAAGGGCGTCTTAATCTTCATTTTGGTCATTGTGTCGGGTTCGATGTATTTGATATAGCAGATGACAAAAAAACTATATCTTCCAAAACTTATATTGAAGCACCGCCGCACGAGCCAGGTTTATTACCTCAGTTTCTCGGTGATAAGGGAATAACCCATATTATTGCAGGAGGAATGGGGGTTCGTGCGCGAGACCTTTTTGTTGCTCGTGGTATTACTGTGTGCACTGGAGCCCAGTGTGATACTTCTGATTCAATTATTGGTCAGTATCTCGCTGGTACCTTGATTACCGGTGCAAATGCCTGCGATCATTGATAGAGGGGCTGATCTAAGCCTTACAATTCTTTCGGATAATACCGCGTCTCCTCCTTTACAGGGGGAGCACGGTTTTTCCGTACTTTTAGAAGTAAATTCTACCTCAGTGCTCTTTGATACTGGTATGGGAGCTATTCATAGTAATGCTATTATTCTTGGTATCGATCTCTCAAAAATTAAGTCCATTATTTTAAGTCACGGTCATTATGATCATACAGATGCTCTTTCTTCAGTTTTATTAATTTCACCCACAACTTCAGTGTATGCTTCTCATTCTATTTTTATAGATCACTATAGTATGAAAACGGGAACCACTCGTAAAATTGGCCTTTCAGAAGAAAATAAATTGACATTGAGTACCATGAAACCAGATCAATTACATCTTTTTTCTGGTAAAACAGATCTTTTAGATGGCAAAATCAGTCTTTTGGAACATATACCACGGATTGATCCTCTTGAAATTCCTTCTCCTCTTCTTTTTTCAGATGCCTCTTCTACAACAGCAGATCTTTTTCCAGATGAATTAGTTTTATGGTTTAATACTACAAAGGGTTTGGTTGTTTTGACAGGATGCTGCCATGCTGGAATACGTAATACCTGTGAGATGGTTAAAGAATTAGCTCCTGGTTTTCCTCTTTACGCTATTATAGGAGGTTTTCATCTTGCTGGTGTTTCGGAAGAACGGTTAGAAAACACAGCTGTATATTTTGAGAATGAAAATATATCTGTTGTTATTCCTTGCCACTGTACAGGCAGAAAAGAAACGCTTTGGCTAGAAAACCGCTTGTGTTCTCGTGTAACAAAAGGTTTTTGTGGAATGAAACGTACGTTTAAAATTATTTAGTATTATCACTAAAATATGCAACTGGATTTTCGAGAGATAGGACGCCTTCCATAAAAATATCTAGTAGATTTGGATCAAAACTTATTCCACGTTCTTTTTGCATAATATCAATTGCCTTTTCAAAAGAAAATGCTTCTTTATACACTCTTTCATTTACTAAGGCATCAAAGACATCTGCTATTGCGACAATTCTTGCTTCAAGGGGTATGTTTTCACCAGATAGTCCTTCACTGTAACCTGAACCTATCCATTTTTCGTGATGATATAAGACAATATTTTTCGCAATAGTATCAATCTCATTACTATTGATTATATGATATCCAATTTTAACATGATTTTTAACCTGCTCAAATTCTGCAGGTGTTAGTTTTGCAGGTTTTAGCAAAATATCTTTTTGAACACCAACTTTTCCAATATCATGGAGTGGCGCATAAATTTTCACTAATTTAATAAATTGATCATCTAGTCCTGCTCTTTGTGCAATAAACTCGGATATTCGAGAAATACGTTTAACATGATTTCCTGTTTCTTCATCAAAATAAAAATTGGCACTTTCAAGTGCACTTACCATTGCAAGGGTAAGATTTTCAATTCTCACTTGTTGTGCTTTTATTAGTCGTTTAAGTTGCCATGCTCTACAAGCTTCTCGTAGGGTGAGCGCCAGATCGTTTCTATCCCAAGGCTTAGACAGGTATCTGTATAATATTTCGTTATTTACTAATTTTACTACTGCTTCTATGTCTGAATATCCTGTTAATAAAATTTTAAATGTATCAGGAAGTTTTTCATGTGCTAAAGAAAGAAATGTATCACCGTTCATAAAAGGCATTCGCTGATCTGAAACTATTACCGGCACCGGTGTATTATCTGCAATATATTCATTTATAATTTCAATTGCTTGAATACCGCTATCGGCAATATCAATTATAATATCTTGAAAAAAAGGATTTGCATGTAATTCTTGCTTTAAGCTTTGGAGAATAATTGCTTCATCGTCAACACATAGAATATGTAGTTTTTGTCTATTACTCATTTAGTAATTTATTCCTTTGCTGCTGGTAAATTAATTATAAATATAGTTTCACCCGGTTTTGATTCAAAAGATATAAAACCGTTATGGTTTTCTATAATTTTTTTAGAAATGCCTAAACCAAGCCCCATTCCTTTTTCTTTCTTTTTTGTAGAAAAGAATGGTGTAAAAATCTTTTCTTTAATTTCTTCGGATATTCCGCTTCCGTTATCTTCAAAATATACTATAACACGGTTTTCTTTTTTTTCAGTTTTGATTTTCAGTATTCCATTATAATTCATAGCTTCTACGGCATTTCGTATTATATTCATCCATACTTGGCCAAGCTTATCTTTCGAACCTGAAATAAATACTGGCGAATATTCTCTTATAATTTTTACTCCATGTTTAATCATGTTATTCATTAGGGTAAGAATGTGGTCTATCGTTTCATTCAGATCAATATTTTCATTTATTTCTTCAGGGTCAGCTGATATATATGAACCAAGAGCTGTTAAAACTGTTGCTGCTTTTTGACCAGCAACTTGAACAATTTCTGACATTTTTCTAGAAATAAAAACATCTAAAACTTGATTAAGAATTTTTGTGTTTTGAGGAGTTTTAAGTAAGAAAAGCAAGTCTGAATTAAGCTCTAGTACTCCAAGTTCTCCAAGAAGATCAGCTACCTCTGAACTATTAGGAATTTCTTTCCATTCAAGTTCCGCTTTAAGTTCTCTCTTCTTTTGTCTTTCAGATTGATCTATATCGAGAAATTTGCTTTTTCCCATTGAAGATTTTAGTATTTCTAAATAAAGATTTAATCCAGTGTGATCTAGATCTTTAAAAAATTGAGGTAAAGAATATTCGCGTTTTTCAATAATAGAAATGAGTAGGTTGTTTGAAGAAATAATTGCTCCAAGAGGTGTGTTTAGCTCATGTGCCATTCCAGCTGAAAGTAGTCCAAGAGCTGAAAGTTTACCTGTTTCAATTAATTTGTCTTGAGCTTGATGTAGTTCATGTAAAGAATTACTTAGTTGAAGAGTTCTCTCTGTAACTCTATCTTCAAGAGAATTATTTAAATCTAATAATTCTATGTTTTTTAGTCGTATTTTGTTCGACATATCATTAATAATAGAAACGAGCATATCAATATCATTATATTTTGTGAGAGGTATAGTTGTTTCGTAATTTCCACCTGCAATTTTATTTAGTCCAATAATAATAGTTTGCACGGGATCCATTATTTTTTTTCTAATAATGCGTTTATGAGCGTAAAAATTAGCAAAAACGACAGTAATCATAACAATAGCCATAAAAATAAAGAGTAAAGAAATCATATCTCTTAGTTCGCGATCAGAAAAATGAAGACTTACAGAGCCCAGAAGAATATCTTTATACATAATTTCACGTGTGCTTACTGGAATAAGAGGGGAGCAAGGGCCTGTTGAAGCAGAAAGAATTTCACCTGTTGCATTAGAATTAATAACTATTTCAGAAATTCTTCCAGAAGAAAGAAGTGCCTCTCCAATTCGTTTTGCTTGTATATCATCTAAGGTATAGAGTGGTTCGCGTAAAAAAGCGACAGCTTCATCTGCTGTTACTTCTGCCCTTTGCTGAAGACTAGAAATCATTGAAAGGGTTATAACCAAAAGAAGAGCTAGTTGTACCGTTATAATGATAATAGAAGTTAAAAATAACGATAAAAATTGAATTTCATCTGTTAAGGTTTTCTCTTTTTTATTAAAAATCATTTAATGCCCTTTACTATCTTAATTGTTTTAGTCAGTTGATGAATTGTCAAGGTCTTTTAATCTTATTATGCTATACTTATAGTGCTAGGAGGTATACATGTATGAACCATGGTTTGTGTGGGCCTTATTAGGAATCTGTTTTATAGGTTTAGAAATGCTCATGCCAGGTTTTGTAATTTTTTTCTTTGGATTGGGAGCGCTTTTTACCGCTTTATTAAGTCTTCTTCCTTTTTTTGCAGGTGTTTTATGGCTTCAAATTGTTTCTTTTATAGCTTTTTCACTTTTTTCACTCGTTTTTCTAAGAAAAAAATTCAGTGTAATTTTTGAAGGAACTGTATTTAAGGGTAAGTCTGGCTCTTATGAAGACGATGGTATTGGCCAATTGGCCGATGTTACTGAGACAATTGGGGCTCTTCAGCAAGGTCGTATTAGATTTAGAGGGACGACATGGAAAGCTCTTTCGAATGGTCCAGATATTCCTGTTGGCCAACGTGTTAGAATTGTTAGTCGTGAAAATGTCACGTATTTAGTAGAAGTTATAACAAATAAGGAGAAAAATTGATGAATGTTATATTGGTTTATTTAATTGCTTTTATTTTTATTACCATTTTAATAAAAATAGCAGTGGTTGTTCCAGAACAAGAATGTTATGTTATTGAAAGACTTGGGAAATATACAACCACTCTCGAAGCCGGGTTTCACTTACTTGTTCCTTTTATAGATAAGGTCGCTTATAAACAAAATTTGAAGGAAGAAGCGATAGATGTTTCTCCGCAAGTATGTATTACTGCCGACAACGTACAGGTCGAAGTGGACGGAATTTTATATTTGAAAATTTATGATCCTGTCAAAGCTAGTTATGGAATTGATAATTTCCGTTATGCAGTCTCTCAATTGGCAAAAACTACTATGAGAAGTGAAGTTGGTAAACTTGAATTAGATAAAACGTTTTGTGGCCGTGAAGGCATAAATGATAATATCGTGAGAGCTCTCGATGAAGCATCTGAAAACTGGGGAATAAAAGTTACTCGGTATGAAATTAGAGACATTACTCCAACAGATACAATCCTTGAAGCTATGGAAAGTCAGATGCGCGCTGAGCGTATAAAAAGAGCAAGTATTCTGGAATCTGAAGGAAAGCGAGAGGCGAGAATAAATGTTTCTCTCGGTGATAAACAAGATGCTATTAATAGGTCGATGGGTGAAAAAATGCGACGTATTAATATAGCCGAAGGTCAGGCAAAATCTATAGAGATTACTAGTACAGCAACAGCTGAAGGATTAAATCTTGTCGCAGAAGCTCTAATAGTACCCGGTGGTAACACTGCTATGGGTATTCGACTTGCAGAGGGTTATATTAAACGCTTTAGAAATACTTTGGAATCTTGTGATGTTTCTATTTATCCAAAGGAATTAGCTGGTTTGGCAACTGTCGCTGATATTTTGAAAACAGGATCAAAACCTGCTAGTTCTCTCTTAGGAGGAAAATAATGTTAATAACTGCTTTTACACCACTCTTTATTCTGTTAGCTGTTTTTGCACTTATATTTGTAGTTACGCTTTTTAAAAGTATTCGTGTTGTTCCTAACAAAACAGCTCTTATTGTTGAGCGCCTTGGAAAATATAATCGTACTCTTGAAGCTGGATTTCATGTGCTTTTCCCTTTTATAGATCGTGTTAAATACAAACAAACGCTCAAAGAGCAGTCTATTGATGTTCCTGCCCAAGATTGTTTTACGAAAGACAACGTGCAAGTTCGTGTAGATGGTGTTTTATATCTTCAAGTTATGGATCCTAAAAAAGCGAGTTACGGTATTATAAATTATACCTATGCAACAGTATTGCTCACTCAGACAACTATGAGATCTGTTATTGGACAGCTTGAACTTGATACAACTTTTGAAGCTCGAGAAAAAATTAATGCGACAGTTGTAAAAGCTGTCGATGAAGCTTCAGACCCTTGGGGCGTAAAAGTAAGCAGATACGAGATTCAAAATATTAAAGTTTCAGATTCTATAATGGATGCGATGGAAGCACAAATGAAAGCAGAGCGCGAAAAACGTGCTGAAATTGCTCGATCTATTGGTGAGATGGAAACTAAAATTAACCTTTCGAAAGCCGCATATGAGGAAGCCGTCAATTTAAGTGAAGGCCAAAAACAACGCATGGTAAACGAAGCCGAAGGTGAAGCAAATGAAATTGTTGCAGTAGCTCGGGCAACAGCTGAGGGAATTCGTCGTGTTGCTGCTTCTGTAACAACAAAGGGTGGCGAGGCAGCGGCTAATCTTCGTTTGTCTGAAAACTGGATAGATGCTATTGGTGGAATTGCCAAAAAGGGCTCAAAGGTATTTTTGAGTGCAGATCTTACCGACTTTACTGAGATTACCGCAAAAGCTGCACGAATGCTCGATGAATCTATTAAATAAAAGATAAGAAAAAAATCTAGTTTTAGATAGTATTATCGAACAAAAGCCGCACACGTGTGTGTGGCTTTTTTATCGTAGACGAGCTCCCTGTCTAAGGGTTTTGGCGATTGTGAGGAGTCTTTTTATCTCTTCTGGCCCATATGGATGTATTTTGTTCCATGAAGGGTCTAAGCACACTCCTGGTACAAATGGGGTGAGTTCCCAGTCCGCATTTTCGGGAAGGAGGTTTGCTATTGTGCGAATTTCTGATTCTCCAACGAGTCCTGGAACAAGTACTGTTCTATATTCGACACGGACTGAAGAATCTGCATTATATAACAGGTCAAGACTTTGAATAAGCGATCTTGAAAGAGATTCACCGGCTTTTTCTTCAAGAGCAAGTTCACCGTAACGATCAGGATTTGTTTTTATATCAATAGCTACCATATCTGGTCTCAGGTTTGGATTATCGAGAATAAAAGCTAGCCTGTCAGGCAAAGTGCCATTTGTATCTATTTTAACTGCAAGTTTTAGTTTTTTAGCTTTTTCTATGAGACTTGTTAGGGCAGGGGATAAAAAGGGCTCCCCACCAGAAATTGCTAAGCCGCCAAGAAGATGAGCCCTTTTTTCAAGATGCGCATAGACTTCCTCTATGAGTACATATTCTTGGTCTTCGGAATCTTGATGCACTGGTCCCGTAGAAATTCCCGCACAAGCAAGCTCTCCATTGTGACAAAAAGGACAGCGGAGATTGCATCCTGGAAGAAAAACAGTCGCAGCTACACGACCTGGGAAATTCACTAAACTTGTTTTTTGTAGTCCTACATACATGCTGCAAGCGTCATTGTTGTAAAAGATTTAATTTCATTTACTGAATGCGCGCGACTTACTTCTGTACCATTCTCAGTATAAAAAATTACTGTTGGAGCAGAAAAAATACCCATTTTCGACGCATGAGCAAAGCCTTCTTCCGTATCAACATCAATTAAGATTCCTGAATAAGAGAGATTTGAACAATAGTCTTTTACTGGAGGACAATTTGGACAGGTCTTTCTCACAAATAGCTCATATCGAGCAATAGCATCTGAATGGGAAGACAGTGCCTCTTCAGTATAATTACTCAAAACGTTGGTTTCTTGAGGAAGGTGTTCATCAATGCGATTTTTTTCTGCAATAAAAAGTTGGCGGAAATTATATTCTTCTCTTTTGCCTTTGTTCCAGTTTCGCACTGATCGGTAATAACCAACAATACGAGCGTATACTTCGGTAGTTGTACCGTGTAGATCTTGCATTTCTGATTTGACATTAGCAATGTCTCTATCAATTTCAGTTATAGTTCTCATTTTCCCCCCCAGGGATTAAACTTATTGTGCGGCACGCTTTTGGCTGACAGCCCAACTGTACCTGCTCTTTAATAATTTCGGTTAATTACGCGTTTTCCCAAGCACGTCTTTCTTTATCGAGTTCTACAAGTCTGCCGAGTAAAACTTCTTCTCTCTCAGATCTACAAATTGGGCATTCAAAGTGTTCACCATTTATGTACCCATGTATTGGACAGATAGAAAATGTTGGTGAAATAGAAAAATAGGGAATACGATAATTTGAGGCGACAGATTTTACTAGGTCTCTACAAGATTCCCAGTCTTTTACTGCTTCTCCAAGGAATATATGAAATACTGTTCCACCTGTATATTTTGTCTGTAACGATTCTTGATGATCTAGTGCATCAAATACATCGCTCGTGTAACCTACTGGGAGTTGACTCGAATTTGTATAAAACGGATCTACTTCACCTGAAGTAATTATGGCGGGATATTTTTTCTTATCGTGGCGAGCAAGCCTGTATGAGGTGCTTTCTGCAGGAGTTGCTTCAAGATTGAACAAGTCTCCAGTTTCCTCTTGAAAGTCTGCAAGTTTTTGTCGCATGTGAATGAGTACTTTTTCTGCAAACGCCTTTCCTCTTGGATCAACAATATCGACACCGAGAAAATTTAGACATGACTCATTCATTCCACAAATACCGATAGTAGAAAAATGATTATTCAAATGAGTTAAATATCTTCGTGTATAAGGAAACAGTCCACCTTCAAGCAATCGTTCAATTACTTTACGTTTTAAACATAAACTTATTTTTGCTTGTTCCATTAAAAAATCGAGACGCTTAAAATATGCTGGTTCCGTTTTTGTGAGATAACCGATCTGTGGCATATTAATAGTTACTACACCGATCGAGCCGGTAAATTCATCTGACCCAAACAATCCACCCCCACGTTTGCGTAATTCTCTTTTGTCAAGTTGCAGGCGACAACACATTGACCTTACATCGCTGGGATCAAGGTCTGAATTAAGGAAATTTTGAAAATACGGTGTTCCGTAACGGGCTGTCATTTCGAAAAGAAGTTGTGCATTCTTGCTATTCCAATCAAAATCTTCTGTAATATTATACGTTGGTATTGGATACTGAAAACCTCGCCCTGCAGCATCACCTTCAAGCATGAGTTCTATAAAAATAGTATTAATTCTGTCCATTTCTATTTGACAATCGCCGTAGGTGAACGGCATATCTTTTCCACCGACTACTGCTGGTTTGTCTGCAAGATCCTTAGGGCAACTCCAGTCGAGTGTTATATTAGTAAAAGGAGCTTGGCTTCCCCATCGACTTGGTGTATTTACCCCGTAAATAAAGCTTTGAAGACATTGTTTTACTTCTTTATCAGTTAATGAATCTTTTTTTACAAATGGTGCGAGATAGGTATCGAAGGAACTAAATGCCTGCGCTCCTGCCCACTCATTTTGCATAATTCCAAGAAAATTAACAATTTGTTGTATTAATGTTGAAAGATGGCGCGGTGGTTTAGAGGTAATTTTATCTGGAACTCCACCGAGGCCTTCTGCAATTAACTGTCTAATTGACCAACCGGCACAATAGCCTGAGAACATTGAAAGATCGTGTATATGAAATGCGGCACTTTTATGCGCTTCTGATACTTCTTCTGGGTAGATATTTTTAAGCCAGTAATTGGCTGTTATAGTCCCAGAGTTGTGTAATATGAGGCCACCGAGAGAATAGTTTACATTGGCGTTTTCTTTTACGCGCCAGTCTGCTTGACTAAGGTATCCGTCCATAGTTTCGTCTATATCGAGAAGAAGTTTTTCTGCGTCTCGGATTGCATCATGGCGTGCTCTATATAAAATATAGGCTTTAGCAACTTTTACTTCTTTTTCTTCAATTAGAACGCTTTCAACTATATCTTGAATTTCTTCAATTGCGGGAATAGAGTGGGCATGTCTTCCGGCCATCATAACTCGCAAATTTTCTTCTACCAGATCTGTAATTTCTTTGGATCTTTCAGGGTCAGGTGTTCCTTTGACAGCTTCTAATGCTTTGTTGATTGCTGCTTCTATTTTTAGTCGGTCGTATTCAGTAATATCTCCGGATCGTTTTACAACGTTGCGTATAAAAGATGCTGTTTCAGGATCCTTTGATGTTCCTAAAAAATGCTTCCATTCCGGAAAAACACTCTGTGAGTGTTCCCTTGAATCAGTCTCTGATGCCATGTTCCCCTCCAACTTTATTAACTTCAATTATAAATTCATCAATATTTCCAAAATGTCTGTATACAGAGGCAAATCGAATGTAGGCAACTTTATCTATAGAATAGAGTTTAGACAAAACCATTTCACCTAAAGCAGCCGTTGAAATTTCATGAGCTGCCTTTCCCTCCATAACTGCCTGATCTTCTAGTTCATTTACAATATTTTCTATAGACATTCCAGATATTGGTCTTTTTTCGAGAGCTCTCTCTATTCCGTGTTCTAGTTTTACTCTGTCAAAGGGTTGTCTTCGTCCATCCCGTTTTATAACCATAAATTGCTTTTCTTCTATGCGCTCGTAACTGGTAAAACGGTATCCACAGCCGATACATTCACGTCTTCGCCTTATACTATCGCCATTTGCAAGAGTGCGGGATTCTATTACCTTGTCGTCAAAACTTCCACAATGAGGGCATCTCATACTTTTTACCTCTATATATAGCGTGCCAGATATAGTGCTGTTGTTATATTTTATTTATTGTAGCACTATTGATAGCGTTACGCAATGTTATTTAGAGGTAATTTCTTGGTGTTATCTGATTATATTAACTTCTATTTCGTATAGCTCGCTCTGTTTCTGAAGCAAGACTCAGTAAATGTTCTATTAAAAGGGGGATAACAATAGTCAATTTTAACCAGGATCTCTTAAATCCTGTATGGAGGTTTCCTCCACGAGCGTTCCAAGATTTATCTAGATTATTCCAGACTTCGAATATGCGGGGAATAAATGTAATAGTAAGAGAAAGTAAAAAAGCTATATCGGGTAAGAATTTAGGATTACCAAGGAAAGTATAGCATTTATCTTGAAAAAATTGGAGTGTGTTTTTTATTTCAAGGGAACTGGTTGTTTCAAAAAAAATCGTTCCAGAAAAAAGTACAAGAGAAAGTTGCCAGAGGTATATGAGAGAATCAAAAATATGGTTTAAAAGCAGCGCTCTATTTGTGGTGAACCCGGTAAAACGAAAAAGAAACATTATAAGTCCATACATAATGAGTATTTTAAGTGAGCGCAGAAGTACTTTCATAGAAGTACGAGCTAATATAAAGGAGATTAGCAGCACAATTGATAGAAGTATGCGTGTTTTTGTACCTCCCAGAAATGCAAGGACTGAAATAGCAATCATTGAAAGAAGTTTCATTGCAGTGGGAAGTTTGTGTATTAGGGTGTTTTTATATTTATATGAAAAAAGAGATTCGCCTTGTACCATCAATTTATTTTTTTCCATAAAAGGTCTTCATACTTTGTATATGTTTGGAGTGGGTTTCGTATTCCCCATGTTTCCAAAGAGGTTTCTCTAAGAGCTTTCTCCGAGTTTCCATCATACACGAGCTCACCCTGGAAAAGAATTATAAGGCGATTTGAAAGAGCAAGAACTTTTTCTAGCTCGTGCGTTAAAATTATTATTGTTTTTCCTTCTTTTTTTAAATTTAAAATTATTTCTATTACTTGAATAACTCCAGGCCAGTCAAGGTTGGCAAATGGTTCGTCAAAAATGAGGAGAGAAGCGTTCATTGCAATTACACCTGCAACCCCTAACCGCCGTTTTTCTCCTCCAGAAAGGGATCGGGCTGGATTCTTTTCTTTTCCAATAAGTCCAACGGTTTTCAGTGAATTTTTAACAACAGTATCTATGGTTTCTTTTGAGTATTTTAGATTCCTAGGGCCAAAAGCGACATCTTCTTCTGGCGTATCACCTAGAATTTGGGAGTCTGCATCTTGAAAAACGAGACCAACACGTGTGTCATTTTGATTGAGAGTAATTGTGCCTGAAGTAGGAGTATCGAGTCCAGCTATCAGATTCATAAGCACACTTTTTCCCGAACCATTTGCACCACTTATTACAATGCATTCTCCATCATCAACTGAAAAAGAAATATTGTTTAAAGCATTTGTCTTTTGTCCAGAAAAATGCCGAACAATATTTGAAACTTCAAGAATTTTCATCTAAGTACCGTGCTACCAGGGGCCTCAGTTTTAGCGTAATAGGAACAATTGCAACAATTTTTATAGCGTCTCCAATAAGAAAGGGAACAAAACCTCTTGAAATAGCCATCGATATTGTCATGTTGAGGGTTTGTTTGAGAACTAATACGCCTGGAATATAAATACTTGCAAATGCTGCAATAGTGGCACTTATTACAATGGGAAGGGCTTTTTTTCCATCTGTTAATGAGGCCTGCTTAATTGCATAGCCTCCTATAAGAGCTGCAATAAAATAGCCAATGAGGTATCCCCCTGTTGGTCCGGCAATAACAACAAACCCACTTTTTCCACCTGAAAAAACAGGAAGCCCAAGAGAGCCTGCTAGTAGAAAAAGACCAACTGCTCCGGCACCTTGAATTGGACCTAATAATAATCCTGCAAGAACTGCAAATGCATTTTGAAGCACGATAGGAACAGGTCCTACAGGAATTGCAATAACTGCTCCTGTACAAATTAAAGCCGCGAAGAGAGCCGTAAAAACTGATTTTATGTTCCGTTTTTTCATTTTTTCCATCCTTTATTGTGTATTGAAAAAGTACCAGGAGGTAGTTCTATTGTACCTTCGGTATTGTTATTTATTTCTGAATTTTTAATAATTGCCCATCCATATTGAGTAATACCAGAAAAAATTCCCGATAAAGATTCCCCTTTTGAAGTATGTCCTTTTACAATTTTACCTGTTTGAAAACAAAGAGCGTTCCATTCTCTAATAAGCTCGTTTGAATTGCAGTCAATTTTATCAAATTCATACACAAAGGCTGCAAGAACTTCTTTTTTGTTTGCATGAATGTTTGTTGTTCCACTAAGAAGAGGGCTTTCTCCTGTGTTTATTCCAACTCCAATATTGCAAAATGTTAGCTGTGTGCCAGAGGTAAAAGTTTCGCAAAGTACGCCCCCTGCTTTTGAATAATTACAAATTATATCGTTAGGCCATGCAAGTGTTGTTTCTATATTGTTTACACTGCGAATTGCTTTTACTGAAGCTATTTGTGCAGCGAGCACTGCCCTATGTGTGTAGGCAATATTAAGATCTGGTCGGGTAATCATAGTAAAAAAAAGTCCGCCAGATGCAGATTTCCATTCTTTATTGTTTGTTCCTTTTCCAAACAATTGATCCTTGGCAGAAATTATCAAGCCTGATTCACAGCCAGCAAGAGCTGCTTCTCGTGCTCGATTCATTGTTGAGTCGGTCTGATTAAAATGACGAAAACGGTGAGCGTTGTTTCCAAATTCCCATGTTTCAAGACTATCTGTGATATCTGATTTTAACATGTAGCCAGTTGGATAAGTCTCTATGCCATAGCCAGATTCTATAAGGGATTGTACCGCTTTCCAAACAGCGACACGGCTTTTACCTATTTTTCCAGCAATACATTCTCCAGATACAGGGTTGGTATTTGCTCTGAGAATGGTAAGTATTTCTGTTTTTGTGTTGTTAACCATTTATTTTAACAGGTTAACGAAATTAATCCTTCAATGTCAATCTCTCAACAATATTTTTTAAGATATGTATATTTCAAAACGATTGTTTTTCTTATTGAGGATCTTGCAAAACTCAGCAAGTTTTGCAAGATCTACCAATAATGTAGGTGGAGAATTTCTGTTAGTCTTTGTATTTCAAAGACTTACAGAAATTCTCCGAGAGGTAATTGTAAAAGTAACCGACTTTTGCAATTACCTCTACAATATAGCAATTACGATCAAAACAATTAGCACGATTCCTAAAATTGATAATATACCCATAGTTATCTCCTTTATCAAAGAATACACACAGACACGTATTAGTTCCGTGCGATAACGCACAGATAAACTTCTACTTAAATATTAGGCTTAATACAATCAGCTTTGATAATCAAAGACGGTGATATTATTGCAGAATAAAAGGGATTTTATGAAAGTGAAAGAAGTTGGAAAATCTATGAACTTGTGGCTTTTAGGCTTATTAGCAAACAAACCAGTCTGGGTATTCTGGATCGTATATGCCGCATTAACTGCAATTCT
>DATFIA010000250.1:0-7235 GCA_035270545.1 Treponemataceae bacterium
ATAGAAGTGCGACAATTTCTAGTAAATAAACTTCTTGTGGAGTCTAGTAATCAAGTGACTTCCAAGGCCTATTATTGATGCGCTTAACAGCCTTGTCAATCTCACTTTTTGTTAGTCTCGATAACACCATTCTTCAACTCCCTTCCTCATACCGCTTCACCGCTGCCTTCATCTCCGCTACAATTTCTTTTCTCAATTTTACCGGCTCCAACAATTCCGCATCAGAACCATAACTCATAACCCACTTTTTTAACTCATAGGTCCCCGCAGTTTCCAAGCTGAGAATAATTGAGCCATCATCTTTTTTTTCTATTTTAGAATCAGAGGGCCATTCGCGCTCTTCAACATACGGGGCCTGAGAAGGCGAAAACCACACACGCGCAATAAAAGGTTTCTCAAGAATAATACCAAACGGGTCAGACAACCGTTTTTCTGCATCGAAATCTTTAGGCGGCGTAAAACCTTCTTCGGTTAAATCGACAGACACAAACCGCTCGATCGACAGCATTCGGATATTTCCGTAATAGGAAACCAACACAAAAACATAGACCCCACCGTCGTGTTCAAACACCGCCAACGGATGAATCTTATACGTCTTCACGCTTCCTGTTTGCATAGCCTTGTACGAAATAAGACAAACAGTTTTTTCTTCTATTGCACGAAAAATCGTTTTTACTGTTTCAGTATCCCCACTCTGCAACTTCTTTTTTACCGGAGCCGCATGGAGCAAGAGAGGCTTCTTCCCAAGCGCAAAACCTGCACCACCTTCCTTATCGGCCACACAATACCCGCCATCAGCCACAAGTGTCGCTATTTTTTGCCGTAAATCACTCGCAACTTTCGCAAGAGAGGGAGTCTTCGCCACTTCCCTAAAAAGATAATCCAACATCACCCGGTCATCAAATTTTAATTGTACTTTCGGAACAGGAACCCACCACCGTAACGTATCTAAATCTTGGTTTAACTTAATATACCGTTCTCGCCCTTTACGGTCATCGTACATAACATACCCAAGCTCTTCCAAACCTTCTAAGATCCGATACACTGTGCGATTCGAAACCCCTATATGTTCTTCTAACTGCTTTAACGTGGCACCCTGAGACCGAGAAATGAGCCGCGCCGCCGTAAGCATTTGAGTTAATTGTCTATACACCTGCCCCTCCGCCAATAATAATTTTAGCACACAACCACGACAATTACGGTCATACATTGCAAGAAAAGAATTTAGATTGAGGCTCTCTAAGGGAGGGTGAGCGAAATGGCAAAGGGCGGAGGACGGTACCCCGTCCTGGTGCCGCCGCCAAGCGAAAGATTAGATGGGCTAGAGACTTAGAAACGAAACTGCATTTCAATTATAAAATTGACTTTGTATTGTTAATGCAATACAGTTTTATATAATGCGAGGGGTTTTATGATAACTGACTATATTCCAAATTTTGCATTTATAGATGATGAAGAAAAAGAACTTAGGTCTCTTGATCCATCAACAGCGCTCCCAGAAGCTGAAAAACAAGCTGCTATAGAAGATTTCAAAAAAGCCTCCAGCGATATTCGAAAATCTGTAACTATGCGACTCGCCGAATCGACTATTACTGGACTAAAGGCGCGAGCCGAAGCTGACGGAATCCCTTACCAAACACTGGCCTCCATGATATTACAAAAATACGTGAGGGGGAACGCTTCTTGAAAAAGACGTATTGCAGGAAGTCATCAAGGCAATGAAAGTTTCTTAGAAAAACATTCTGCCCTGATGTAGGCTCCTGCAATGATCTATCAATCTCCCCCAGAACCAAACCCAATATTCGGACTTCTTGGGCCGCGGCTTTCAATCTCACTTCGCAGTTCGCACACAATTCCGTCCCAGGCACGAAATTCTACCTTAAAGGTAAACCGCCTAAAACTTGCTACATCCAGCAGATCAGATTTTAGTATCCTTCACCCATTAAATCAAAATTATTTTTTTATTGTAGACCTGTTCTAATTTAGCCAATGTTTTAAGAGTAGGATTAGTTTTGAAGGAGCGTGAAAATGCACTTCCCGGCACATCAGGAAATTCGACTTCAAAAACATCGTCAGATTCGCAGTGCTTTATATATGCTGGGTAGGAATATATCACTTCAGTCCACCTTCTTTAAGAATTTTATTAGGTGTTCCGGAGGGCAAATACTCATGCTATAATTTGGTAAATGATTAGAACATCACAAATATGAAATAAGGACGATTATAATGAAAAGTTTTGAACTGCTTGGAGAAATGGCATTGGTTTTGATGAAAGCTGGGGATTTTGAGACTCAGATGCAAACTGCGCTTAATCTTTTAGGTGAATATACCGGCGTTTCTCGGGTTTATATTTTTATTGACAATACGGATGATATGACTATAAGCAATACGTTTGAGTGGTGTAATGAAAGTGTTGATCATCATATAGATTATCTCCAAAACATGCCTGACTCAAATTTTCCTTCTTGGAAAAAGATATTGAGAGAAAAGGGGGTTATGTATTCAGAAAACATACAGGAACTTCCTGACGATTTGATAAAAATTCTTGAACCTCAAGGGATCAAATCAATTTTGTCGTATCCTTTAATTATTGATTCAAAAATGCAGGGTTTTATTGGATTTGATGATTGTACGGAGAATCGGCATTGGGATGATTCTGAAATGGATTTACTCAAAACGATATCCCGTTTTGTTTCGACTGTGTATGATCGTAAGTTATATCGCGATAACTTAGAAAAGTCGGAAAAGAATTTTAAAGCTCTTTTTGACACTATTGACGATATTCTTCTAATTGGAACTATGCAGGGTGGAATACTTTTTTGCAATGAAGCTGGAAGTAAAAAACTTGGATACACAATTGAAGAACTTCGTAGACTAGCAATTTTGGACATGCATCCTGAAGACAAGAGAGAAGAGGCCGCCGTTGTTTTGGGTGAAATGATGAGGGGCGAGCGAAACTATTGCCCTCTTGAATTACTGCGTAAAAATGGACAGCGGTTTCCGGTTGAAACTCGCATATGGTTTGGCACATGGGACGGACAAGAGTGCATTTTTGGTTTGTCTAAGGATTTAAGTTCAGAGCAAGAAGCCTTGCAAAAATTTACAAAACTTTTTGAAAATAATCCAGCGCTAATGGTTATTAGCAGTATGACTGATAGAAAAATTACAGAAGTAAATAAATCTTTTTTGAAAAAAACTGGATACTCTATGGCGGAAGTTATTGGCAAGACAAGTGCAGATTTGGGAATATTTGTTCATCCTGATAAGCTACAAGAAGCAATGAGCACTTTGAAACGTAAAGGAACCCTTCAGGACGTTGAAATCGACGTGAAACGGAAAGATGGAAGTGTTCTTCATAGTCTTTTATCTGGGGAAATAATAGATACTCAGGGTGAAAAATTTTATTTAACTGTTATGGTGGATATCACTGAACAAAAAAGACTGCATAAAATCCTTGATGATCAGAAATTGAGACTTACCAATATAATTGAAGGAACTCGGTTAGGGACATGGGAATGGAATGTGAAAACAGGTGCTCTCATTTGTAATGAAAGGTGGGCACAGATTCTGGGTTATACACTCCAAGAATTAGAGCCGGTAAGTATTGAAACTTGGCGGGGTCTCTTGCATCCGGAAGGCCTTAAAAATTGCGATATTCTTTTAAAAAATCATATTAAAAACAAATCTGATTTTTATGAGTTTGAAGAAAAAATGAAACATAAAGATGGACATTGGGTTTGGGTTCATGGTCGAGGTAAACTCATTGAGTGGGACGTTCAAGGTAATCCTTTGATGATGTTTGGCACCCATGCGGACATATCTGAAAAAAAGGAAATGGAAGAAAAAATAATTGCAGTTTCAATTCGAGATCCTCTTACAAATGTGTATAACCGCAGATATATTACAAATGTTTTTGAAGGTATTCGCTCAGAATATAAAAAATTAGAAAACTGTTTTTCGGTTGCAATTATTGATCTTGATTTTTTCAAAGCAGTAAATGACACATATGGGCATCAAGCTGGGGACTTTATACTTAAAGAAGTATCGCGTTTGATTGGCGAAAATTTGAGTCAGCATGATTTGCTCGCTCGCTGGGGTGGAGAAGAATTTCTTGTTATTATGCCTATGTTTACGCGAGGCCAGGCTAAAACGAAGATCGATGGTATCCGCGAAAAGGTTTCAAATGAAGTGTTTGTGTACAATAAGGAACGCATAACTATTTCATTTAGCGCAGGCATTTCTGACTGCACAGAATACACCGAAAAAGATAGTTCATCATACAGCATTTTTGATACTGCCGACAAACGATTATACGAAGCAAAGGCAACTGGCAGGAATAAAACTATCGCCTGAGTTGTGAAATCTTCTCAACCTGCCGGTCAAATAATATATTCACGAGGAAGAAAAACTTGGGGCTTCATGAGGCGAACCGACTCCCTAAGAAATAAATCAAATGTAAAAAGGACGCATACAAAGCCCTCGCGCAAGCTCAGAAACAATTGTTTGCTGAAGTCTTGTTCAAAGTATTTAAGTCCTAAACTCTTACACGCTGGTGGAGTTTTCGCTCCGCGAAAGCTTGATGGTCAACGAAGGACAGAGGGAGACAAGGGGATAACAAGAAAAGCCATGGCACACTTCGTGGCACAGTGGAGGATTTGTTAAAAAAAACATCACATAGATCTTTCTCGAATCATTGAGAAGGTATAATTATTTCTGCACATAAATCAATAATCACACGACATACTTTTGCAAACTCAATACCGCGGGCATAAGAAAAATCATCACAATATTTTTGCCAAAAAAGATTCATCTGAGTATCTGCTTCAATACGTTGCAAAATAGATTTATATTGAGGAAGAATAATAGAGCTCCCTCGTTTATCCGCAGTTTCAGTCAAAGCCTGTCTTAAAATATTCGGACGGTATTTTCTTTTTCGCAGAGAATAAAGAATGTACACATCATAAAAATCTCTCGGCCGCGTATTACCAATTCCACGAGACAAAATAGTTTCAAGTTTTTCTGCAAGAATGGTTTCTATATTGTATGCCAAAATTTTAATTTTCCGCTCATCAAATAACAAAGAAAAATCATACTCAATCTCTGAAGGGGTAATCCGATCACCTGTTGTTACATCAACTTTGAGAGGAACCGACATTGTCAAATATGTAGCGCAAAGAGATACTCGAATTCCATTATAGTCGTCTGTTGCACGAATATTTGAGCAATCAAGCACCTCAAAAGAAATATCATCGTCCACCGGTATTAAACAAATATCTGTAAAAAATCTTTGAGCTGTATCAAGAGTTAAAGGCAGACCCTTAATTGTTGTATCAAGATCCATTGTCGTTCGTGTGTCTAAGCCGACTATTGACGCTATTAAAAACCCACCTTTAAGAATAAAATAAGATTGATACTGCGAAATTGAAATTCTCTCAAGCAACCTTTCTAGCATATAATTTTGCATAAGCAACTGAGCAGATATCCCTTTTAGCTTTGCTAAATTCTTAATCAACGCCTTAAGTTGCATAGGATTTCGCGTAATCATACCAATGCCTCTACATAAAATCTAATTTTTTTTAGAACCCGTAACGCCTCTGCATAATTCAATAAAACGTGAATATTGCGGTCTTTCAAACTAAGATATTTTTTCATAGCTGGCTGTACTAACTGAATATCAACGTTGTTTTTTCCACGGACAATATCACACAAAGTCCGCTCAATTGAATACACAGAAACTTCATGCCCACCAGGAGTTAAAACCATACTGACACCTAAATTATATATATCTTTACTTGCTTGCTTAAAATAAATTTTGTCTGCAAGTGATTCAGCATGATACCCAAGGGGAAATGTCATTGTATATTTTTGTGGCGTCCGGTCAGAAAAAGCCAATAGCCAAAGAGCCGTCTCATGTGAAAAAATACCTTTTCGATATGTATTCTGAAGCACAAAAAGCTCATCTTCCCATACAGCTGGCAACACATAAACACCCCTCCCTGCTTTCATCAAAAGATTTTGATCAACCAATTGTTTTAAACAATACCGAGGTAGTCCTGCTTCAGTCACCATCGAGGTGGTTACAGTTCCGTTATGAGTCTGCGCTAAATGTAAAACCTTTTCATTATTATTCATACAAATACACTTACTATTATAGTTTGGTTAAGTGTATTTGTATAGCAGTAAATACAAATTCATAGGATACCGTTTTTGAAATAGTAAGAGAAAAAAAACTCTATGTTCCAACTCAGAGACCACCAAGACTTGCCCTACTAAAAAGGTCATACATTACAAGAGAAGAATTTAGATTGAGGCAGACAAAGTAGGACCGTAGACGGTCCTAAGGAGTATCACGGTAGTGATACTCCAAAATCGAGTGGCGAGAAGGCAAAGGGCGGAGCCCCCGCCGAGAATGATAAAGGATTAATCGTAAGCCAACCATGCAGGCAATACCCCGTTTCTTTAATGCAAGAATATCAATTTTTGACAAACATGATAATACATCATATCTTTTATTAAACGTAACTTGAGACACATACAAGGGGACCAAGGGTTCAACACCTTAGGTCGTTTGGAAGTACCCGAGCAAGCCATAGAAGAATTACTCGTCAACGCACTGATTCATAGAGACTATTTTACCAGCGCCTCAATTCGCGTAATGGTATTTGTAGATCGCATAGAAATTATTAGCCCAGGACATCTACCAGACAGTTTAAGTATAGAAACCATACGTCATGGAGCTGCTAACAGAAGAAATCCGACCCTAACCGAACATGCAGTACACCTCTTACCCTATCGTGGACTTGGAACAGGCATTCCCCGGGCTTTGAATACATGGCCACACATCACACTAATTAACGATGTAGTAGGAAATCAGTTCAAAGTAGTAATTTCGAGATTAAAACCAAAGACAGAAGTCACCATGCAAGTCACCATGGAAGTTACCATGGAAGTTGAAAAAGTGGTTCGCTCTTTATCTCGTGAACTTACCCGAATCGAACTTCAAAAAAACTTGGATTTTAAAAATGCAGATTACTTTCGCAAAGCGTATATTTTACCGGCACTTGAATCCGGCTTAATAGAAATGACCCTACCCGACAAACCCCGTAGCAGTAAACAAAGCTATAGACGCACAACAAAAGGACAGCAATGGCTGAGGGAACATTCCGAGATTGATGAATAGAATCAATTTTAAATTTCAAAATTTTACTTTGGATGAAAATCTCAGTCCCAGTCCC
>DATFIA010000251.1:0-8057 GCA_035270545.1 Treponemataceae bacterium
GTCTCATAATTTTTAGTATTGCTACTGCTTTTATAAATACAAGTACTGGATCTAGTGTTTCCATTTCTGAAATTGCAATACCTTTAGCCTACAATTTTGGGGCATTAACAATTGGTTTTATTAGTGGTGCAGTATTAAGTAAATTAATGACTCCAACCCGCAGTGAAGATAATCGTTTAATATTAACAATTGCTTTGCTATTAGGTATTGCGGGAGTATGTGCAGCTGTAGATATTTCACCTCTGTTGTCATGTATGCTTTTTGGAACGACATATATAAACATGACAAAAGATAAAGCCTTATACAAAAAAGTAGAACGTTTTACCCCACCCATTCTTTCAATATTTTTTGTGGTCTCTGGAATGAGTTTAGATATTAGCGCTTTTAACACTCTTGGAATAATAGGCTTGTCATATTTTGTAATTCGAATAGTAGGAAAATATATTGGAGCGTACCTCGGTTGTGCTATGGCAAAAACAACAAAAGAAGTACGTAATTACTTAGGCTTAGCCTTAATTCCACAAGCAGGTGTCGCAATAGGTCTCGCTTTTTTAGGAAAAAGAGTACTACCCGAAGCCACAGGCAATATGCTACTTACAATCATTCTATCCTCATCTGTTTTATATGAGTTGATTGGACCTGTAAGCGCAAAAATTGCCTTAATTTATTCGGGTTCAATAAAGAACGAGAAACTACCGCCTCTTTGAAATTTCAATAATTACCGGAGAAGAATAAATTGGAATATTTCCCTGGAATATTTGTACTTTTTCTCCAGTTAACATATTGGTAAAAAGTTCGGCATCGAGTTCAGGAAGCCCAGTTTTAAGGCAGCCCTCTACTCCTCCAAGGTTAAAAAATCCATGAATTGTTTTTTCAGAATTTTCATATTCTATATGAACAACACCATCAACATGCATTGTATTAATTTTAAACGCACCTTGTGTAAAAATATTATCCTTCTTTTTTAAATCTGCAATTGTGCGAATAATATCGCTAATTTCTTTAGAATTATTAAGAAGGCTCCAATCTACCTTATCTGTGTTAAACAAATCTGGATGATGATCTGCCCTCGCCTCTTGGCCTGCATAGACCATTGTGGCACCTTTTAAAAATGAATTAAAGGCCGTGAAGTTTAGTAACTTATCGTAGTCGCGAACCAAACTAGCAATTCGTGGTTGGTCATGATTTTCAAGACAGCGCAATTTTACATAATTTTCTGCATACATAGTTTCCTGGCGCATCAGGGCATCTAAATAGTCTTGTAAACTATTTTCACCTTTAAAGTAGCCAAGATAGAAATTGTGAATATCGTAATCGTAGCAAATATCAAAGGCTTCATAGACCTCGCTGTCACTCAAAGCGCCAAAACCAGAGTCACGCATAAATTTAACTGAACTCGCATGAACCGACTCTGCAATCCAAATAATATCTGCATTTATATGTGCAATTTGTTCCCGAGCTTGTAACCAAAAGTCTTTAGGTAAAAATGAAGCAACATCGCATCTAAATCCATCAACACCCATATTTGCCCAATATTTCAAAATATCTATCATTACAGGGTACAGCTCTTTTTTTCGATAATCTAAGTCTGTAATGTCCCACCAGTCGCCAATGCGATTGGAAAGCTCACCCTTCTCATTTTTAAAATACAAATCTTCATGTGTTTTAAGCATAACGGAATCTCTGCTCGTATGATTAAACACAATATCCATTATGAGTTTCATTCCTTTATTGTGCACTGCTGCTAGCAAAGACTTAAAATTTTCCAAATTTCCATATTCGCTATTAATAGAATAATAATCTTTTATAGAATAAGGACAGCCGAGTTCACCTTTTTTTTGCTTTTGTCCAATTTCATGAATAGGTAGTAAATAAATATAATCTGTTCCAAGATTCTTAATCCGATCCAGATCTTTCTCAAGCTCCTTAAAGGTCCCTGTTTTATTATGTTGTCTATTAAAAACCTGATAAATCAAACTGGATCGTAAAGCGATATTTGTATTTTCTGCCATATATTACTCCTCAAAATGTAATTTCGTATTTTTAACCGCATTATAAAGTATCACGCATTACTAAGATTTTCCATAAGATATTTTTTGCTTTTTAAGTAAAACTGAGGCAGAACGATTAGAACAGGGTACCGTCCTAATTGGACTGTCTCAATTTTAATTTTTTTGCTATGATGACAATATGGAAAAGATTCGCGCTCCTCGAAACAAAACATTAACTGTTACTAGTGCTGAAAGAGAACTTTATAAACAAAAAATTATGTACCCAACTCAAAACATAAGTTTGGAAGAAATTATAAACAAAACCCTCTGCGCAGACTTATTTTCAATTTTAGAATTTTTGCCTTCTGCCTGTGTAGACTTACTAATTATTGACCCGCCATACAACTTAGACAAAAATTTTCACGGTCTCGCTTTTTCAAAAAGCAGTGACAACGAATACCTTGAGTACCTTCGAAGTTGGTTTAATCCATTGTTGAGAGTTCTTAAACCTGATGCTTCTATATATCTGTGCGGCGACTGGAAAAGTAGCTTTTGCCTGTATCAAGTAATGAGAGAAAACGTACACATACGGAATCGCATTACTTGGCAACGCGAAAAGGGAAGAGGAGCTAAAACAAACTGGAAAAACACCACAGAAGACATTTGGTTTGGGACTACGGGAAAGGACTACTATTTTGATGTCGATTCTGTTAAGCAAAAACGAAAAGTTTTAGCTCCATATAAGGAAAATGGAAAACCTAAAGATTGGGAAGAAACAGAAGATGGTAATTTTCGCTTAACACACCCGGGAAATTTTTGGGACGATATTTCTATTCCTTATTGGTCTATGCCCGAAAATACCGACCACCCCACTCAAAAACCGGAAAAACTCATTGCGAAATTAATTCTTGCAAGTTGTCCAAAAAATGGTTTAGTCCTCGACCCTTTCCTTGGATCCGGTACTACATCTGTAGTTGCGAAAAAACTTGGCCGCCGCTATATAGGTATAGATATGAATGAAGAATATTGTATATGGGCAGAAAAACGACTCGATGAGGCCGAATCCAACACAGCAATTCAAGGCTATGAAGGTGGTGTATTTTGGGAGAGAAATACCGGCAGACTTCAAAAAGCAAATCAAAAATCAAAACAAAAAGAATGAATTAAACATACACCTCCGTACTTTTTTTTCGTGACAACTCACTATTTCCGTGCTATGTTTGTACGTACAGTGTACCAACTCAAGAGAATAAAATAATTCGGTTGTCACTGTTTTTATAAGGAGAAATGTATAATGAAAAAAGAAAAAGGCAGAAGTATTGTTGTAAGAGTAGCGATTGCACTCATGTGCACTTTCATGGTTACCACCTTGGTAACTGTTTCTTGTGCATCTCAAAAAACAACAGTTAAAGCAATTAATGCGGTAACAGTTGTACAGCCACTCATCGATCCTAATGGACCTATTGTTGCAAGTTATATTCGAACATGGCCAATTGGTTCAACCGTGGCAGATATGGACAGTGGGTTACATTGGACTGCCGATGATATTAAAGGTGAATACCTAACAGATCTTATTATTGCTTTTGCACTCATTAATCCAGAAGATGGATCTTCAATCTATATAAAAGATATGGAAGATCAGCCCTCATCAACCGATCCATCTGTAATGGTTTCTGGTTTCCATTCGTTGTGGAATGAAATTGCCATTTTACAAGCTCGGTATCCTCATTTGAATATTAATCTTTCCATTGGTGGTTATGGTGCAGAAGGGTTCTCTGACATGGCCTTTGATCCTGCACTGAGAGCTTCTTTTATAGCCAATGTTATTTCTTGGGTCAATGAGAAAGGTCTTGATGGAGTAGATATAGACTGGGAATATCCTGTAGGTCCAGAATGGGGTCTTCCAATTAAAACACGTCCAGAGGATAGAAAAAATTATCTGAGTCTCTTGAGCGAACTGCGAACTGCACTCAATGCTTTAGGCAATACAACTGGTAAAACCTACAAACTTTCTACTGCAGTACCTGCCAGCGGCTGGTTTATAGGAGCAAATGATGTTGTTGCTGCTTCTAAAATTGTCGATGCTCTAAAAATTATGTCTTACGACTATTATGGTTCATGGAGTGGAACAACTGGTCATACTGCTAACTTATATAATAATCCTTCAGACCCTGAATGGGGTGGATGGAGTTCAGACCAAGCTCTCAAAGCATATCTAGAAGCTGGTGTTTCTCCTGCAAAAATAGTTATTGGAGCAGCTTTTTATGGTCGTGCTTGGACTGGAGTTTCTGCTGGTAATACAAATGGTCTTTTCCAAAAATATACAGAATCGGCCTATCCTGATGGTATTTCAATTGGTGATGTTAAAAAACTTCTTGCCTCGAATGAAGGATATATTCGCTACTGGGATAACATCGCAAAGGCGCCTTTCCTCTATAACGGCACAACTTTTATTACCTATACAGATGAAGAAGCTATTAAGGAAATTACGTCCTATGCAAAGGCGCAAGGTCTTGCAGGTGTTATGAACTGGGAATATGCCCACGATATAAATGCAGAATTATTAAAACATTTAGCATCTGGAATCCAAAAATAAAAAAGCTCTGGCACTCCTTAAAGTCTCACCTTGTAAGTTACAGGGGCTAAAAGGAGTGCCAGATTCAGGACTGAAGTTCCAAACCAAAAAAAAACCCGAGAGTGATGAGTCTAAAGCAATAAAAGAAGCCAGACTATAAACACTAAAAAAAGGCAGCATGGTTTAACAGACCCCCTTTTTTTTCAAAAATAAATGCACAGACATCTAAGCACAATATGAGTATCTACATACCGATATATGTTAATACCCAGGGGTTTCGTCTGTAGAGGGTTCTATAGGGACAGAAAGTAAGGCTCGGTGTTCTGGCCAAAGTGCAAAAAAAGACTGCCAAGTTTCAGGGCCAATAATTCTCAATCCTAAAAGGCCACGCTCTTCAATACGGTTAAAAATTGTCTCTTTTGTAATTTCATGAGGAGATCTACCCTTTGTACAAATAGCCCAAGACCAAAGACCTCCATACATACGTATATGAGAGACAACTGGTGTAACGCTTGTAAAAACAGAGCGGAGTGTTGCATGAATTTTAGCAAAAAGACTTGGTTTACAATCAGGAGACTCCGAATGCATAATAAAAAAAGAATTAGAATCTGCAAGTAATTTCTCTACAATAGCAAAAAACTCACGAGTATATAAAACAAGAGAAGGACCTGCAGGATCCGTCATATCCATAAAAATTGCATCATATTTTTTATTATTTTCTTGAGCGCGAGAGGCAAAGGAGCGTCCATCTTCAATATGAAGCGTAACACGTGAATCCTCAAAAGCACTGCCACCCATTTCTGGTAAATACAGGCGACAAAACTCGACGACACCAGAGTCAAGTTCCACAAAATCTATGTGTTCGATAGAAGGATGCTTAAGAATTTCTTTAACTAAGGCACCATCTCCTCCCCCAATAACGAGAGCACGACGCGGACAAGGGTGCGAAAGCAAGGGAACATGGGCCATTGGTTCGTGATATTGATATTCTTGTGTTTCTGTTAACTGTGTAATACCGTCTAAAAGAAGAGCTCTCCCAAATTCACGTGTTTCAACCACATCAATGCGCTGCCATGTAGTCCGTGCAGTGCGAAGAACCTTCTTAACATCGTAAAACCAGCCACCGTAACAACTTGTGTATTCACTATGTCGAACCTGTTTATTAAAAAACTGAGTTAAAAAGTATCGCATTCAAAAATTTCCTGTATTTCTTTTTCTAGAAGCTTTTTAACCACGCTCCGCTCCACCACGCTCATATCTTTAATCTCATCGCCAAAAAGATAGTTATCGAGATCAACATCTTTTTTGCGCATCTTTGTATGAAAAATAGTATCTGACAATATATTAATATCGTAGGCCAAATAATCATCAAGAACATCTTTATCTATGTAATCTTGTATAGAATTAATATCATGGTCAATAAACACTTTTTTACCCCGCGTATCTCGAGTAAAGCCGCGCACACGGTAATCTATGAGCACAATATCTGAATCAAAACTCGCAATAAGATGATGAAGCGCGCGCAAAGGACTAATCATGCCGCACGTAGACACATCGAGGTCTACACGAAAAGTTGCAAGCCCCGTTCTTGGGTCAAATTCAGGATACGTATGCGCTGTAATATGGCTTTTATCCAAATGCCCAACAACTAACGACTCTTTTGCCTGCATTACTGGGTGGTCTTCATTAACCAACGCTACAACACTCGCCCCACGCGGATCATAATCCTGCGTAGAAACATGAACGAGCTTAGCATCAATTATTCGGGTGACATCTTCAATAATCTTTTGAAGCCGACAGGAATCATATTCTTTATCAATATATTCCAAATACTCAAGTTGTGACTTTTCCGACTGTGCATAGCACAAATCGTAAATATTAAAACTCAGAGACTTTGTGAGGTTATTAAAACCCTCAAGTCTAATTTTTTGTCCTCGTACCCGTCTAATCAATTTGGCAAGGACCTCCCGTTTAATAATGTCTCAGTATCTCTTTTCAATAAACGAAAACCGATATTCTGAGATCTGATCCAAAAACTGAGTATAGCCATACAAAGTCAAAAAAGTAAAGGACTTGAACACTGAGGCAGAACATTAAGGACGTAAGAAACGTATAGTTCACAGCCCTCTCAAACGAAAAAATCACAAAGGGCGAAGATCGAGATAGTTACGTAGATAAGGAAAAACTTCACGTTTACTCATAATTTTAAGTCTTTATCTGCAAGAAAAGCCATATCCATGGTATCATATAATAAGTAACAACACATGAAAACACTACTTACAGAGTTTCCAATTCACTCGCACACTGGAATTGAAATTGTCCCAGAGGGAACGGTAATAAATAAAAAACTCCTTCACCATGTACAAAATATGGTTGTAAATAGAAAAATGTTTTCTATTACAGACATGTATGCTACAGATATATCTCAAATTCTTCAAAAAGACGTATATGAAGTTATTTTTAGAGAAAAAGAAGCAAAAGAAAATATTTTTAGTGTTTTAGATAGAATTACGTTACCAAGTTCAGAAATAGAAGCAATTGAATATATTAAAGACAAAGATTTTTATGTGTATGAACATTTACTTACTGTTTTTTCACTTTCAGTTCACTTTACGTCTCTATTAAAAAAAACAAATGATTCATTGGCTTCATTCAAAGGATCTTTATCGCATGATATTGGCAAGGTCTCTGTACCATTTAAACTACTACATAAAAATACGCCGCTTACAAAAATTGAACACGAACACATTAAAAATCATACACTCGCCGGCAATGTTTTATTAAACTATTATACAGGTTTGTATAATTGTACAAGCTCTCTTATTGCACGAGATCATCATGAAAAAACAAATGGGACAGGATATCCTAGCGGAAGAAAAAACCTCGATTTCTATACACAAATCGTTATTGTCTGTGATATTTACGATGCACTATTATCTCCACGCTCATACAGAAAAGAGCCTTTTAACAACCGAACTGCCCTTGAAGAGTTAACAAAAAAAGCAATTGAGGGAACCCTTTCAAAAACGGTCGTTAAGGCTCTTATTGCTGAAAATCGCAGAACTAAAATCGCCTGGCATGAATGTGATATGTCAAACGATTTTAGGGGCATATACCCCAAAATGAATAATTATGGGAAAATATCTATCGAACGTTAATTTTTACACATAAAATATTATATTTTTAAGGCCATCTTCTTTTGGTGAGAAGCTGAGAAAAAACCTAAGCCTAATAATAAAGCTGAAAGCAACACAACAGATGAGTGTATTCCAAATTTATCTGCAAAAAAACCAACTAATGGAGCTAAAATAGCAATTCCTATTGTTTTAGCCTGAGATGCTATAGAAAGCACTGTTGCTTGCTCAGAACTATCCGCGTAATCGTCATATTGAGCTACTTGAATTGGAACCCATAAATTATGAATTACGTAATATACTGTATACGTAATTATAGAGATAATAAAAATCTTAAAAAACAGTCCAATTGCAGAA
>DATFIA010000252.1:0-2145 GCA_035270545.1 Treponemataceae bacterium
ACCATAGAATATTTTAGAGAGTTCACATAACTAGGGTTTCTATTTTATTTTTAGACGCTTTAAAATTTCTCTGGCAAAAACGAATAGTTTTCCTTTAAAAGAAACGGGAATAACGCATGAAAATTCGGGATGTTTCTGACCTCCAAATGATTCCTTAAACTGATTAATAGCAATTTTTTGTTGGTCACCCTTTCCTCCATACCATCCTCCAAAATCATAAAAGGATATCCCAAGCTGTTTAAAATATATCATGTCATCAAAATGTAAGAAACGATTTGCTCGTCCTATACGACTTCGTTCATTTTTATCATCCAAATTTCGGAATGTTGACGAAGATTGATGTAATCGTGCTTTACTATCGGAAACAATATATGCATGCATCGAAAGATTTTCGTGCGTATTTATATCTTGCACCGTTCTTATACAAAGTGTATTTTCAGTAATAAATTTTTCGTAATCTGAAAAAATGACTAATCCTCTATTCTTTGATCGAGCAAAATCATTAAAAAAATTAATATATTGAGTAATTTTATCAACATCCTTACAACCAGATGCAAAAAAAGTTTCAACTATTACATCATCTTTCAGTTTTCCTCTATTTACTTGATATCGCGTTGTATTAGAAAGTTTTTTAATAATTTCTTCCTCGGTTTGTGAAAGTTCAATCAAAATAGTAAAGAGATTTTCCTGAGAAACACCTTTGGGTGGCATTTCATTCATATAATGGCAGCGAATTACATCAGGTTTAGACTTTAAGGCTAGAGGTATTTGAGAATTAGTATACCAAACTTCAGCAATATTTAATGTCGTTTTCACTCTATTGTAGATCATATTATTTTCCTTTGAGAAGTCTAAAAAGAGTTGATTTATATGGAATAAAGAAATTTAAAAACTTTTCCAATTTTACTATTTGCTTTTCTTGTAATTTCCAATGAGGCTTTTTAAACTTTTTATTTTTTATCGATGGGATTTTTTTTAATATAGCCGAAATACAATCTGGTGAGATCATATAATTGCCTTCGATTAACGCATTTTCTAGAGTTTTAGCAAGCTTTTCTCCTTTTGAATTTTGTTTCCATGTTGCAGCAAAATGATGGCATAAACAAGTATGTGCAGTAAATACCATTATTACCTTTTGATTATTACGTTCAGTTAAAGGTGAAAAATATTCTTGGGGATAAATACTAATTTTATCTGTAATTAATGGTTCTTTAATAGAAAAAAACAACCCCTTTTTAGAAGGTACTGCATAGCCTTTTTTTTCTTTTTCCATAAAATATAAAGAAACTAAATCTGGCATTGGAAGTCGCTTCAAATAATGGTGTAATGGACCAGAAAATGCATTTTCATAAAGTGACATTAAAAAATCAAGTAAGGGATGATTTGTTCCACACTTTATTCCCATCGAATGAGGAGTAAGGCCCCCCGTTTTGTCACTTTCTACTCCGATAAAAAGATCATAATCGGGGCTTGTTTGCGTATCTTCATAAACTTTTCGAAATATATCACCGTCAAGTATTTCAATATCTGCATCAAGATAGGCACCACCATATTGCTTAAGTAGCCAGCATCGAAAATAGTCACTCAGAAAGGCATGATTTTTTTCTTCTGCTAATGTGCGTGTATAGTCATTTAAATCAAGCGGTAAATTTGATTTATCCCACTCCATTATCGTAAAATCAGGAAGTTGTTTTTTCCAAGATTCTAGGTATGGAAGAAAAGGATCAAGCCCATTATCAAAGTTGAAAAAAATTCTGTGTAATATTTTTTTTGTATTGTTAGCTGAACTCATGTCCCATTACTCCGTGTTGTTTTTGCCCTTGCATTTACATTCATCATTTAAAAAAGATATTTGATACCAAGTGAAGCATTAAAATTATATTCTGTTTTTGCTTTTACTAGATACAGGGGGTTTCTGACTTGTACTAAAGCTACACCAGCATGCATTCTAACCTTTGGATCTATAAATGTTTCTGTTGAAACACCTCCTGCAAAAAAAGTTTTCCAAGAAAAAAATCTATTATCATCTTTAATAGTTGCAGTACCAATAGTATCTTTGTACAAAAAGTTGTTGTCTGGATTGTATCTATGAAGATAAAGCAAAATTGAGCCTTTTGGATAATATACTGTATATCCAAGATACTG
>DATFIA010000253.1:0-6043 GCA_035270545.1 Treponemataceae bacterium
GACGCTGGTGTAAAATTTATTTTTTACCCTTGTGCTCCCTATGAGCAAATAGAAGATCCAGGAGTAGGAAATCATTACAATTGTCCAATTGTTACGAGTTATCCCGAAGTTTTGAAAAACAATATGGATGCTCTCCGCCAAGATCCTTCTGTCACCTTTATGGATCCCTTTCTTCCTATATACGATGAACCCCGTCTTGCTGTGCGTTTATTTGAAGAAATGGGAGAAAAATTTGGCATAAGTCAAGAAGAAATTACTTCTGCAGTTCGTGAAGCCTGGCTTGAACAACAAGCCTTCCGAGATGAAACCGCTCGTAAGGGCGAGGAAGCAATTGCCGAAATTAAAGAGAGAGGGCTTAAAGGTATTGTTCTTGCAGGAAGACCCTATCACCTCGATCCTGAAATCCATCATGGTATTCCCGAACTCATTGTGGGCCTTGGTCTTGCGGTCTTAACTGAAGACTCTGTCGCTCATCTTGCCTCAATTGAAAGACCCCTTCGCATAGTCGATCAGTGGACGTATCATAACAGACTCTATAGAGCAGCCCAGTTTGTTACACAGAATCCAGAACTCGAATTGGTACAGCTCACTAGCTTTGGCTGTGGACTGGACGCCGTTACTTCAGATCAGGTTCAAGAAATTCTCGATTCTAAAGGGAGAATGTACACCCTTATAAAGATAGATGAAGGCTCAAACCTTGGAGCTGTGCGAATTCGCATGCGCAGTTTAATAGCGGCAATTAGAGAAAGGTCCCGCCACGAAACACAACAAAAATTGTATTCTGCGGTGCATAATAGAGTCGTTTTCACCAAAAAAATGAAAAAACGCTATACCATTTTAGCTCCACAAATGTCGCCAATTCACTTTAGGCTCTTACAACATGCATTCGAATATTCAGGCTTTAATTTTGTAATCTTGCCGGATATCGACACAAAAGCAGTCGATTACGGTCTGCAATATGTCAATAATGACGCTTGTTATCCATCTATTCTCGTTGCAGGCCAAATGATTTCCGCCTTAAAGTCTGGAGAATACGACCTCGACAGCGTAGCTCTTCTTATTACCCAAACAGGTGGTGGGTGCCGAGCAACAAACTATATTGGCTTTATTCGAAGAGCTCTTTCAGATATAGGTTGGGGTCATATACCCGTTATATCTTTGAGCGCACAGTCTTTCGAAAAAAATCCCGGTTTCAAAATGACCCCGGCTCTTATACATCGAGCAATGATGTCTATAATGTTGGGCGACTTATTAATGCGCGTCCTATATCGAACAAGACCCTATGAAGCTGTTCCTGGTTCTGCAAATGAACTCTATGAAAAATGGAATACCCGTGCGACAGAACAGCTAAAATCTCTTTCTATTAGAGGATATCACCGCCTTATAAAGAATATTGTACGCGAATTCGATGAACTTCCACTGGAAATGATCCATAAACCTCGCATTGGAGTAGTTGGAGAAATCTTGGTAAAATTTCATCCAACAGCGAATAATGACATTTTTGGAACAATAGAAAAAGAAGGTGCCGAATGCGTAGTGCCCGACCTCGCAGACTTTCTTTTTTATTCATTTGTTACCGGTGTATACAAGCATCAAAAACTTGCATTCCCTAAGGCCTCTGAGCGTAACGCGCATCTCTTAGTGTGGTTCCTTGAACTCTATCGAATCCAGATTAAAAAGAGCCTTAATGCGAGCGTCCGTTTTACCGCTCCTGAGTCTATTTACAAACTCCAAGAAGGTGTCGACGACATTGTCCAGCTCGGTAACATGACCGGAGAGGGTTGGTTCTTGACAGCAGAAATGATCGAGCTTATTCATACTGGTATTCCAAGTATTGCCTGTGTTCAGCCCTTTGCCTGCTTGCCCAACCATGTAACTGGAAAAGGCATGATTAAAGAACTCAGACGCAGGTTCCCCCAGTCAAATATAGCTGCTATAGACTATGATCCGGGAGCAAGCGAAGTTAATCAGTTAAATCGCTTAAAGCTATTGCTTGCAAACGCGCCAAATGGAGCGCATCCAGATGAAACAAAAATGATAAAATAACAGAATTTGTTGGGGGAACAGGTTTCTCTGGGTTTTATGCTGTTCAGTATAAAATCCTTAGAACACCCGCTGTTCCCCCTCGCTCTAGAGTTCTAAAACGGGTACGTTTTAGAACTCTGACGCTACCCCCATTTCTTTCTCCATCATTTTATATTTGTGCATGTCCATTATTTCAGCTTTTATACTCATATGCCGATACTGGAACAAGTATGAAAAGAATATTCCTTGGCTTTTTTGCCCTGTTTCTTGTTTTCCCCTTGGTGGCCTATATGCCTGAGTATCAAGCCCGTCTTCCGGACAGCTTTATTGAATCTGTGCAAGTGAGGACAGAAATTCTCCTTCCCTGGCTTCTTGCAGATCCAGCTGCAGTCCTTGCAAAAAAAGCAGAAACGCATATAGAGAGATCTATTTATTCTTTTACAGTGAGTCAAAAACAACAAGAAAAGAATAAGATGCTTGAAATTTCTGTCTTGTATGACTCTCGTTATGGAGAGCAAAGTTCTTGGTATTTTTACAAGCGAATGGAAGACGGAGAAATCGATTCTATCGTTTTAAAACCCGTTCCCGACTCCCAAGTAAGTCTTATTTTTAGACCCTATCAAAATCGAAAGAATGAAGACAGAAGTCTTCTTGAACTACAAATTTATGGCATGAGTGTGTGTAAGGATATTCCAGTAGGTCTTTCTTTTTCATCTCTTTTTACTGCATCCCTATTGAGTATACAGTCCCTCACTTCTGCAACCCTTCCTTGGGGCCTTTTGACTCCTGAGCCTTTTTTATATGAAGATGTTGTTTCTGCAATTCAGGTAATTCGCTCTAATCTTGCATCTCTCATCTACTATGATGATGGTGCCTTTAATGAGCTCGGTGAGCCTGTTCATATTTTAGACGGAAGTCCACAGAAACCAGAAGTTCTTATAGACTTGATTCCTCCTTCACAAGACCCTGTACTGATAAAAGGTGGCGTCAATTGCTCCGGTTTTGTTAAATGGATTGTAGACGGAATGATTCGCCCTTTTTCAGGCTCTAATACATATATAGAACCATTAAAGAAATCAACAGAATCTCCAAAAACTCATTTTACTGAACCCTTTAGGTATACTCGCGATTTATTTTTTGCCCTTGATTGGACAAGAAACTTAGGCTCTGCTCTCGTTAGTGCAAACTTAAAAAAAACAGTATTGCCCTATGAATCTGGAATAGATGTTTCTGTTGAACCTTTTTCAGGTTCAAGAGGATATGAAAAAAATATTGGTTACTCTGTGAAAGAGTTAATTCCCTATATGTATTATCTTGCAGCAAAAGAACCCGGACATATCTATCTTGGGGCTCTCAGCAGAGAGAGAGGAACTCCTCTCTTACGGCAGTATCATCATGCAGTTGCACTATTTCCTTATTTTGACGCTCAAGGGCTTTTTTCTCTTGTGATATTCGAAAGTGCAATAGAAACCGCTCCTGCTCAATTTGTTACCTCGAATATGGATGCATGGATACATCTTGTACGTCTGAAAATACCTCAAGCAGGGTTTTTTCAACCTTGATTAAATGTTACTATTTACACTTTCAAGTATTTAATATTTTAAGGAAGGTTCCTGTGTTCAAAAAGACAGTTCTTATACGAGTATTGGCCGTGGGCATAGCATTATGTATACCCTTTGTGCTTTACGGGGAGTCGGAGAATGATATCCTTGTTTCCGCAAGAACTCTCCCTTCCTCACAGGCACAACAGCTTCTTGAAAAAAAACTGCCAGTGTCTGGGAATTTGAGATCCTTTTTTCTTCTTGAACTCGCTCGTTTATCGGGTGAGGGTGGGAATTGGCAGAAATCTCTTTTTTGGAGTCAAAAGCAAGATTTGTCGTCTCTATCAAAAGAAATAGGCGATGATATTATTCGCTGGTATGGAGAGGCTCTGGAAAAAACAGACCAAACTGATGCAGCCAGAGATTTGTATAGAAAACATCTTAAAAATTTCTCGGTACAAGATCCTTTAGTGTATCTTTCGTACTTTCGACTAGGAAATAAAGATACAGAATTGCTTCTTTCCCAGTTTGATACAGCTTTCCCTCTTTTGAAACACACTGCCCCCGATACCTTTGCTCTGTCTCGCTATCTTTCGGGAATTTGTGCGGTGAGGGAGGGTGCTTGGAATGTTGCGGCCTCTTCTTTTTCACGTTTTTCACCAGATCGTGAGGCGAACTTTCCAGATCTCGCCCCCTGGAGTCGATACTATCTTGCGTATAGCTTGTATAGACTCGGCCGATGGGATGAATCTGTAGCGGCTTTTACTCGCTATCTTGATGGTTGGAGTACTCATTCTTTTGCTTGGCAAGCCGCTTCAACTGCTGCCTTAGCAGCTATTCAAGGTACAATTGATCCACTCCCTCTTGCGGAGAGAGCTGTGCATCTAGCTCCTTCAGGACCAGAAAAAGCCGACTCTGTGTTACTTCAGGCCTCTCTTTTAATAGATAGGAAAAAATATGCACTTGCGGAAACCTTACTCACCGAAATTGCAGATGGTACTGCTACGAAAGGGCAAACAGCCCAATCTCCACGAGCACAATTTATGCTTGCAGAAATATCGGTAAGACAAAAGAATAATAAACTAGCAGAACAGAGGTGGTTAAAACTTATTTCAGACTTTCCGCGCTCTTCTTTAGCGGAGGAATCCTTGTATCGTGTTGGAGAAAATTGGTATATCTCTTCTGAATATGAACGCTCTGTGTCGTTTTTTACCCAGTATCGACAAAAATGGCCAGCAGGTGTTTTTCTGAATTCAGTATTACGTACTGGTGGCGACGCTCTTTTGCAATCTGGTTCTACCGATTTAGCCATATTGTGGTGGGAAGATTTTTTGAAAAAATTTCCACAAGATGCTTCTGGTCCACGTGTGTATTTAGATTTAATTTCGGTAACTCGAAAAAAGGGTGAGTTTTCTGCTTCTCTACGCTATGCTCGCGCATATCTTGCCCGCTTTCCTCAAGATGCAAAGCTCGACGGAATTCAATTGGAAATAGAAGAATTGGTAAAGCTGGAAAAAGGTGAAAGTGCTGGTAATGCAGAGTTATCAACTAAATATATACGAGTTGGGCGATCTTCTTCTTCAGAAGGACGCGCAACTGGTATTCTCTTAGCTCGCTCCTATGCGCAAGATTACAATCGCCGCTCAGAAGCTCTCGATATCCTGCGAGAAATAACTGTTCGCATGCCTGCCAAAACAGATAACCTCCCTGAAAGTGAAAAAAGAGTTTTTGCGTCTTCTTGGAACCTACTCGGAAATATGCAACGCGAAAATGGAATGTATAAAGAAGCTTCTTTAGCATTACTTTCGGCTGGAACATTGTATGCAGAAATAGATGGAGAGCGTTCTGCTGAAGCTCTTTATGGCGCCCTCGATTGCTTTATACAAGCTGGTATGACTGCAGATGCTCAAAAAACTGCAGAAACTCTCAAAAAAAAATGGCCTCAGTCCTTGTGGACTCGTCGGGCTTCTCTTCTGATGGAGTGATATGTACATGATAAAATCAAGAATTTTTTGCGTATTGTTTTTTTTACTTGCACTATATAGCTTTGCCGCAGAAGTGCAGGTTCCTGACCTAGAAACGAGAATTAGAAATAGTGGAAACGTTATTCCTGAAAATGCCTTGCCATATCTTTCTTCTCCTCGACCTTCTGTTTTACCAGAGGCTCCAGAAATATCAGGTACCCTTATAGTTCCAGACATAGCAGTTCCTGAATCACCAGATTCAGTACATAGCGTAGATGCAGATCTTAATTCTTTTATTCCCTTCGAAGCTCAACCGTCTATTACTGGTTCTGCTTTATTAGGTGCGGGCTCTCCCGGTACCATAAGGGGAGAACTTTCTCTTATTCGAAGTGCACTAAATACACTAGATACTTCTATTCCAGCTCTTGTGTTAGATTTTCACTATGACTCCGCCGATGGTTATGGTCTTAAGAGTCCTGGTTCTGGTTATTTTGACCGTTCCGTTCAACTTGC
>DATFIA010000254.1:0-14947 GCA_035270545.1 Treponemataceae bacterium
AGATATAACAGTCATGACGGAAACCAACGCTGGGATGCAGATGTTCTCTATGTTGGCGATGCAAGTCTTGAAAATGCCTTAGATTTCCAAATTAAACCAGTTCCAGGAATTGGATATGCATTTTTTACGCTTATGAGCGACGAGGCAGTTACCTCTGGTGTAAAATATGCGAACAAAGAATTCAGAACTATTCCTATGATGCAGCTCGGTTATGTATATGACGCAGACCTCGGAGCTATGGGGGAAGTAGAAGCAACTCTTGGTGGAGCTTTAGATATGTATGCAAAAAAAGATACAGATTATCTTGGATACATCGCATTTGGTGGAGCAACTTGGTCTAAAGGTAACATGGCAGTAGAAAAGGGATCTCTTGTTCTTGGCCTCAATGGTCTTTATGGACAAAATACTGCAACACTCGCCGGAATGAATGGCTCTGATATGGAACAAGCTACTCTTGGAATGACAAACCTTATTGCCATGTTAACTGCAGGCGAAAAAGGAATTGCACGCTCTGTCTCTAAATCTGGTGACAAAAATTCATCTGTATATGGTGGGCGCCTCTTCGGTGGTGCAACTCTTTGGACTGGTGGAATTGTTTCGCTCGATGCACGAGTCTCTCAACTAACCTTTGCTGGAGACTCAGATCCATTTACAGCCATTCGCTTTACCGGTGGTTTAACACAGTTCCTCAGTGGCAACTTCAGTGCAACCCTTGGTGGGGGGTACGAGCAATATTCAGTTCAAGCTGGAAACAAAGATTATAAAGCAGCCAGTGGATACGAAATTACTCTTGATCTTGGCTACCGTTTCTAATACAAAATAGCGTAATTTTTTAAGATAGCCCCGACGAGTGATTATATCCTGCAAGAGCTTCTCCCTCGTCGAGGCTTTCTCTTTTCGCTTACCTTATTAAAAACTAATTAAAAGATTCTCGTTTAATTAATTTTAGAGGAAAAAGTGTTTTTTGCGGAACCTCTTTCTTTTCAATCATGGCCAAAACAAGTTCTGCGGCCTTTATTCCTGCATCATATGTAGGCTGCTCAAAACTAGTCAAAGACGGAGACGAATACGGCGTAAATTCGACGTTATTATCTATACCAATAATTGCATAATTTTCTGGGCACGAAAGACCTTTAAATTTCATAGCCTTAATAAACGCAAGTGCAGTAGTGTCGTTTGCAGCGAATACTGCCGTAAATTCTGGAAAAATAGTATTGATGAAATGAGGAAAGGCAAGAGATGCGGTAAAACTCGACTTAATGATATTATCTTCACAAAGGTTTACTCCCTCTTCTGCTAAACCATCTAAAAAACCTTTTGTACGATCAACACTCGATTGGAAAAAATCTTCCCCTGTTAGTAAAAGAATTTTTGTATGCCCCTTGGAAAGGAATTCTTTTGCAGCAAGTTTCCCAGCCCCATAGTTATCAAAAAGAATATAGGGCGTTTTTTCACCCGTGGGTACATTATCTATAATAAGAAGATTTTCGTGAAGTTTTGAAATTCGTTCAGCTAAGTCTCTATCATGATCTCGTAATAATGGAAATAAAATAAAAGCTTCAATTTGATTTGAGTAAATAAATTTTTCTACAAGCGTATTATTAAATGGCATTCCTGGATCAATTTGACGTGTAAAAATAACACTACTATAAAAGCCTTCTTCACTGAGGCGCTGTTGAATACTCTGTATTAAAACCCAATAAAAAGGAGCGGAGCCTGGAATCATAATACATATATGATGTGTTCTCCCTGTTTTCAATGTTTGAGCAGCGGTATCTACTTTGTAATTAAGTTCTTCAATAGCTTTTTGTATTTTTTTACGGTTTTTACCACCAAGAGATTCAGGGTCTGCCAAATACCGAGAAACCGAAGCAGTTGAAACCCCTGCAAGTTTTGCAACATCTTTTTGATTAGCCATATACATACTCCTCTCAGCTTAATAGACCAAACCAACAAGAGGCAGTCAAATTGGTGCCGATCTACTTTTTTAAAAATTACATTTTATTCTTTGTCTTTACGGTTTTTTTTTCGACTAAAAAACGAAGAAAGATCTGAATAGCTTTTTTCAAAAAAAGAGCCCAGCCTATCTTGAACGGCGCTTTTCTTTAATGCGTGTTGAATATCAACAAAATCGGTAATTCTTTTTTCAAAAACACACAAGACAAAAACAGGAATTTTTTTGTGATTTAATACCGGAGAAAGAAGATAACCTTTTTCTTTATTATGTATTTCTTCTACTGTATCAAAAATCTTTGCAACTTCTTCAATAATATCTGGAAAAGCCAAAACACTATCTATGGGTTTTCCTTCACATTCAGATTTCTGGAGTCCAGATTCTTTAAGGAACATTTCACCTACATACTGTATTATACCTCTCGAAGAGAGAATAATCATTTTCTTTTCATTTAAATTAAGAAGAGCAGTACTTAAGGCATGTAAAGATCCAATCTTTATAGATTTTTTTTCACTTAAAACATTGAGCTCATAGAGTATTTCTGCAATTTGGGCGCCTGTTTTTCCCAGTTTCCGCAGAGCAGAAATTGGTGAATAATTACTCGAACGACTGAGTTTTACTTGTTTTGTTAACTCACGAGAAAAATAAAGACTCTTTATAAGTATAAAAATGAAAAAACTACTATTTACACAGACCGCAATAATTGCAATAAATAAAATTTGTTCCCCAAGATATTTTATTCGTAAGGGATCCATTGCAACAGATTGCATAAGAATTGACCAAGAAGCAAAGCCTCCAAGACCTAACAATACTGTGGTAAAAATCATTAAGAAAATAATAAATCTACGTTTAACCAATATCATTTTGAGATACCTTCTTGGATAAATTCTTCAATATCTTTTTCAGAACCCAAAAGAAGTAACACATCCCCTTTTGCAAGAACTAACGAAGTATCTGGAAACAAATGAGATTCTGTCCTCTGTGGATTTCCCAATTCATCAATACTTAATTCTGGGCGTCTAACCAATACAAGCTGAATATGATAAGTCTCTCGTAATCTCAGTTTTTCTACGGAATAATCTATAAAAGGAAAAGGTAAGAAGGCTTCAACAAGACTCAAATAGCTTGTTATAGGAATACGATCTAGAATATCGGGAGCGGCAAGTTTTCGCGCAAGACGCATACCGCTTTCTAGTTCAAGATTAAGAACAACATCAGCCCCTATTTTTTTTAATACCCTCTCATGTAATACAGATATTGCACGAGCAGCAATATAAGGTACGTTTAATTCCTTCAAAATTGTTGTAGCGAGAATACTCGCCTCAACATTATCTCCTATCGCAACTATTGCTCCATCAACATCACCGAGCATTAAGCTTTTAAGAGAAGCCTCGTCTGTTACGTCTGCCACAATAGCCTTAGTAACTTGATCGCGAACCGAGTCTACCAAAAGCTGATTATTATCTATAGCTATAACAGTTACCCCTTTCTCCATGAGGGTTAAGCATATCTGGCGCCCAAAAGAGCCAAGACCGAGAACTGCATATGTTTTTTCCATAAAATCGCTCCTTTATCCTATATGAATGTCTGCTCGAGGGTAGCGATACCCAAGCGAGGTTCTCACTCCACTCGCGGCAGCTGCAAGTATCGTTAATGGGCCAAGGCGGCCAAAAAACATTAAACAAATAATTACAATTTTTCCAGCAAAACTTAATGCAGCGGTAATGCCTGTAGAAAGACCTACCGTAGCATAAGCAGATACAACTTCAAATAAAACAGAAATATAACCCATATTTTCTGTAAAGGACAAAATAAATGCCGCAAAATTTACAATGCAAATTCCAATAAAAAAAAGCAAAAACGAATGAATGACAATGGTATGTTCGACTCGAGCATTTCGTATTATTGTATCATCATTTTTTTTAAAATAGGAGTAAAAATATGCAATGATAACGCCAAGGGTATTTACTTTTATACCACCAGCCGTACTTCCCGTAGCACCGCCAATAAACATAAAGAACATCATTGCAATTAACGTTGAATTTCCTAGTTTTTCAAATGGGAGAGAACTAAAACCCGCTGTTCTAATTGTAATTGATTGAAAAAAGGCATGTAGATATTGAGAGCCAACATTCATGGTCAATAAGGTGTTTCCATGTTCAGTAAAATATAAAAGAAAAGTACCACCTATCAAAAGTATTATAGTATAGCGAAGGACAAGGGTTGTATTTGACGATAAACTTGTCTTTTTCTCTTTGCCCCAAAGATTTTGTATTCGCGTTTTAATCCATGATCGGGTATCAAAAATAGTTGAAAAACCAATACCACCTAGGACTATAAGGAATCCAATAGTAAACAAAGAAAGTGGAGATGAAAGACTTTGAAGACTATCACTGTTAAGAGAAAAGCCGGCATTACAAAAAGCAGACACAGAGTGAAAAACTGCATTATAAAGGCGATACCACAAAGAAGAAGAATTCGTCTTCATTGTAAAAAAAAGAATGAGGGCACCACAGGCTTCTAGAAAAAAGGTAGAAGAAATAATACGACTTGCCATTCCTCGAATTTTTCCTAAGTCTTCTTCATTTACCATATATGAAACCAAGAGCTTATCCTCGAGAGAAAGAGAGCGCTTAAATAAAAAGATAACCGAAAAGGACAAAAGCATTATTCCCAAGCCACCAATCTGTATAAGGGTAATAATTATTATTTGTCCAATAAGGCTAAACCTTGTACCCGTATCGAAGATTGCAAGACCAGTTACACAAACAGCAGAAGTGGCAGTAAACAAACTATCTATAAGCGGAATTGGTTCGTTTGAAGCAGAAGAAAAGGGCATGACTAAAAGTAGAGTACCAGTAAAAATAACCATTATAAAACTGAATACAATGGTTTGAGACGGATGAGTCACAATGTTTTGAAAAAATACACTGAACTTTTGGAATCGTGTAAATATTTTTAATAGAATAAAAATATTTCTAAAGACTATAATACCACTTAAGTAAGCCAATCCTATTCCATTTCCAAAGAACTGTAGTCCTTTACTCACACTAAAAAAAGCGACAAAAAAGACAAGAAAAATAATAGGAAGAAAGTTTCTCTTTATATAGATTAGTGGGTGTCGACTTTTTCTAATTTCTGCAATTAATTGGCCAACTGACAAAAAAACGATCATAAAATCTATGAGATTAGTAATTAAAAAGATATGAGAAGCTGAGGTAAAACCCCATTCTAGAAAAAGGCTTGCAACACCTAAAAACAACACAAAGAATGTAATAAATTTATTCATAGAGGTTTTTAACTATAGTTTATGTACATAAAAAAAAACAGAGGAGAAACAGAAGTCGTAAGGCCTTGCTTGTATTACCCATGAAACCCGATTACAATTCAAACATAAGATATGTTTACGGAGGACTTAATGACAACAACTGAATTATGGCATGCTTCGGCTCTTGGAGAGACAACTTGTGCCGCTCTGAAAAAAAATGGTTTCGATGCTCACTATGTATCTACATCTGCTCAGGCTACTGACTATATTGTAGCTCAGATTAAATCGGGTGCAAGTGTTGGTTTTGGTGGTTCAATGACGATTAAATCCCTCAATATGACAGATCGTATTACCGCAGTTGGAGCAAGAATCTTAGATCATGGGGTAAAAGATTTAAGCCAGGAAGCCAGATATGATATTATGAGGGCACAACTTACATGCGATGTTTTTGTTTCGAGTGTAAATGCTATTACCCTTAATGGTGAAATTCTTAACATAGACGGTATAGGGAATAGAGTTGCAGCTCTTTCCTTTGGTCCTAAAAAAACCATTGTAGTTGTTGGTTATAATAAAATTGTTCGAAACATTACTGAAGCTCAGGAACGCTTAGAATTTCAGGCAGCTCCTATGAATAACAAGCGTCTTGCTACAGGAAACCCATGCACAGTAAATGGTACTTGTACTGACTGCAAAAGCGAAACTCGTATTTGTCGCGTGTATTCTATTATTAAACGCCGCCCATCTTTAAGCGATTTTACCGTCATAATTGTTGGTGAATCTCTCGGATATTAAGAAAAGAGGTCCGAGCTTGCACGGCGGACATAAGCCAGCCGGTGCAAGCCAGAAAAGCCAAGAGCGCTGTGCACTCAGACACAGCTTCTCCCTATTAGATCCAAGCTAACGCTACAGCACCTATTCCCGCATGTATTCCAACAAGCGGCGATATCTCCATTATATATTCGGGCTCGCTGCCAAGGACACGTGAAACTTCTAGAGCAAAGGCAGCAGCTTTTTCTGGACAAGAAGCATGAACCACCGCCCATTTTTGAATGCGAGAAATATCTTTTTTTGCGTGAGAAAGAATTTTAGCTAGACTACTTTTTGAAGAAAACGAGGCGCCAAAAGCTGTTCCCCTTCCAGTTGAATCGAGCGAAACTATTGGCTTCAAGTTCACGAAAGACGCAATAGCACCTTTTAGAACACTCACCCGCCCTCCCCTCACCATATATTTAAAGGTATCAACTCCGACAAGAATTTTCGCCCCAGCAATAGTAGTCTGTAAACGCTCGAGAATTTCCTCGTGGGAGCCGCCATCGGCAGCTTGTTGAGCTGCCGAAAGAACGGTTAACCCTTGGGCAGCTGAATTAAGCCTGCTGTCTACAATGCTTATAGGATACCCTTTTGACTTTAAAGGTACAGCAGCCGATTCAAAAACTTGACAGGTTCCACTTAATGCCTTCGCAACGGGTATCGCAATAATTGAGTCATAATGTGAAGAAAGCCAAGAGAAAACTTGAGAGACACGTTTAATATCTGGAACAGAACTACTAGGATAGTCGGATCTCTCATCGAGATAGGGATAAAACGTGTCTCCTGTTATGGTAAGGCGGTCAAGATATTCATCTTTACCCCAAAGTATTTTTTGCGGAATAACGTGAATTCGTAAAGAATCTATCATTTCGCTCGGAATATCAGCTATTGAGTCGGTTACTATGGCAATTTTAGATACAGGGTGATGAACCGAATTAAATTGAGAGCGCATATCGTCAACTTTTTGCTCTTCTATGGTACCAGCCTCTCGCAAGAGGAAAAAAAACTGCGAAGGTTTGTCTGTGTGAATATGTAATTTAGTTCGTGTTTTACCATTCGTTACTATAAGAGAGTCACCGAGTTCTCTCAGTTTTTCATGAATATCACTCGCCAAAACAGGTGAGTCTATAGGACGAAGGACAAGAGCCTCGGTACAGTAGCGATACGTAATAGTATCTGAAGATACAGGAATATCGTGAATATGATCAGATTCAGCTTCTTCGCTCAAATCTGTTTGAGGTCTTTGAGGAACAACACCTGAAAGAATCATTACTGCTATTCCTTCAAGAAAAGATACAAAACCTGAAGCTCCAGCGTCTACCACCTGAGCTTTACGCAATTCTTCTAGCTGGTCGCGTGTTTTTTCCAAAGCGACTCGAGCAAGATCGAGACTTTTTACAAAAACATCATTAAAGTCATGAGCAAGTCGACCTAAGCGGTACATTTCTCCAGACCACACATCTAAAAGGGTTATAAGTGTGCCGTCTCGAGGAGTTTCCACAGCTTTTCGTGTTCCAACAGAAGCATTTATCAAGGCCTGCCCAAATTCTTCTGTTGTCATGGTTTCCCGATTCGAACATTCGATTGCAAGTGAATTTAAATACTGAGCAAGAATGATACCTGAATTTCCACGAGCTCCGGAGAGAGCCCTGTCGGCAAGACTTGCTAGAGTTGAAGAAAGAGATCTACTCACCCGTGGAGATCTTATTGTCGTGTATAAAGTAGAAACCATATTGCTTCCAGTGTCGCCGTCTGCAACAGGGAATACATTTATGGCGTTTAAGGCATCTCGCTTAGAAGAGAGACTTTCATAGCCTGAAAGAAAACTATTGTATAAAATAAAACCGTTTAGGGCATGAACTTCTGCCATTACGTACACTCCTCAAAAAAGAGGGCGCTCTTCGCCCTTCAGTAAATTTATAATATTCTTCCTATGTCGAATAATAACGACGCAGGGTACAATGATACTTGCAGTTAAAAGAAAAGGATCTAAAACATTCCCGCGTATAATTACTATCCCAATATAGGCAAAAGGAAGCGTAACAGAAGCTGCAAGAGATGCTAATGAAGCCTTATGAGATATAAAAAAAACCAAACAAAAAAAGAAAAGGCACACGAGAGAGGAAAAAGGAACTAAGGCCGAAAAAACTCCAGCCCCTGTAGCCATACCTTTTCCACCCCTAAAGCCTATAAAAGGGGAATACACATGACCAAGAAAAGAAAGGACTCCTGCTATTAAAGCCGTATGAAGGGGCGACAGAGGCCAGCCGTTACTACCAAAAAATACAATACATAAAACAGGTATAAAACCCTTACAAAAATCTACAAAAAAAACAGGAAGGGCCGCTTTAAGACCCATAACCCGAAGAACATTTGTTGCCCCCGCATTGCCGCTTCCCAAGGTGCGGATATCTTCCTTTAAAACTACTTTTCCCGCAATATAGGCAGATGGAATACTTCCTGCGAGGGCAGAAAGAAGCAACGCGAGCACAAATAAAAACATACTTACGTTAAGCCTTTTTCTTAAACCATGGAATTACCAAGGAGGTTGTTTTTTGATATTCCTGAAACTCAGGATCATCACCCCATTTTGCTTGACTCGATTTTTCTAGTAAAGGCACACCGCTAACAAAACGTAAAAGAAGGCTTATAAAAAGAGGTCCCAGAAAGTAAAGGAATTCAAAACCCTTAAAAAAGAAAATTCCAGGGAAAGATATTGACCACCAAAAAAGCATATCGCCAAAGTAATTTGGATGTCTCGAATATTTCCATATACCAGTGCGCATAAAGGCGCCCTTGCCCTCAGGGCTCGACTTAAATTTATATTTTTGTAAGTCGGCGACAGTTTCTATAAGAAGTCCAAGGAGGGCAAAAGGAATACCTGCAAAGAAGTACCAAGGTATTGTATCCATTCCCGGTCTATTAATAATACCGTAGACACTTAACATTACAGCCCATACTGCGACAGCCTGTAAAAGCCAAAAAGAACCAAATCGAATAAAACTATCTCTTTTATCATCAAACCGATGATCTACTTTTATGTGAATAATTCTCCATAAAAGATACCCACCTAACCTAAAGCCCCAAAGCACGACACAAATAGCTGTCATTAATTGCAATATATCTGTCTTGCCGGAGGTAAGGTAAAGAAACAGCGTAAGGATGACAAAAGTCATGCTGTACGTGATATCCGTAAACACGTCTGTCTTCAAAAGCAAGGCGATTATAAAAAATATGCCATTTGCTACAAGGCTTGCCAATAACATTTGTATAATACTCATTATTTTAATATACGATTGGAATAGTAAGCTGTCAAATTATTAACGTGTTTCGTATCTTTTTTCAGGGCTCTGTAAGGCGTATTCCAATATGATTTGCAACTGGTCTTTCAATCCACGGAATGGCTCCCTGAACCGGAGTGTTTATTAGTTTTACCTTGCCATTTTCATTGCGAAGAGCCAGGGTGGAAGAGCCACCTCCGTCTAGCATTAGGGCATCAGTAGCGCCAAAAGAAGCAATCCACTGAGCCGTTTCATAAAATGTTGCTCCAACAGAATAGCCTCTTTTTTTACCATCTATTACCATAAGATACAGATACCGGCCATTTTCGTTTGTTCCCGCTGCAGTTCTTGGAGCCTTAACTGAATCAAACACATTCTCAAATTCAGCGGAGGTCACAACAGAATTTTGAAGTAAAAGGGAAAAGCCCCCGCAGCCATGATCCAAGGGGCCAGGTTTCCAAAGAGCTGCTTGAGACGCAGAAAGAACACGAGCATGGTTATTAGATTCAAAAACGATTGCCGCATATTTTTTAGAAGGAGGAGAGATCTCCCTGCCATTGGTAACCGAAAGGCCAGCTATATAAGCATGCTTCCCTTCAAAAAGTTGCACAGGAGAAAAGGGAGAAGCATTCACCGCCGCAACAAGAGCATATTTTCGAACAATTGTAGAAGTTCTCCTAAGGGTTGGAATTCCTTCTGTGGAAATAACTTCGACGGAAACATGAGGATTCTCTAAATCTACACGAAGACAGTAAACGGCTAAAGGAGGGTCTTCTATAAAACTCTGGGCAAGACTAAGGCCGGTAGCAACAGGTATCCATATATGTTTATCTAAAGGACTAGAAAGGTATTCAGTTTCTACAGAGGGTTCAACAGATGGTTGTGGAGAAGAAACGGGAACAGTTGTACACGATGCATACAAGAAAAACGTTACGTAGCAAAGGCTTAGTAAAAACAAAGATTTTCGGCTAGCCTTTCTAGTTATCCCAATAACATTAACATCCATGAGAATCTTTTCTATTATTTCGCAATCGTTTTATTAACAACTGAATACCCGAAGAACCTAAAAAAACAGCTCCGGCAATCACAACCACGAGGGCCCCGGAAGGAGTATCAAAAGTCCAGCTGGCGGCAAGTCCAACAACAGAAAATAAAATAGAAAAAAGACAGGCAAAAAACATCATTCCTGCAAGATTTTTAGCCAGAAAACCAGCGGTTCCTGCAGGCAAGGTCAGCATGGCAATTACCATAACAACCCCAACAAAGGTCTGTAGCAAAACGACAGAAACTGCAGTAATAGACAAAATAATTAAGAAAATTATATCTGTGCGAAGGCCCCGAACCCGAGCAAATTCTTCGTCAAACGAAGATGCTTCAAGCTGCGGATAAAATCTCCACACTAAAAAAACAACGACAATATCTAATACAAAAAGAAGCCAGAGATCGGCCGGTGATACAAGCAAAATATTGCCAAAAAGATAGCTGGAAGGATCGGTATAGCCCGGTGTTTTTGCCATAAAGAGCACACCAATACTCATACCTATAGCCCAAATAGCATTTATTACGGTGTCTTCTCTTTGTTTAGAGCGCAGAGAAACAAAACCAATTATAAGGGCGGCAAGTAGGGCAAAAACTATTGCACCCATCATTGGAGTTAGACCGGGAATTATTCCGGTAGCAGAAAAAAAGAGGGCCATACCAATACCACCAAGGACGGCATGAGAAATAGCTCCAGCAAGACCCGCAATTCGTTTAACAGTAACAACAGAACCAAGAACACCAAAAAGAATTGAAGAAAGCAATCCGGCAAGAAGGGCATTTCGTAAAAAAGAAAAGTCAGGATCTACAAGGGCTGTAAAAAAATTACTCATTGTTTTTTTCCCCACAACACCAGCTATCTGGAAGAGACTCATCGTGGCGAACTTGAAGAGCATTTCCACCATATAAGGTAGAAGCACTTCCTGGAGCTGGTTCAGTACGATGGCGAACAACAGTGCGTCCACAACCATCTCCTGAATCGTTTCCAACACAGAGCACAACATCAGTTAAACCAGAAACGAACCCTGAGTCGTGAGTAACAATAACAATAGTAGTATTTCCCTTTAATTGACCAAGGGTATGAAATAAACGAGATTCACTTTCAACGTCCATATTTGTAGTGGGCTCATCCAAGACCAAAAGACGAGGTTTAGAGGCGAGAGAGCGAGCAACCAATACACGGCGTCGCTGACCTCCAGAAAGGGCAGAATAGGGGCGAGATGCGAGGTCTTCAATTTCTACGAGTTCCATTGCAGCATTTACCGCAATATTGTCCTCTGCTTTTTTTTGCCGTGAAAAGGGTTTAAGAAGCCCCATAGTAACAACTTCACGAACAGAAACAGGAAAAGAAGGGTCATAATCTGCGTGTTGTGGAACATATCCAACATGTGAAAGACCGGAGCGAACGCTTTGGCCAAATAAGCTAATGGAGCCAGATGATGGACGCTCTAGTCCTAAAAGGAGTTTTAATATTGTAGACTTTCCCGAACCATTTGGACCAACGAAGGCAACAAACTCATTTTCATGAATATGAAAGCCAACATCGTGAAGAACAGGAACCCGGGTATATGAAAAAGAAACATCTTCAAACCGAACAACAACCGGTCCCTGTCTATATTTTTCGCCTTCCATCATTCTACTCTCATCATTTTTTTAACCGAGAAAGAGATTCTTCTGCCATCCGAATAATTCCATTATCATGACCAACAAACTGAGCTTGAGTAAGGGAAGTTTTTACTAAGGGATTTTTTGATATTTCCATGCTCGTAATAATCTGACGAATTAACGTTTTATCACGTGGAGTATTACCATCACTCTTTTGCATCTCATTATAGCGAGTCAGTTTTTCTGCCAAAAAAGTTGCGGCTGGATCACTGCCATTCACCCCAAGAGCGACATAAGAATTAAGGGTTTCTGGAAGGCTTGCATCATCTTTTTTATCTCTTTGTACAACTTCTATACACAAGGCAACGTTTTCTGGTGAATGATCTTGAAGTCGCGCAAGGGCGATAAGAGCATTATTGCGAAGCTTAGAAAGGGCTACTTTCCCAGGGAGATCCGTTGGAAGACGGTCGAGACCAAGCCGTAAAGCCGCAGCAGAAATAGTAATTTTTTTTGTCGTAGATGCTTTAGAGGCAATAGCAGTCTCAAGAGCTGCAATTTTTATATCTGTATCAGGATTTTGCTCTAACACTACAAGCAAACTATCTACGGGGTCGTCTACCATGGTCAAAGAAGCAGCCTTCGCAGTCTCTTTTACACGAGAAGAAGCAGAATACCAACTCAAAGAAGCAAGAAAAACAGCTTCATAGCCAACGGGATCCCGCATTGCTTCAAGACTTTGAACAAGACCTAGGGCAATTATTTCTTGATTCCTCGCAATAGAGGCAATAGGTGCTAAATTGGTAGAGGCAAGATCGGCAGATAAATATTTAGCATAACTGCTCGCACGCATTTTCCCAAGAGCTACAGCAGCAGATGCTTTAAGAATAGGCTCTTTTACTTCCTTATAAACACGATACACAGACTCATCTGCTTCTAAAGATTTAAGTTCTCCAAGTTCGCGAACAATAAGGAGCGCAAGCTGATTCCGTGCATACTGCTCATTCGATGGTCCATTTTCGATTTGTGTCGAAACTAAATCTTCAAGGGCAGAAAGAAGCACAGGAGCAAATTCCCTATCCTTGAATTCTGTAATCTTTTTTACAACTTCAAGGCGTTCGGCATCGCTTTGGGCAATTTCGTACATATTTTCCCATACAACAACATTTTCATTGATAGCAAAAACGGGTAATACCCATAAAGCACCAAAAATGGCCATAGATAGTAAAATTAAAATTTTCTTCATTATAATAAAAGCTTCCTTACCCTATTTTTGCGGTTTAAGACGAGTAAATGACTTCAATACTGTCACTTTCAATTCTTTAAGCCGACCCTTTCGGTCAAAATATCTTGTTTCCACGGGATTCCCGTAGGTATCATTTATATATTCAACGCTCGAAAGAATTCCGCCAGTCGCATTTTTCTTTACTTCTTTAACGAAAAACCCGTTCTCGTTTGTATACACAATACCGGCCACAAGGCGGTCTTTCAAGTCAAATTCCTCTTCTTTCTCCAGAATTCCCACATTATTATAGCTAAAACCAAATCGCTTTATTTGCTGGCCAGAGGTATCTCTAACTACAATTTCTGAAAGGCTACCATTTGCATATATATACTCAGTAGAAATACTATTTCCCGAGGCCGAGGAAACCTCAAAGCGAATCTTATTTCCTTCACTATCATACTCAGTTTCTTCTCTCGAGAGTTCTTCTCCAGAAATTTTCATTTGAATCTCTGAGACCACAAGGGAATCTGTAAAAGTCCTAATTGATTTTGAAACCGGGGCACCAGCTGCAGAATGTTGAATAATTTCTACTTGAAAAGGAGTGCGATTATTAAACGTATATCTACTAACCAATCGACCCTTTCCATCATATGTTTCCTGCGAAATCTCAAATCCTTCATCGTCCCACTCGTTTTTTATAGAACCGGAAAGCATTCCATCTGGATACCGAACCTCTTCGCTCTCAATTCTCCACAGAATTTCCTCTACCATTACTGGAGAGACTTTCTCTTCATCAAGGGTATCCACATTAATCTCAGAGAATTCCGCAACAAAATCTTCCAAAGCTCCTTCTTTTTTAGAGACAGAACTTGTAGCACAAGAAAAAAGTATAAGAGCGGAAGAAAAAACAATAACAGGCAGTACGTTGATTTTCATGTAATAGACCCCTTAGAAATATCAAGTTTTTTCATTTTTCTCCATAGAGTAGACTTATCCATTCCGAGGGCTGCGGCAGTATCTGCTCGCTTCCAATCATGAGCTTCCAAGGCAGCAATAATACAATCTTTTTCAGCTTCGTCTCGAACCCGAGTAACTTCCGGCACAGCCGCATCAGAATCAGAAAATTGGTCTCCCCCTCTCGCTAAAGCAGAGGTTAATTCAGGAGGAAGCAAATCTTTACCCAACACAGGGCCCTGAGAAAGAACCACCATTCGCTCAACTACATTTTCAAGTTCTCTAATATTTCCAGGCCAGTCATAGGCAAAAAAGCGGGAAAAAACCTCAGAAGAAAAGCTCTCAATTTTTTTATTCATTTTTTCGCTGTAAGTAGAAAGAAAACCTGCAGCAAGTTCTGGAATATCTTCAGGACGTTCTTTTAAGGTTGGGAGAACCAACTGTATTACATTAATGCGGTATAATAAGTCCCGTCTAAAGGTTCCCTCTTCTATTAATTCAAGTAAATCTTTATTTGTAGCTGAAATTAGGCGAATATCTGCTTTTACAACCGCCGTCGCTCCAAGAGGTTCATACTCCCTTTCCTGCAAAACGCGCAACAGTTTAACCTGCAAAGCTGGTGAAATATCTCCAATCTCATCGAGAAAAAGAGTACCACCTTCAGCTAGCGCAAAACGACCCAGCTTATCTTTGTCGGCTCCAGTAAACGCACCTTTTTTATAACCAAAAAGCTCAGACTCAAGAAGACTTTCTGGCAAGGCTCCGCAGTTAATCGCCACAAAAGGCCCGTTTTTTCTCGGACTCAAAGAATGTAT
>DATFIA010000255.1:0-3421 GCA_035270545.1 Treponemataceae bacterium
TTGTATTGCCCGTAATATTTTTTCTCGACGATATTCTTCGCCGTTTCCAGTGCGTTTAACAATAATCACTTTTTACTCCTCTATTTGCATTTCAAGAATAAATATACACGCTATCTGTGGTGTATGCAAGTTTTATTTAGCACTATATAAGCGTTATATGTATGATTAAAGATAGAAAGATTTTATCACTATTTTTTCACTTTTTTATAGAAACGGTTCGTGTATCTGAAACCGCTATACATTCATAGAGGAGGTTATTTCCTTGGTAGGTAATCGTATGTCTGAGCATAATGCGCCATATGCTATTTTGATATGAACCCTCAACCTCAATTTGCTTAGCTATTTCATCAGTTTCCTGAAATAAAGACAGGAGGTCAGCGTTTTGGGTTAATACTGTCGCCTTGAGTCCCGGAGTTACAATAATCGTAAGCGGTTCTATAATTAATGATGAGAGATCACCTATTGGTTGTGTTGGCAGAGTCGATTTAGCTTGAAGTTTGATCATTTTTGCGCGTGTGTCTGAGCCCTCTGTTCCCTTAGTTCCGGAGATTAAATCTAGGAGGTAGTTACGCACTCCATTGAGATTTGTAATTGAGTCAATTTTGGTTATTTCTGGAGCTGATATTAATATTTTCGTTATAATAGAAATTTCGCGGAGAAAATGGTTTCGTTGGTTAGCTGGGACAAAATACATGATAATAATAGAAACTTTTTTACTATCTTGGGCTCCATACTCTATTCCTGTTGGACTCCATCCAACAACACACATAAGGTCTTCCTCAAAATCGGCACGCGCGTGTGGACATGCCCAGCCTTTTCCTAAGGCTGTGTTTGTCGCTTTCTCACGGTTCAAAATATTTCCGACTATATCAATTCCAGGGGGTATATGGGGAAAGGCTTCTATAATATGGGCTAAAAACTGGAGCGAATGTTGTTTGTCATTTTCTGGCAATTCAAAAAGTCGTCCTTCTTGTAATGCATCAAGTATGGTATCCATAGCTTATTCTCCTTCAAATCGTTTTATAAACCATCTTTTAACTCTGTGTGTTAAAATTGAATAGAGTAGTAGGAATCCAGTAATCCATATCCAGTATACTCCAGGCAGTGGGACCATATCTAAAAATTTTGCAAAGGGTGAATAAGGAATCCACACAGCAACACCCATTATAGTGAGAGTCGTAAACATCATAGGGGCGGAAGCGCGACTTTTGATAAATGGTATGCGTCGAGTTCTAATTATGTGAACGATTAATGTCTGAGTTAAAAGCGATTCAACGAACCAGCCTGTTTGAAAAAGAGAAGCATTTGCAACTGTATTTGCATTGAGAAAAAACCACATGAGTGCGAAGGTTGCATAGTCAAAAATTGAACTCATGGGACCTATAAAAAGCATGAATCTTTTTATGTTTTTAATATCCCACTGAATGGGTTTAACTATTTGTTCGGGGTCGACACTGTCCATTGGAATTCCTGTTTGGGAAAAATCGTAGAGCAGGTTATTTACGAGTATTTGAAGAGGCTTCATTGGAAGAAAGGGAAGGATAGAACAGGCCCCAACAATACTTAACATGTTTCCAAAATTGGAACTCGAACCCATTCTGATATACTTTAAGATGTTTACAAATATCCTTCGCCCTTCCATAATTCCTTGATGAAGAACAAGGAGACTTTTTTCCAGAAGGATTATATCTGCAGACTCTTTTGCGACGTCTACACCAGAATCTACAGAGATTCCAACATCTGCGGCCTTGAGCGCTGTTGTATCGTTAATACCGTCTCCCAAATATCCGACAACGTTACCCTGAAATCTGAGTTCCTTTACGATCTTCTCTTTTTGCGAAGGGGTTAACTTAACGAATACAGATTGCTCCTTCACTGTGCGCGAAAATTCTTCTGCTGTGCATTGTTCGAGTTCAGAGCCTTTTACTATATGACTAGCGTCGATTCCAACATCATGGCAAACCTTTTGCGTTACAAGCCCGTTGTCCCCGGTTAGTACTTTTATTGCGACGCCAGCTCCATTTAAAAGTTTGATCGCTTCCATCGCCGAATCTTTAGGTGGATCCATAAATGCAATGTAGCCCAGAAGAATGAGTTGACTTTCGTCTTCAACGGTAAATATTTTTTTATCTTCTAAAAATTCACGATACGCAATTCCAAGAACTCTGAATCCTTCTGTGTTAAGTTTGTCAACTTCTTCAAAAAGATCGGGGCGAATCATTTCGATTAGTGGGTAAATCTCCTCGTCGATTTGATATTGAGTACAACATTTATACATCTCCTCAACAGCACCCTTACAAATGAGTACGTTGTCTTCCTCATAATTGACGACTACAGACATTCGTCTTCGCTGAAAATCGAAGGGTAATTCATCGACAAGTGCACATTTTCCTACCTCTAAATTCGCAAATTCTATAACCGCCCGATCCATCAGATTTTGTAATCCTGTTTGATAGAAACTATTGAGATACGCATAGTTCAAAACTTCGTCGCTCAAGTTACCAAGAATATCAACGTGATGTTCGAGAACAACGCGATCTTGAGTGAGCGTACCTGTTTTGTCTGTGCAAAGAATGTTGATTGCACCAAGGTTTTGAATAGAAGGAAGCTTCTTAACAATGACTTTTTTCTTCGCCATAACAAGAGCGCCTTTTCCAAGGTTTACAGTCACAATCATTGGAAGCATCTCAGGTGTTAGACCTACTGCCACTGAAAGTGAAAAAAGGAGGGCTTGAAACCAATTTCCCTTGGTAAGCCCGACTATTATGAAAACGAAGGAGACCAAGACAAGCATAAAACGAATCATTAAGGAGGTAAACGAGCGAATTCCTTTATCAAAACTTGATTCTTCACGTTTTTCACCCAATTTGACCGAGATTGCTCCAAAGAGCGTCTTCGTGCCCGTATTTATTACAAGTGCGTGCGCAGTTCCACTCGTAACAGAGGTACCCATAAAACACGCATTTGGAAGTTCTGTGGCAGAAACAACGGTTTCTTCTTTTTTTATTGATACTTTTTCAACTGGCATAGATTCCCCGGTTAGAGAGGACTCACTTACAAAAAAATCTTTAGCCACTACTAGGCGAACATCTGCGGGAATTATAGAACCAGCGTGTAGAAGTACAATATCGCCAGGTACGACTTCAGAAATACTCCTTTCTGTTTCTTCTCCGTCGCGAAGAACAGAAGTTCTCGACTGAACCCGCTTACCGAGGGATTCTACTTCTCTGTTCGATTTATGATCGAGGATGTATGAAAGCCCCACGCTTAGTGCGATCATAAACCCAACAATGATTGCCGACACGAGTTCTCCAAGGATAGCAGAGACGATTGCGATAATGAGGAGTTGAATAACCAAGGGACTTTTTAACCTTTCAATAATATCTGAGAAAAAAGAGCGTTTTATTAGTTTTGAAAATTC
>DATFIA010000256.1:0-21832 GCA_035270545.1 Treponemataceae bacterium
TTCTATTCCTTTTTATCTTATGTGCGGAATGGCAATTACTACGTGGTGCGGAATGTTTGTTGGATCAAATATCGATTTTTTTGTAAAGAAATTTGGTATAAAGCGCTTTGCTTAAACCTTTTTTTAGTTCCATAAAGAAGCGGGATTTATAGTTGCATTATTTTTATACACAGTAAAATGAAGGTGAGGGCCGGTGCTTTGACCGGTATTTCCAACGGTTCCAATTCTGGTGCTGGAAGTAACATATTTACCTCGAGTTGTCAAAATAGTATTTAAATGCGCATACATGGTTTGATACCCAGAATGATGCGATATTATTATATAATTACCATAGGTAACGTCATATCCTGCGCGAGAAACGGTTCCGTCGAGAGCAGCATACACGGAAGTTCCTCTCGATGTAGCCATATCAATTCCGTTGTGAAATGTTCTGTATCCGCTAAATGGATTATCTCTCCAACCATACCTTGAGGAAATATAATAACTACCTTTAAGGGGTTTAAGGAATAGATCTCCATTAATTTCTTGTATGGTTACCCAGTCAAGTTTAGCATCTGGCAAAAATAATAGGGCTCCAGGTGTAAGAGTGTTATCTGAAATATTATTTACCAATGCAACCTTTTCGAGTGAAATTTGATATTTATCTGCAATGTTTCCTGGTGTATCACCTTTTTTAGCTGTATATACAATACCGTCGATAGATGGAATTTTTAAAATTTGACCAATTTGCAAGGTTCTGGTGTTTCTTAATTTATTTAGGCTTATTATTGAATCTTGGCTCACGTTATGTGTTTTGGCTATAGCGCCTACAATATCACCTTTTTGGACCGTGTATGTAGTGTAATAGAGTTCTATTTGTTCTATTTTATCTTCTTGCTCTATTCCGGGGCGTTCAGAAGGGAGCCTTCCGTCCGCACCACCCATTCCAGTAAATTCTTCAGAAAGAGTAGGCAGAATATCTACTTCGGAAAAAGAAATTTCTTTAGAATTACATGAAATTATTAGGCTCGTACATATAACAACCGCAGGAAGAATCCTGCAGATAAGTCTCGTTAGTTTCATCGTTTCTCCACTATAGCATCGGAATGAACATTTGTGTACATTTTCGGTAAAAGTTACTTAGAAGATTACCTATTTTTTTCCTAAGCCAATAAGATAGGTTTCAAAGCTTTCATTTCTGCAGGCAGTTGGTTTAAAACCTCGAGCCGAAGTAAAAAGAGAGCGCATTTTTATTAGATATTCTTGTTGGTCTCCTCCTTGAAATATTTTTACGACAAAGTTTCCCCCTGTTATGAGCATGTGCTCTGCATAATAAATTGCAAGTTCAACAAGTCCACTAGAGCGAGCTGTATCGACAGTTCTATTTCCTGTTGTGGCTGGGGCGGCATCGCAAATGACTAAATCGTAGGGACCAAGTTTTTTTGCTTCTGCAAGAATTGAGGGTGAAGACATATCTCCTTGAAAAAAAGTAAGATTATTTCCTTTTACATCGGTAGAAAGAGGAGATAAGTCGATGGCGGTAATATGGCCACTTTCGTTGAGCGCTCTAAGTACAAACGTTGTCCAACTCCCCGGTGCTGCGCCTAAATCTAGGACTCGTGTATTCGTTTTTATTAATTTAAATTTTTCATCAATTTCTTTGAGTTTGTAGACAGATCGTGCTGGATAGCCTTCGGAAAAAGCCTTTTTGCTCCAGAAGTCTGGTTTTTTGTAATTTTGATTGACAGCCATGGGTTCCCCTTGCAAGAAATCTGATATCGGATACAATATCTATATGAATATAGAATATACAGGGCGTCTTGAAAAGATCGAGGCCGTTCTGGAAGCAAGTCTTCCTCAAATAGTTGATGCAGATTGGATCTCAGATAGTTTTTCATCTGTTCCTGAAGCTGTTCGTGTTGCCCACATTACTCCTTTAGTCACTCCTTGCCGAGATTTATTACTTCGCGGCGGAAAGCGCTGGAGACCATTGCTTATGGTTTTATCTGCTGAACTAGCTGGGGGTGGTGATCGATCTTATACCTTAACTCCCTTAGTTGAATTTGCCCATACGGCGAGTCTTATTCATGACGATATTGAAGATTCAAGTGACGAGCGAAGGGGAAAGCCTGCTATACATCTGATTTATGGGGAAGATACTGCCATAAATTCGGCAAGTTGGCTCTATTTTCATGCACAGTCTGTTATCAATTCTTTTCCCTCTTCTGACTTTCTTAAATTACTGTTACAACGCGTGTATTCACGAGAGCTTAGGCGTCTGCATTTAGGTCAGGCTATGGATATTCATTGGCATCGGGATCCTGTAAAAATTCCGGTTCGCTCGGAATACGAAGCTATGGTTACTCTTAAAACAGGCACTCTTTCTCGCATGGCAGGTGAAATAGGTCTTCTTTCTGCGGGAAAAGATGAGGGAGAAGCAAGTGAATTTGGAAAGGTCTGCGCTCGAATAGGAGTCGGCTTTCAAGTTCTCGACGATGTAAGAAATCTCGTTTCGGGAAATCCCGGAAAAAAGAGGGGAGACGATATTGTAGAAGGCAAAAAAAGCTTGCCTCTTATTATGCATTTGGAAAAAAACCAAAACGATCATAGTTTTATTGCAGATTCCTTTCGCCGTGCTCAAAAAGAAGGAATTACTAGCTCTGCAGTTGAAGAAGTAATAGAGCTGCTTGGAAATTCTGGAGCAATAGAGCAAGCTCGTTTATATGGCGTTCAGTTAATTGAGCAGTCGTGTTTAACTATTAGAGGAAGATATCCTGAAAATCCCGCTGCAGAATTAATTTCTGGATTGTTTGAATCTATGTTAGAGGATCCTGTCTAAAGAGATTTATAATTTTACATTCATTCCTTGTTTTCTCGGTTCCAGTGTAGTACGCTTATATAATGAAGACAGTACGATTTTTACCGTCAAAAATTTGGTCAATAGCACAAGCAGAATCGGGAAGTGCCGTATTTATACGCCCCGATGAGGCAAATGTCGTCCTTCCTGTATATGTATCTGAATCTGATATTCAAAATATTTTAATTGAAATGACACATATCTTAGCTCCTCGACCTATGGTTCATGAACTATTGCTTTCTGCTATCGATTCTCTAGAAGGCAAACTTGAGAGGGTTGAAATTTATGGAATAAGAGCAGGAACCTATTTGTGTCGAATAGTAATAAAGAAAAATGGTCGCTTAATTCGCCTTGAGTCGCGTCCATCCGATATTCTATGTTTATCTGCTCGAATAGAATGTCCAGTTCACATTCACGATGATGTAGTGCAACTTAATGCTATTCCTGTTGAGAGTCTGTCATCTTTTTCTGCAAGTCGTAAATCGGATATGAAAGAACCTTCTGAAAGTCTTTTATTGCAAAAAGAACTGCAACTTTCGCTTGAATCTGAAGATTATGAGAGAGCAGCTGTCTTGCGTGATGAAATCGAATTATTGACTCAAAAAAAAGAAATATAATTATGGAAGAAACTCTCGATTTTCTCAATGATTCTGCAGTAATCCTTGCAAAAAATGGTCACCATAAGGAAGCCATAGCTTCTTTGCGAAAAGCTCTTTTGAATACAGATCAGGATTTACCACAAAAATCTGTAATGTGGTTTAATTTAGCTTTGAGTTATCGCTCTCTTGGTAACCTCACTGAAGCTCGAAATGCATTGCTCCAGGCTTTGAAAATACATCCATTCGAAATTGATTATCTTGATACATTAGGTGTGATTCAGCATGAACTTGGAGAAGACGAAGGTGCTGAAAGTTGTTATATGACTATTCTTGAGTTTGACCCTGGGAATGGGCGTGTGTGGAATAATTATGGCGTTTTACAGTTTTCGCAAAAACGATATACGGAAGCCTGCCAATCTTTTGAAAAAGCTCTTTCCCTTATTCCCGAATTTCACGAAGCCTTGTATAATCTTCGAGATACCTATGGTGAACTAGGTAAAACCGAACAGATGAAAATCTGTACCCGGTTGCTGGAAGAGCTCGGCATAGATTAACTTTAATGGTTATCGCGGGGGAGTAATTGGGAATACGAATTCTATATATAAGTGAAATAGTAGGAAAAGCCGGAATATGGTGTATAAAAACAGCGCTTCCAGCTTTAAAAAAAGCAGAAATGCCTGATCTAGTTATAGCCAACGGAAATGGAGTAACTGGATCCTGGGGTTTGGGGCGTCAACATGCCGGATATTTACGAAAACTTGGCATAGATATAATTACCGGTGGCGACTGTATCTTTTACAAAAAAGATCTAGTAGAAGGAATAGATACAATTCCCTATGTTATACGTCCAGCGAATTTCCCACCAGAAAGCCCGGGTAGGGGCTGGCGCCTGGTAAATGTTGGGGGCGTAAAAATTGCAGTTGTTTCGTATATCGGCAGAGCCGGTTTTAATCGGGTTCATGGTGAAAACCCATTTACAGCCCTTACCTTGTTAGCAGATAGATTGCATCAGGAAACGCCTTTTATAATAGTTGATTTTCATGCAACCGCAACTGCCGAAAAGCTTGCTTTCTTTTATCATGCAGACGGAAAAGTCTCTGCAGTAATTGGATCTCATGGACGGGTTCAAACTGCAGATGAAATGGTGCTCCCAGGTGGATGCGCTGTTATAACTGATGCGGGACGAACAGGTAGTATAGATTCTGTAGCTGGTACAGATCCCTCTTCAAAAATTAAAGAATATTTAAGTCGAATACCAGATTGGTCAAAAGATGCTTGGCAGCGACCAGAGCTTCAGGGTTTAGTTATAGATCTAGATGATGATGGCAAAAGTACTGCAATTAGACGAGTTAAGATTAATTGCGGAGAGCCTCCACAGGGCGAGTAGGAATAGGAGAAATAAGAATGCAAGAAAAAGCTCGAATAGTAAAAATTGCTGGAGACATTGTTACTGCAATGCCTCTTGATATTGAAGTTTGTATTGGATGCCAAAATTCTGAATGTAAAACTAACGGTAGTCTTTTTACTGCAATAAATAAAAAACATTTCCCATTGAAAGTAGGAAGTGAAGTAAAAATAGCTGCACCTGTAACTAAACAATTGCTACAGGCCATACTTTCTGTAGGAGGACCCGTTCTGCTCTCTGTGATTGCCTTTTTACTAACTCCCTTTTTTATGTCTGGTGCAGGCGAAGGCATTAGAATAGCAGCAGCTCTTGTCTTTTTGATAGCTGGTGCATTTGGTATGTTTCAAATTCGCAGGTTTATTAAACCAAGTCTCCCAGAGATTGTAGCGATTCTTGATGGAGCGTATGAAATAACTGAGTCATAAAACCTTTTGCCATAAAAGGTCTTCTTATTTGTATTTTGCGTTTTATAAGTCCTATCTATAATACTCTTTTCCGTAACGGTTTATTAGGTCCGCCATTCCAGAAAGACTGACTTGTTCCATAACTCCCCCCATTTCCCAGGCAACACGAGGCATTCCATATACAATACTTGAGCTTTCATCTTGTCCTACAGTACGGGAGCCTTCTATATATAATTCTGCCAGTTTAGCTGCTCCGTCTCGGCCCATTCCTGTCATAATTATACCAAGGGCATGATTTTGGAATTCTTTTGCTATGGAAGAAAAAAGGACATCTGCAGAGGGACGGTGTCCATTTTGTGGTGGAGCGTCTGTTATATGAGCAATTGTTGCCAGAGCTCTTTTTTCTACTACAATGTGTTTGTCTCCAGGAGCTATTAAAATTCGACCAGGTTTGACAAGGTCGCCTTCCTGAGCTTCCTTAACTTCAAGGGGACAGATTCTATTCAAGCTGTTAGCAAACTCCTCGGTGAAACCGGCCGGCATATGTTGAACAACTATTATTGGCTGAGGAAGATTCGGGTCGAGTTTAGCGAAAACTTCTCGCAAGGCATTTGGGCCTCCGGTAGAAATTCCTATAGCTATAATTTCAATGTTTCCAGGTTTTCTTATTGGCACTAAAGCTTTTTTTATGACTGTTTTTGTGTGATCTTGACTCTGTCTGTTTGCTAAGAAATCAAAAGAATCCTTTAAGATTGTCTCTTGATTTTCTGGTACCTGTTTGTGTTGAGCTGTTATGCGTTCTGTATCTGTTAAGCGAGATTCATAGGTTTTTAGAAGATTTTCCGGAATAGCTCGTGCTCCACCGGCAAGTTTTTTAATCTGATATTGTGCCCCATACCCTAGTAGAAGTTCTACAAGATGTTTAGCAACAGTATGGAGATCTGCAGACTCAGAACCAGACGGTTTTGTAACAAAATCGCTTGCGCCCAATTCCAAGCATTCCATGGTTATACGGGCACCTTCTTTAGCAATACTTGAAAGAATAATTACCGGAATATCTATACCAAGCTTTTTCCTTTCTTTTAAAAACTCAATTCCATTCATTTCGGGCATTTCTATATCGAGAACAATGATATCTGGCTTTGCGCGGGCTATTTTTTGCAAAGCAAAACGTCCGTTCATTGCTTTTTCTGCAATTTGTAGACCGGGACTTGCTTCAACTATTTTTCCAATGAGACTACGCATAAGAGCAGAGTCATCTACTATTAAAACCGATACGGCTTCCATTAATACTTCCTATTAAACATTTTTCTGATAGAAACAAGCCCAATCTGTTTTAAGAAATTCAAACTTAGTTTTCATACCAAATAGAGATTCTGAGTGGCCAATAAATAAAAACGATTTGGAAGACATTGTATCCCAAAACCGATCAATAACAGCCTTTTGTGCAGCTTCATCGAAATAAATGAGAACATTTCTACAAAAAAGTATATCGATATTGCGTTGGCCAGAGTCGTTTTTCAAATTATGATAATCAAACCGGATCATCTTCATGAGCTCATCCTTGGCTTGGTATCCTTTGTTTTTACTTTCAAAAAAGCGAGAAAGATAGTTTTCAGGGATTCCTGTAATTCGAGCTTCTGGATAAAAGCCCGTTTTACCAACTAAGAGCGATTTAAGGGATAAATCTGAAGCTATAATTTCTGCTGTATACTGAGGTGGTAATTTATCTTTAAAAATCATGGCAAGTGTATATGGCTCTTCACCTGTTGAGCAGCCAGCACTCCAGATTCGAATTTTGGTGCTTCCAGCTGCTTTTTTAATTTTAAGAATTTCAGGAATAACATAATTGATGAGTGCGTCAAAATGAGGTTGATTTCTGAAAAAGCGCGTTAAATTGGTGGTAACAGAATCAAGCATCAATTTTAACTCTTCTTTATCTTTTAAAAGAAGGGCGTAATAGTCTTTAACCTGTGGAATTTGTTGTTCTCTCAGGCGTTCTTTAAGGCGACTTTCTAAAATTGCCCTATTAGTTGCTGAAAATGTTATTCCGCTTTCATCGTATATGAGCTTGCGATACTGATCAAAATCTGCATCACTAAGAAAATCTGCCATATAAACTCCTGTCATAATCCCGATCAGTACTCTTAAGAAGTCTAAAACCTCTTGTTGGAGCTGTCAATGACTGGTAATGCTTTTGACGAAATACTCGAATACAGGTATATTGGTATAATGGAAAGAATTCGCCAAAGTATTTTCATTGTTGTAGCCTTTCTTGTAACTTGTCTTACAAGCTGCTCTTTTAATTATACTGAAGGACAGTCACCTTTGGAAATGGTTCCCGATATGATTCTTAAAGATGTAGCTGCCTACCGCTATGAAAACTCAGAACTCTTTATTCAATTAAATGCACGTGAACTTGAGATGTATGACAAAGAAAAAATATGGGCGGGTTCAGATATTTCTTTTGTACAGTACGACTCCGCTGATTCTCTTACAATTGAAGCCGAAGGTTCCTCTGGCCTCATTATTGTGGATGATAACCTAGAAGAATACTTATTAGGGAAAGAAGTGCTTTTTCATCTGGCCCGGGAGAACTTTTTTTTACGGGCATCAGGCTTAAAATGGAATAAAAAAGAAAATTCGCTTTCTGGACCAATTGATGGAGAAGTCGTAATTGAGAAAGATGATGGCTCGATTATACAGGGAACTGGTTTTAGCGCAGATTCTTTAAGTTATTCGTATAGTTTTATTAATAGTGTTCATGGTATGCTCGTGACTGGAATAGAAGGAGATTCATTGTAATGCGCAAAAGTGCTTGGATGTTTCTTTTTTTAATCCTTTCTATAAGTACTCTTTTTTCTCAAGAAAAGACTATTACTTTTTCTGCGCAGAAAATGAGTGGTACCGCAGGTAAAAAAAATGAAACAACAACACTCGAAGGTGACGCTTCGGTTAATGTTGGTTCATTAAAAATTACTGGCGACAAAATTGAACTGTATGGTACCGATTATCGCTTTGTTCGGGCAACTGGACATGTGTCTGGAATTGATAGCGAAAAGGAATTTTCATTTACTTCTGAGATTCTTACTTATGACAGAGAACTAGAAGTCGCATCTTTTCAAGGTAATGCCAAGCTTGTCGATTCACGCAATTCTGTAGAATCTTCAGCTATGATTATTTCATATAATCAACAAACTGAAGTTGCAATTTTTCAATCCTCAGTAAAACTAAAAAGAAAAAATATTGATTGTAGTTCTGGTTTTGCTTTATACCGAAGAACTCTTTCTCTTCTTGAACTTTCGGGCAATCCCATTGTGTTACGCGATGGCGATGAGTTCAAAGCAGATCGCATTACAGTTAATTTGGATACGGAATACATAGTTCTTGACGGTAGCGTTGGTGGTGTTTTAAAAGATACTCAAAAACCGGTAAAAACAGACACCCCTAAGGTTGAAACGAATGAGTGATATTTTACGCGTAGAAGGATTAAATAAGTTTTTCAGAAAAAAACATGCTGTTAGAGATGTAACTTTTTCTATGGCGGCTGGAGAAGTTCTCGGTTTATTAGGACCTAACGGAGCCGGAAAAACAACATCGTTTTATATGGTCGTTGGTTTTTACAAGCCCAATAGTGGCGATATATATTTGAATGATAAAAAAATAACAAAACTCCCTATGTATAAAAGAGCTCAAAGTGGATTGTCATACTTACCACAAGAAGCCTCAGTATTTAGAAAATTAACTGTTGAACAAAATATTTGGGCTATCTTGGAAACAAGGCGCGATTTAACCCGTGCAGAAAAAAAAATAAAACTAGATTTTCTTATTGATGAGTTCGGAGTTGAAACGAATAGGAAACAACCAGCCTATACTCTTTCTGGAGGGGAAAGACGGCGTACAGAAATAGCTCGTTCTTTGGCCATTGAACCTAAGTTTTTACTCTTAGATGAGCCATTCGCTGGTATAGATCCAATAGCCGTGCATGATATTAAAAGTATTATCAGGCGATTAGCAGATCAAGGAATTGGAATTTTAATTACAGATCACAATGTGCGAGACACACTCGAAATAACGGATAGAGCATGCATTATAAATAAAGGCCAGATAGTTGAAGAAGGTCCAAAAGATTACATTTTAGAGTCAGTTATTGCGCGCCAAGTCTATTTAGGTGAGCAGTTCCGTATGTAAAAAGACCCTCAAGTGCAATTTATTGCTATAGACGTCCATTTTGTCCCCCAACTTTTTTCTTGACACCGCCATTGATCCCCTATAGTATAGTAGCAAACAGCTTATAGAATGGAAAGGAGCATACATATGATTTTACTGTATGTTAGCCTGCCTGCTGTTGGCTTAATTCTTGGATGGACTATTCGCTGGTTATACGCCAGATTTCAACTATCTGCATCTGAACAAAGAGCTGAACGTGTTAAACAGGACGCAGTCAAAGAAGCAGAAGCGCAAAAGAAGGAAATACTTCTAGAAGCAAAAGAACAGGTTATTCGGGAACGGAACCAACAGGAGCGGGAAAATCGTGAACGCCGAAGTGAACTTCAGCGGTATGAGCGCCGATTGACGCTAAAAGAGGAAGCCCTCGACAAGCGCAATGAATTGATAGACAAACAAGATGAAAAGTTTGCCGATCTAGAAAAAGCCTTGGTTGAGAGAGAAAAATTTATCCTTGGAGAGGAAGAGCGATATCGGCTTGAACTCGAAAGGATCTCAGGCTTAACAGCCGATGAAGCGAAAGAATTGATCATTAAAGATCTTGAAAATGAAGCTAGGCACGATGCCCAAGCGTTATTGAACAAAGTGGAACAAGAAGCTCAGGTAGCATCTGAAAAGAAAGCTCGTGATATTCTAGTTACAACAATTCAGCGCATTGCGACAGAAACAACCAGTGATATTACGGTTGCAACAGTTAGCTTGCCAAGTGATGAAATGAAAGGCCGTATTATTGGTCGAGAGGGTCGAAATATTCGAACTCTTGAAACTTTAACAGGTGTAGATGTTATTATTGACGATACTCCTGAAGCGGTAGTTATTTCGTGTTTTGACCCTGTGCGTAAGGAAATTGCCAAAGTTTCACTTGAACGTTTAATTTTGGATGGACGTATTCATCCTGCACGAATTGAAGAAATTGTTCAAAAGGTTACCCGCGAAATAACGCAAAAGATCTATGAAGAGGGCGAAAAAGTACTCTTTGATCTTGGTATCCATAATATGAGCCAAGACGGGGTGAGAGCCCTCGGTCGTCTGTATTTCAGAACGAGCTATGGACAAAATGTTTTGTATCATTCTAAAGAGGTTGCAATGCTTGCTGGCATGATCGCTTCTGAAGTTGGAGCAAACAGAGACCTAGCAAAACGTTCAGCCCTGCTTCACGATATTGGTAAGGGTGCTGAAAACGATTCGGATCAAAACCATGCCGAAGTTGGAATGGAAATGGCCCGTAAGATGAACGAAGATGCTCGTGTTATAAATGCTATAGGTTCTCACCATAATGATGTAGAGCCTTCATGTATCGAGTCTGTTATTGTTCAAATAGCCGACGCAATTTCGGCAGCACGTCCTGGAGCTCGTCGAGAGACAATGGATAACTACGTAAAACGTCTTGAAAACCTTGAAGCGATAGCGGAAAGTTTTAACGGTGTTGAAAAAGCGTATGCAATTCAGGCTGGACGGGAATTACGTGTTCTTGTAAACAACGAGAAGATACCTGATGATGATGTGAAAGAACTTGGACGAAGTATTGCAAAGAAAATTGAAAATGACTTGCGATATCCCGGCCGTATACGGGTAACTTTGATACGGGAAACAAGAATAATCGAGTATGCTCGATAATTTTTTATTTTAATACATAAAGGCCCCCTGAATTAGTTTAATTCAGGGGGCCTTTTTTTGTTTCCTTGCAAACTAAGCTTTTACGCCTATAATTAAATAAGTGCTTCTTGTGGAGGACTTAATAAATTGAACTCGCAAAAAATTGAATCTGGCATGAATTTTCAATTGTTTAGGAAATTATTTAAGAACATGCCTTTAATTTTATATGCCCTAGATTCTGATTGGAATTTTATACTTTCAGAAGGTTATGGGCTAAAAAAACTAGGCCTGGAACCAGGACAGGTAATAGGTCTCTCTGCAAAAGAAATCTACCGAGATATTCCCGATGTGCAAATTGCTCTTGCAAAGGCTTTTCAAGGAGAGTCTGTAAACATGAGTCACCTTGTGGGTGATATCTGGATGGAAAATTATATTGTACCCATTTACGATTCTCAAGGAATCCTTGAAGGTGTAGCTGGGGCAGCCATAGATATAACAGTAGAAAAAAAAGCTCAAAAAGAACTAGAAGATACGTTAAACCTCCAACAGGCCTTAATAGATAGTGCCCCCGGTATTTTATATATGTATAATGCAGATCAAGAACTCATATACTGGAATAAAAACCATGAATTAATTACCGGATATTCAAATAGTGAATTGTCTAAAATGACTTTGATGGATTGGTATAAGGGTGACCCTCAAAGTAAAGAAGCGGTTATAAAAGGCCTTTCTAATACTAGTAAAACTGGTTTTGGATCTGCTGAAGCTTTTTTGCGCTGTAAAAATGGAACAAAAAAATTTTTTTACCTTACTGCCTGCCCAGTAAAAGTTCATGAAGAAAATTGTTTTGTTGGTGTTGGTGTAGATATAAGCGACAGGCGGAACGCTGAACTAAAATTAGTAGATTTGAATAAAAATCTTGAAAAACAAATTGATGACCGAACTGCTGATTTAAAAAGAGCAAATGCAGATCTTGTTTCTACAAATGCAATGCTTGCTTCTCGCAATGAAGAACTGGGAAAGGCTAATGAAAAACTTCGAAATATGCAAAATTTTTTAATTGAGTCTGAAAAAATGGCTGCATTAGCTGGTTTGGTTGCCGGCGTTGCTCATGAAGTTAATACACCATTGGGAATTGGTGTTACAGCTGCCTCTCATCTTTCAGATATGTCTACAGAATTAATTGAAGCAATTCAAAATAAAAAGTTAAACGATTCTCAATTATCAGGTTTTATTGCAGATATAAAAGATGGTTCAGATATTATTTTACACAACCTTAACCGAGCCGGAAAATTGATTCAGAGTTTTAAACAGCTTTCTGTAGATCAATCGGGTGAACCCAAAAGAATTTTCGAAGTAGGCTCTTACATGGAAGAAATACTTCAAAGTGTAAGCCCGAGTATAAGAAAAACTAAAATAAAAATTTCTGTAGTCTGTCCTGAATCCATTGTTGTAAACGGGTATCCTGGAGCCTTTGCTCAAATTATTACTAACTTAATAATGAATTCTACTATTCATGCCTTCCCAACGGATTCTGAAGGTACTATTACAATTACGTTAACTCGGCAAAAAGATCTTCTTCTTGTTGTATTTGAAGACGATGGAATAGGAATGCCTCCAGATGTCCTTTCTCGACTTTTTGAGCCTTTTTTCACTACAAAAAGAACAACAGGTGGAACAGGTCTTGGTTTGTCTGTTGTGTATTCTCTAGTGACTCAGAAACTTGGTGGGACTATAGAATGTAAAAGCTCAGTCGGCAAAGGAACGAAATTTACAATACTTTTTAGTCGAGGGAGTGCTGCATCATGAATGAAGAAAAAGAAATAACACCATGGAAGATTCTTATTATTGACGATGAACTGGACATTCACACTGTTACAACGATGACGTTAAAACGTTTGGTTTTTCAGGAACGACCGGTATCATTTGTGCATGCGTATTCTGGAAGTGAAGGCTTAGCCTGTATGAAAGCTCATACAGATATTGCCGTAGCTCTTCTCGATGTAGTTATGGAAACAGATTCTGCAGGCCTCGATATAGTTCGAAGTATTAGAGAAGATCTCAATAATACAAATGTCCGTTTAATAATTCGCACCGGAGTTCCTGGTTCTGCCCCAGAAGAACAGGTAACATTAGATTATGACATAAATGATTATCAATCAAAAATTGATCTTACTGCTCAAAAATTGAGAACAATTATAATTACTGCATTGCGATCGTATCAGGCCCTTTTGACGATTCAAAAGTTGAATAAAGAGATTGAGAATACGCAAAAGGAATTAATTTACACCCTCGGTGAAATTGCAGAATCGCGCTCAATTGATACAAGTTATCATGTAAAACGAGTTGGCCTTATTTCAGGTTTTATCGCTAAAAAAATGGGGTATCCATCAGAGGAGTTTGATCGCCTTGAATTATCGGCTTCAATGCATGACCTTGGGAAACTCGCAATAGATGACAGAATCTTGAATAAACCAGGGCCTCTCTCTACTGAAGAATTTGAACAAATAAAAAATCATAGTGTTTTTGGTTATGAGATTCTCAAGAACTCAGATAGAACTTTGCTGAGAGAAGCCGCAACCATTGCATACGAACATCACGAAAATTATGATGGGACTGGGTATCCGCAAGGCCTTAAAGGGGACTCTATTGATCGCAATAGTCGCATAGTGGCAGTCGTTGATGTCTTTGATGCGCTGGCAACAAAGCGTGTGTATAAGGCTGTGTGGCCTCAAGATGAAATTATAGAATTTCTTATAAGTGAGAGAGGTAAAAAATTTGACCCAGAAGTTGTCGATATTCTACTAAAGTATATTGATGAAATAAATATTCTCATTCACGATCTTATTGTTTAAAAAAGTTCAAGAATTGCGTCTTGCTTTTATTTTATGTTTTAGTTATGCTTGGTTTTATCAGGGGTGTCGGAACGCGACTTAAAACAAGTCTGTTCTGTCTGAGATTATACCCTAGCGAATTGCAATGATTCGCCCGAATCCCTTATGGAATTCGGATACCTGATCCGGGTAATGCCGGCGGAGGGAGTGATGAAGTTAAATCTTTTTTCATTCTATTCTTTTCTCTTTTTTTTAGTGGTTCCATGCGCAACTATTAGTGCAGGTGGAAAAGTCGATACTAGCAAAACAAACTCACTCGTAGTGTACGCCTATGATTCGTTTGTTTCTGAATGGGGCCCCGGCCCAGAATTAATTCGATTGTTTACGGAAGAAACAGGTATAAACGTTTCTTTAGTTTCATGCGGAGATGCAGCCCAAGTACTTTCTCGTGCAATATTAGAGAAAAACAATCCGCGTTCAGATGTACTCATTGGTATAGATAATAATCTTATAGAAGCCGCTCGAAAAGCATTAGTGCTAGACGCTTACAAGCCTAAAGCAGCCGACACTATTGTTCCAACGAATCTCCGTTTAAGTGAAGATTGGCTCCTTACCCCCTATGACTGGAGTTATTTTGCTATAATTTTTGACAAAGCTTCTGGTTTGACTCCTCCAAAAAGTCTTGAGGATTTAACAAAACCAGAATATGCAAAGCGGCTTATTTTGATGGATCCACGAACCAGTACTCCTGGATTAGGATTCCTAGCCTGGACTATCGCTATCTATGGAAATGACTATCTTTCCTATTGGTCACGCTTAAAACCTTCAATTTTGACTCTTTCTCCCGGTTGGGATACGGGTTATGGCCTCTTTACCTCTGGCGAAGCACCCCTAGTTATAAGTTATACTACAAGCCCCGCTTATCATGTTGAATATGAAGAAACGGACCGATACCAGGCTTTAATTTTTCAAGAAGGGCATACTATGCAGGTTGAAGGCCTGGGCCTTGTTAAGGGTGCAAAAAACAAAGAAAACGCGCAACTTTTTATCGACTTTATGCTATCTGAAAAAGCTCAGTCTGTTATTCCACTAACACAGTGGATGTACCCTGTTTCGAAAACTGTTGTAATGCCTGTATCTTATGAAGCTGCTCCAAAGGCTGAAAAAACACTGGTAGTTGACTCCGAAAAAGTGAGCAATGCAATAGATTCAATTTTTTCTGTATTGGGAAAATGATAGATACACGACGGCATCGTTTAGACGCAATAAAAACGTTTCACATCGTTTTGCATAGCATCGCCTTGGGAGTATTGGCTCTCGTGCTATTGTCTTTTATTGTGCCGTCCATTTTTGCGCTTCTTCCTGTTTTTATGCCTTCTTTTGCACAATCAATTTCTGATAACTCTGTAATGACCTTTGAGTCTTTTTTAAAAATTGCGAGAGCTTTGCGTTTTACCCTTACACAGGCCTTGCTTTCGGCTCTAATAGCAGTCTTTTTAGGTGTTCCAGCCGCATTTCTTGTTTCAAAACGCAACTTTCCTTTTAGACGGTTTTTGCTAGCCCTTTCGGGGGTTCCTCTTTGTGTCCCGCCCATGATTATCGCCTTGGCATTTGTGCTTTTTTATGGCAGACAAGGCTGGCTCAATACCATTCTCATGCGTGTTTTTTCACTTAAAGAACCTCCTGTTACGTTTTTATATTCAATGGCTGGAGTGGTAATTGCACATGGGTTTTATAATTTTCCAGTAGTGCTTCGTACAGTCTCTCGGGTATGGGAGAGGCTGCCTGAAAGTGAAGAAGAAGCCGCCTATCTTTTAGGAGCTCGTCCTTTTCGTCTTTTTAGAACTGTTACCTTACCGCATCTATTAAGTTCTATTTTTTCTTCTTCAATTTTGGTTTTTTTATATTGTTTTTTTAGTTTTATTATTGTTATGCTTTTTGGTGGCATTGGTGGAACAACCCTTGAGGTCGAATTATACCGAGCAGCTCGTTCTTCCTTTAATTTTAGATTTGCAGGTTTTATTGCCCTTGTAGAGACAGTCTGTGCTTCTGGTGTGTTAGTTTTATATGTATATGTACAACGCTTTTTTTCATCGGGTTCTTCTGGGATAAACCCAGTGAGAAAAAGAAAAAATTTTTCTAAGTGGCGTGAAATACTTCTTTCTGTTATTTTTTTATCCAGTATAGGCTTCTTTTTTGTTGGCCCCCTTATGTCTGTTATTGTTCGCTCTTTTCAGATTCAACAACGAGGATCATACGCAGGAACGCTAGAATGGAGTTTAACTGTATGGAAAAATATTTTTTCTCGGCCATCCTTATATTCAGCCGTTATTTCAACTGTAATTGTTTCAAGCATAACTGCCCTAACAGCTACTCTTGCAGCTTTAGCTTTTGCTTTAAGTCAAAATAGAAAAAGCTCTTTTGTTTCTTTAATTCCTTTTGCTCCCCTGGCTGTTTCTTCTGTAATGCTTGGTTTTGGGTGGACCTTATTTATTCCTCAGGGTTCTGTTTTTGTTCTCGTATGTGCGGAGTCAGCTATTGCCTGGCCTTTTGCTTGGACCCAAATAAAAGCAGCCCTAGACCGCATTCCCCTAGGTGTCAATGAAGCCTCCCTCCTATTATCACGGAATGGTATGGATAGTAATATTCGCGTTCGGATCCCGCTTGTTTTACCTGGCATTCTTTCTGGTGCAGCCTTGGTATTTGCAATAAGCGCAGGCGATGCAACTTTGCCTTTAGTTTTATCTCTTGGTAAATTTGAAAACTTGCCTCTTATGTTATATCGGCTTGTGGGTTCATACCGGTTTTCAGAAGCCTGTGCATGTGCAGTTATTTTAGCCTTGTTAAGTGGCTTTGTATTTTTTTTACAGGACATAAAGTGATGAATAAAAACACCGATTCAATATGGCTTGAAGTTCGGGGACTTCAAAAAAAGTGGCCTATGAAAACCATAGAAATAGATTTTATGCTTGATAAAGGAGAATCTCTTGCGATTCTCGGTAGATCGGGCTGCGGAAAATCCTCCGTTTTACGTATGATAGCAGGACTTCTTACTCCAGATTCAGGAGAGATTTTCCTCGACAACATAAATCTTGTACCGCTTCACCCGTCTCTGCGGCAGGTTGGAATGGTTTTTCAAGACCATGCGTTATTTACGCATCTTCGAGTAGATGATAATATTGGCTATGGTCTTGTTTCTAAAGGAATGTCGCGTAAAGAAAGTCGACTGGCGGCAGCAGATTGGCTTACTCTTTTCGGGCTTTCTGGATTTGGGCGCCGTCGTATTGACTCTCTTTCTGGTGGGGAAAAACAGCGCGTTGCTCTTGCCCGTACTCTTGCTCCGGGGCCCCGTTTGGTTTTGTTTGACGAGCCCTTATCAGCCTTAGATGCAGATCTAAGAAAACGGCTTCAAGTAGAATTAAAAAAATATCAAAAAGAATTAGGCTATACCGCAATATATGTTACTCATGACGAAGAAGAAGCGAGCTTTCTTTCTAATAGAATACTTCGAATGGAGTAGATTCTCTCCCTATGGATCGGTATAATTCGGTACTATGGGTTTTCGTTATACAGATTATGATGTAATAGTAGTTGGCGGTGGTCATGCAGGTATTGAAGCTGCCCTTGCCTCTGCTCGTATGGGTCAAACGACCTTGTTAATTACACAAACGCTCGACAGTATTGCCAGGCTTTCATGTAATCCTTCAATTGGTGGCATTTCTAAGGGTAATATAGTTCGTGAAATAGATGCTCTGGGTGGCGAAATGGGCCGTCTTGCAGATGCTACTATGATTCAATATCGGTTATTGAATCAAAGTCGAGGACCAGCCGTACAAGCTCCGCGTGTTCAAGCCGATAAATACCATTATTCACTTCTTGCAAAACAAACACTTGAACTTGAAAAGGGCTTGCACCTGTATCAAGATACGGTTGTAGACCTTGTTGCCGATTCTTCTATTCGGGCCGTTGTTACAGCCCGAGGGAGAGAAATTACTTGCCGTGCAGCTATTCTTACAACAGGTACTTTTATGGAAGGAAAAATATTTATAGGTGAATATGAGGCTCCCCATGGTCGCTTAGGTGACTATGCTGCAATAGGACTTGGTACGTCTTTGAGGCGTATGGGATTTACAGTTGGAAGGCTTAAAACGGGGACCCCTCCGCGTGTTTTATCGAATTCAATAGACTATTCTGTTCTTGAGCGTCAAGACGGTGAAACTGTTGCTCGGCCTTTTTCTTTTGCCGCGGATACAATTGACCGCCCCATGGTTCCTTGTTGGCTTTCCTATACAAATGAAAAAACACATCAAATTATTCGAGACAATATAGAAAAATCGCCCTTGTATTCAGGCAAAATTAAGGGAGTAGGTGCTCGCTATTGTCCTTCTTTAGAAGATAAAGTTATTCGTTTTGCGGAACGAGATAGGCATCAGATATTTTTAGAACCTGAAGGACTCGATACCGAGGAAATGTACATAAATGGCCTTTCTTCATCTCTTCCAGAAGAGATACAAGATTCATTTATGAGAACTGTTCCAGGTCTTGCAGAAGCTGTGGTTACGCGTCCTGCCTATGCTGTAGAGTACGATTATGTTGATCCTATTCAACTCACAAGTTTTCTTGAAACAAAGCAAATTAAAGGCTTGTTTACAGCGGGACAAATAAACGGAACTTCCGGTTATGAAGAAGCCGGAGGGCAAGGTTTGATAGCGGGAATGAATGCCGCTTTATGTGCGAGATCGATTAATGAAGGCAAAACAAGCTGGGAACCGTTTGTTCTTTCACGTTCAGAAGCATATATAGGAGTGATGATCGACGACCTTGTCACTTTGGGAACTAAGGAGCCGTATCGAATGTTTACGGCACGAGCAGAGTATCGGTTAAAGCTTCGCCATGACACAGCAGATGAGCGCCTAACTGAACGTGCCTATGCTGTTGGCTTGCAAAGACCCGAAGCAATTGAAAGATTGAGGGCGAAGGTGGGGAAAAAAGATGCTCTTGCTGTTTTGCTCAATGAGCATCGCATTCGCACTTCTGAAGCTGCAACCTTTTCTTCGTTAGAAAAACATATAGGAAAATCCTGTGCGGACGCATTACAGGATCCTCAGGTCCCTCTTGAAGATATTTTGGCTCTTGATTCTGCGTTTTTACATTTTTCTCCTGAAATACAAACAGCCGCAGAACTTGATATTCGTTATTCTCACTATATTGTGGCTCAAGACAAGCGAATAGATCGGTTGAAAAAAATGGAGGGAACACGTATTCCTGAAAATTTTGACTATGACTCTGTTTCTGGGCTTTCTATGGAATCTCGCACAAAATTAAAGACCATACAGCCTGCTACTCTTGGACAAGCAGCCCGAATTTCAGGGTTACGTACTTCTGATGTTATGTTGTTAATGGTTTTCTTGCGGTAGTAATGATTATAATAGGCTAATTTTATATTCCGGTGGACAGAAGCTTGTCGGCATCTTTTTCCGTAATTAAACCTTCATTTACAAGATTAAAGATTTGACGAGAAACAGAGTGATCGAAAAAGAGAAGATCATCTGTCCCAATGGTGATTGGAACACCGGAGTCTATCATTTTTTTTACGGGATGTTCTTTTAGAGAAGTAACAGCCCCTAACATGACATTACTTTGTGGACACACGTTGCAACGAACGTTTCTGTCTGCAAGAAACTGAAGAACTGAGTCGTCTGAGGCTGCTCCAATTCCATGTTGAACTTCATTAAGGTCGAAGTATTCTACAAATTTTCGTACAGATTTAGCATCAGAAAATTCACCAACATGGGCTCTTTTTTTAAGACCAAGTTTTTCTGCAAGTTCAAAAACATATTTAAATTCTTCAATTCCTTCTTCAATTTCTGGTCCGTATAAATCTATGCTTTTAATAACGCCACTTTTAAGAAGTTCTGGCGCCCATTTTGCAATTTTTTTCTTGTCAAATGTTTTACCTAAACCCAGTTCGGGTCTAATTTCAATTTGGTTTGAATACGTGTTTACAAAATTAGTAATCATGCGAAGAAATTTATCTGTATTTTCCTTAAAATGAGTCATAAAACCAATATCTATGGAACCTTCCAAAACGGTAACTCCATCTGCTATTGCGTCTCTAATAGACATGTCTACAAGGCTGGTTACATCTTCTGCAGTTTTAGTGCGAGGTCTGGTATAACGATGAATGATATCATGCATGTCTTCTAGCCCATCCATAGGACGGGGAAAATTAGGTATTTTAAATCCCGACCAAGCTAGGTACGTATTGTAGTGCATTCCTAAGTTTAAATGATTATGTGCATCAACCTTGGGCTGTGAAATATAGTACTGCATGTTCCTCATTCGTATTCCTTCTACTGACTACAAGCTTCTATTGGTCATTATGTATAAATTGTAACACGTTCGCAGAGCAATTCCAAAAATTACTGCAGGGATTACAATATTATTTAAGGTATCGGCTTTTATTATTATAAACTTTAATCTAAGTGTTGCCACCATCTTGTCCAAACATTTACGCTTTAAGTCGGTGAACAACAAACAGCCGAGTCACTCCAAGGCGAAGAACCAGATAAAGAATTATTACCGGAATATAATATAAAAGTGCATATGCACTTAGGTATCCATAGAGTGACGGATCCCCAGCAGAAAAAGATTGAAAAAAGGCTAGCGCAATTGGTAGTTTATCTGAGGAACTTAATAACATAAATGGAATAATGAAGTTTCCCCAGGAATTTATAAAAGTGGTAATAAAGGCACCGGTTAATACAGGCATGAGTTGTGGAAGTATAATTCTTAGAAACACAGTGGTTGTTCCTGTTCCATCTAGTCGGGCATTTTCAGAAGCCTCAGAAGGGAGACTTTCTAAATAGATACAAAAAATTCGAACTGTTGCAGGTACGTTTGCTGCTGCGAGAAAAAGAACTGTTATACACACAGAATCGAGAAGATGCAGAACAAAAAGAATAAAATAGAGAGGAATTACAAGGGTACAGTATGGGATACCGCTGAGCATTAAAATAACCGTTAAAAAAGAATCTTGCAAACCTCCCTTTTTTCTTGTTAATGCACTCGCTGCCATAAGAGATGTTACAATTGTAATGAAAGCAGCAAGAGAGCTTATTTTAAGACCTGTAGCAAAAGCAAGTCTGTTACGTGGTTTTGCGAGTACTTGTGTAAAAAAGTAAATAGAAAAGCCTTTTAAGGGTACAGAAAATGCTCGCAAAATTAATGCAGACAGAGGAACTAAAAAAAGAAGGGCAAAGGAAGTGAGAACAACATACTGGAGGATCGAAACTATTTTATGTTTTAGCATTCTATTTCCTTATTTCCTTGATTCACAATTGTGACATGTGCCAAGCTTATTACAATGCTTATGGCAAAAAGAATAAAGGAAAGAGCCATTCCATATCCGGTATCTGAGCCGGAGATTGCGTTTCTAAATACGAATAAAGGGAAGGTTGTGGAGCGGAGCATGGGGCCTCCACCCGTAAGCATAAAAATGAGGCCGAAAACGCCAAGATTATTCAAAATTAATATTGCAGTATTTGAGCGAATGGTATCTGCAAGAGAGGGAATAGTGATACAGAAAAAAACTTGAAACGAATTTGCTCCGTCGCAACGAGCTGAATCGGTAAGTATTTCAGGTACAAGATCTAATGCTGTTTCGTAAATAATGAGAGAAAATGCAGTTCCGCTCCATAGGTGTGCTAAGGCAATAACGAGGAGAGGTGAATCTGTGAGCCACACGCGCGAAACATTACCCGAAAGAATTAATAGTTGGTTAACTTCTCCATCAATGGAGAAAAGAAAAAAGAATATAAAGGCTGTTGCAGCCTCGGGCATAAGCCATCCTGAATACAAACATGCATGTATGAATTTTTTGAACCAAAGTTTCTTTTGGGCTAATAATTTTGCAAGAAAAATTCCAGCAC
>DATFIA010000257.1:0-2476 GCA_035270545.1 Treponemataceae bacterium
TATCGCTCAATAGGACTTGGAACAAGCGGGTATCATCACCTTCTCGCAAAACGAGCTATTAAATGGGAAAGCGAGGAACATCTCGAATTTGCCAATACGCTGTACGAGCGAATCAACCGTGCAGCAATTAACGCGAGTGCAGACCTAGCCGCCGAAAAAGGCCGCTATACATATTCGGCCAATTCAGACTGGGAAACAGGTGCGTATTACGAAAAAAGAGGCTATACATCGGCTGCATGGCTCGAGGTTCGCACTAAAACCGCTACTCATGGCATGCGAAACGCCTGGTTACTAGCCGTAGCTCCTACGAGTTCAACATCTATTATTGCAGGGACCACTGCCGGAATTGACCCTGTTATGAAGCGCTATTTCCTCGAGGAAAAGAAAGGAATAATTGTGCCAAGAGTTGCACCTGACCTTTCTATGGAAACGTTCTGGTATTATAAAAATGCCCATCTTGTAGACCAAACATGGGTAATTCGAGCAGCCGGAATTCGCCAGCGCCATATAGACCAATCTCAGTCTCTTAATCTGTATATAACGCCGGACTTCTCGCTTAGGCAAGTGCTCGAGTTATATATTCAAGCTTGGGAAGAAGGCGTAAAAACCATATACTATGTTCGCTCACAAGCTCTTGAGGTTGAAGACTGCGAAACTTGTTCGTCGTAAAAAAAATAGATAGGAGAAAAATATGAGTGACCAATTAAAGCGAAAACCGCTTTTTAACGAATTAGGCGATACAGATGTTCCAAGTCGGCGTATGATTGGGGGAAATACCACAAACTTGAACGATTTCAATAATTTGAAATACGGTTGGGTGAGCGATTGGTACCGCCAGTCCATGAATAATTTTTGGATACCCGAAGAAATTAATCTTCAAACTGATGTAAAAGAATACCGAGAACTATCCCCAGCAGAGCGGCGAGCCTACGACAAAATTCTGTCTTTTCTTATTTTCCTCGACAGTATTCAAACGGCAAATATTCCAGCCTTTGGCGAATATATTACCGCAAACGAAGTAAATCTCTGCCTTACCATTCACGCTTTTCAAGAGGCCGTACATTCACAAAGCTACAGTTATATGCTCGATACCATTTGCTCCCCCGACGAGCGAAATAGTATTCTCTATCAATGGAAGGACGACCCCCGTTTACTTGCACGAAATAAATTCATAGGCGACCTCTATAACGAGTTTCAAATAAAACAAGATGGCGTAACCCTCGTTCGCACTGCTGTTGCCAACTATATTCTGGAAGGTATTTATTTTTACTCAGGGTTTATGTTTTTTTATAACTTAGGTCGAAACGGAAAAATGGGCGGCTCAGTTCAAGAAATTAGGTACATTAACCGCGACGAGAATACCCACCTCTATCTTTTCCGCTCAATTATACTCGAACTTAAAAAAGAAAATCCGGAACTTTTTACAGAAGAACTTGTAGAATCCTATCGTGAAATGATTCGTGAAGGAGTAGAACAAGAAATAGAGTGGGGCCACTACGTTATTGGCAACGATATTCCCGGTCTCACCAAAGACATGGTGTCCGACTATATTCGATATCTCGGTAATTTGCGCTCAAGCGGGCTTGGCTTTGGAATGCTTTACGAAGGTGGCCGAGTAGAACCCGCCTCCATGGCCTGGATTAGCCAGTACGCAAATGCAAATCTCATTAAAACAGACTTTTTCGAGGCAAAACCAACTGCCTATTCAAAATCTACCGCACTAAAGGATGATTTATAAAAAGACCTCATAGTTACTCTATTATGTGATATCTTAACTACAATCTATATGAAAGAGGTTTTTGTGTCCCCCACTTTGTATCTTGCTCCCCTTCACGGCGTAACGAACTATGTATACAGAAACGCAGTTTCTCGCCACTTCACCGGCATAGACGCCGCAATGGCACCCTTTGTTAATTCTATCAACTCAGAAACGGCCTATGCAAAGGGACGTGGAAATCATTTTAAAGATTTAATCGCGGAGAATAATAAAGGACTCCACATTATACCGCAGATACTCAGTAACGATTTTAAGAGTTTTATAGAAACGGCAACAAGCATAAAAGAATTAGGCTATAGCGAAGTAAACTGGAATCTTGGCTGTCCTTTTCCCATGGTTACGAGAAAAAAAAGAGGATCTGGCTTGCTGCCTCACCCAGATATAATCGAGCAATTCTTGAGTGAAATTTGCTCAAAACTTGACATGCATATATCGGTAAAAGTTCGCCTTGGACTCAAAGAACCAACAGAACTCACCGCTTTAATGCCCATATTTAATTCGTTCCCCTTACAAAAAATAATTATTCACCCACGCATTGGAACTCAAATGTATAAAGGGACCGTTAATATTGACGGCTTTTCGCATGCTGCGAAATTATCTAAACACCCAGTAATGTATAATGGAGATATTACAAACGCAGAAACTTTTTTCTCACTACAGAAGCGCTTTCCAGACATAACCGAATGGATGATAGGACGC
>DATFIA010000258.1:0-4183 GCA_035270545.1 Treponemataceae bacterium
AAGCGAGCGCGATACCCGCGAAATACCATTAAAAAAAGTTGGAATCAAAGATTTACACTATCCAATTCAGGTTTTAGATCGCGATCATAAAAAACAATTTACTACTGCGCTTGTGAATCTCTATGTGAACCTTCCCCACGACTTTAAGGGAACTCATATGAGTCGTTTTATAGAGGTTTTTCACACCCACAGAGAAAATCTTTCGATGCCTCATTTTCTGGATATGCTCGAAGAAATTCGAGTTTCGCTTGAGGCAACACGAGCTTTTGGAGAACTCACCTTTCCCTTTTTTATAGAAAAAGCGGCACCTGTTTCTGGCCAAAAAGCTATGATGAGCTATCAATGTTCCTTTGAAGGTATGGTTTCGCAGTCATCTCTCGAAACAAAAAAAAGAACATTTTTTGTCTCTGTTGCTGTCCCTGTTCAAACCGTTTGCCCTTGTTCTAAGGCAATTAGTGCCTATGGAGCCCATAATCAGAGGGGAATTGTACGGGTTAAATTAGAACTTGGTCCTTTCTTTTGGATTGAAGATCTTATTTCCTTAGTGGAATCCTCTGCTTCCAGTGCTGTATACAGTCTTTTAAAGCGCGACGATGAAAAATTCGTAACTGAAAAAGCCTACGATAATCCCAAATTTGTTGAAGACTTGGTTCGCGACGTTATTATTTCAATTCCTAAGCTCGGAGATTTTCCTTGGTACAGTGTAGAGGCAGAAAATTTCGAGAGTATTCACAATCATAATGCTTTTGCCTATGCAGAAGGAGGCACAAGATGACCTATTTTTTTGAAACTTTTGGCTGTCAAATGAATTACGCAGAATCCGCCTCAGTTATTCAGCTTTTACATGCACGCAATTGGAGCGAAGCAGAGAATGGCAAAATTGCAGACCTTGTTATTTTAAACACTTGTTCCGTTCGAATAACTGCAGAAAGTCGCGCTCTTACTCGAATAAGTCATTATTGTGCTCAGAAAAATACACGACAAGTAACAGTTTTAGTTATGGGCTGTATGGCAGAAAGACTTCGAGACGAATTACAAAAAAAATATCCTAAGCTCGACTATGTTGTTGGAATGTTTGAGCGAGAAACCTTTGACGATATTTTTGCTGCCATCGAAACAGGTGCCTTGTGGAATCCAGAAGATCAGAATCCCGGCGGTGAACTGCCCGAAAATGAATATTACTTTGCACCCTCATCCTTGGAAGAAGGTGCTTTCCAGTCTTACGTTCCTATTATGAATGGCTGCAATAATTATTGTTCATATTGTATTGTTCCCTATGTCCGGGGCAGAGAAGTGTCTCGCAATATGGAAGAAATTCTAAACGAGTTTGATATTTTAGCTGATAAGGGAGTGCGCGAAGTTACCCTGCTAGGGCAAAACGTTAATTCATATCATTGGGAAGACCCTGAAACAGGCGCTCGTATTGGTTTCCCTGAATTAATGACAGCTATAGCCCGTCGTGTTGAGAAAAAAAATAAGATACGTTGGGTTCGTTTTATGTCCAGCCATCCTAAAGATCTTTCGGATGAACTAATTAATATTATAGCAAAAGAGCCCGTTTTTTGCAGGTCCATACATCTGCCGGTACAACACGGTTCTAACAGAATTCTTTTGGAAATGAATAGAAAATATACTCGTGAATCCTACCTTTCTCTTGTTGAGCGTATACGGAGCCGCATTCCAGAGGTTACCCTTACAACTGATATTTTAGTGGGTTTCCCTGGAGAAACTGAAGAAGATCTCGACGAAATTCTCAGTCTCATGAAAGAAATTCAATATAACCTAGCCTTTATGTATCACTATAATCCCCGCGAAGGAACGAAGGCTTTTTCTTTTCCAAACAGAATACCCGATGAAGTAAAAAAAGAGCGACTTGCACGTGTTATTTCATTACAACATGCTATTAGTGCCGAACTACAAAAAAAACGGGTCGGAGATGTTGTGACTGTTTTAATAGAATCTACTTCACGAAATAATAAAAAAGAGCTTTTTGGACATACAGAACTTGGTGAGATGGTTGTATTTGCAGAAACTTTAGATAAAGCTCTTATTGGCCATTTTGTTCAGGCTCGTTTGACTGGCTTGCGTGGGCGAACATTTCGTGCGAAAATAGAAACAGATATTGTTGATTGACCCCCAGGAGGATCGAGATGCCATGGAAATTAATTTCATTTCTGTTTTTTTTAATTCTAACGACCCTGTTTATTGCATTCAACCTAGAAAATCGTAGCAATGTCTCCTTTGTTTTTTATGAATTTAAAGACATTCCTGTTTTTGTAAGTCTTCTTTTTGCCTATTGTGCTGGCTGTATTTCGATGATGCCCTTTTTACTTTTTAGAAAAAAGAAAACAGTGGTATCTAAAAATCCAGGAACTGTGAAAAAAAATAATGAATTAAAAGATACTTCTACAGAAAAAAAATCAAAGTTCGGTAAAAAATATCCACAATCAGAGTATCGCGACTAAAACAATGAGACTGTATATGATTAAAAAAAATATTACTCGAGCAGTTTTTTTCTTATTTTTTTCACTATCTCTTTTTGCCGCGGGTTCAGAAACAGAGCGTGTTAATGCGCTTATTGAAAAATCGCTTGTTTCTGGCTCCGTAGATCAAGTTATTACAGCCCTTGTTCGTTTATCAGTTTCAGAAAAACTGATAACAGATAAAAAAAGAATACTCAAAGCTCTTGCTTCATTCGAAGAGAGATCAGGTCTTTTTCTTCCCGCAGCAAAACACTATAACGAAGCTGCATGGATTAATGCTGCAAAAAGAGATGATTCGCTCGTTCTTGACGCAGCCCGTTGTGCTCTCGGTGCTAACGATATGGAACAGGCAGATGCCCTTGTCCGCTCGGTATTACTTGCCTCTTTTGACGATGCAATCCTTGTTCGAGCTCGCGTATTGGCTGCCTTAATACAACTAGAAATAGGAAATCGCCGTGATGCGCTTGCCTTAATTTCATCTTATGCGACAAATCCAGCCTTTATAGAATGGGCACCCTCTTTACTGTTTACCTTGTATTGGTCAGAGAATAACGTATCTGCTCGCGATTCTATTCTCTCTTCTTGGCCACAAACACCAGAGGCAGGTATTATTCGTGGCGAAATATCGCTTGCAGCTCTCCCTTTTTGGTTTCTTATGGACCGAAATGAACAAAGTATTTCATCTTTTAATAAAACTTTAACACCTCTTCCATCATCATCTTCTCCAGCGGTTCCCATTGTAACTACACAAGTAGAAGTTCCTCAAACTCAAACAGAAGTCCCCAGTAATCAACCGAAAACTTCCAAAACCTCAGAATCTCTTTGGCAACAAGTGGGTTTCTTCAAAAATAAGGAATATGCAGAAGAGCTTGCGGGTAAATTGACTTCTTTAGGTTTCAAACCCCTTATACGGAGTGAAGTGAGACCAAGTGGAACACTGTACTTTGCGGTATTGGTTCCAGAAGATACTTCTTACTCAACCGCAGCGCATCTAAAAGATGCGGGGTTTGAAAGTTATTTGGTGTTTGAATAAAAAATCGCTTTTCGTATAGAGGTAGTTGTAAAAGTAACCGACTTTTGCAATTACCTTTATTGTTATTTTTTTTGCACTAATACAAGCGGTTGTACTCCTGTTCGAGTAATTCCCTCTGTCGTTATCGTTACCTCGGTAAGAGTTAACTGAGAAATCTTGTTTTTTCCTGAATCAATTGTTGCCGTTTCTGCAAGAAAAAAAACAGAATCTTTTGATGAGTTCTTTTTACATTGAATAACTAGCTTGTCTTGGACAGTTAAAATAGCAAATTGTCCAGATTCACTATTGGAATTTCGCTCAAGAGAATACATATTTCCTTTTGTAGAAAACGTTTGGCCATCTGACGATTCCCAACCAGTTAAAGCTTCTTTTAATATTTTTTGAAAATCGAGAATTTTTTGATCTCTTGAGGATTCTGTTAGCATTTGACCGACCGACATTTTTCGATACGTTCCATCCCAGTTCGAGGCCACCCCAATTTTCAGCTTTACATCTTCTTGAACTTTTATTTTGATTTCATCAATTCCGGTGAGTTCAATATCTATAAGTCGGCGTATGCTGGAAATTGACTTATTTCGTGTTGTAAAATACGCTCCATATCTTCTCGGTGCACCAGATTCACGGGTGTAGACTTCTTCAGTGTTTCCGCTATGGAATACTATTTCGT
>DATFIA010000259.1:0-7741 GCA_035270545.1 Treponemataceae bacterium
ACGTGCCGGAAGGCGAGTAGAATCAACAGCCTTTGCGCTCACATTTTGTAAGCTTGCAAGTCATGATCTCATGTTTTACAGAAATCCCGAAAAGATGGTACGAGGTGTTGTTTCTCCGCCTTCTTTTAAAATGACTAATGATAAGATCGCTGCAAGGCATGTGTATTCAGCACTATTGAGTGCATTTTGGCGTCAAGTGCCTGAACTAAAAACGGTAGGGGATTTCTTTAATGACGATGTATTCAAAAAATATTGTTCATTCTTGAATACTTCTTTGGACAGTGTCATTGAATATATTGAACGTTTTACCACCGGACTATATGGAAGAGTTGATCTTGTCGGGTTTATTGACGACTACAAAAAAGACGACGGGTTATTGTCTAATAATTATTTACAGTACATTCGGGACCTTGAAATTGTTAATCAGTTAATCAATGAAAAGTACGAAAATAAAACATCAAAGGGATTAGCACAACTCGAACGTGCGAGAAACACCATGATCTCCCAAAATATTATCAGTTTTTTCTCCCGAAATAATCTTATACCAAAATATGGTTTCCCAGTTGATACTATTGAATTACATTCCAATCTTGGTCTTTCTTCAAATTACTACAACAATAACAGTGACCTCAAGCTTCAGCGGGACATGTCCGTTGCCGTTTCCGAATATGCTCCGGGATCAGAGGTGATAGCTAATGGTTTGGTTTACAAAAGTGAGTACATAAAACCGTCTCCGAATAAAAACAATACTTGGCGGCAATTCGCTTACGCAATATGCGAAAACAAGGAATGCAAACAATTAAACATATTTCAATACTTTGAAGACGAAATACATGAAAACGGATCGCGGGTTTGCAGTAAATGTGAGCAAGAATTACGACTGAAAGATGTTTTTATAATTCCTGATTACGGATTCATTACATCGAATAATAATCCGGAAAAGGCAAGCACGCGAGCACCTGTACGAACCGCACGAGCAAAGACACACTATGTAGGAAGCAATGAATTACGCGACGGTAAAATTAGGACTGTTCAGACGTCAAATGGATTGATTTCTATAATTCAGAAAAAAAGTGATACGTTTACAACGCTTAATCAACAGAAATATTTCGTGTGTCATACGTGCGGTTATACAATTTCTAGTGGGAAAACGGAGTGTTATTTTCCTAGTACAAATAAAGAGCATAAGAACTCCTTCGGTTATACATGCGGCAATAAAAAATTGCATAAAAAAGCCCTTGGCTATACCTTTAAAACCGATGCAGTAGCTATAACGTTTAATATGCCTTCAAGTACCGATGACTATTCCATACTTTTTATGCTGCTCGAAGGTATGTCGCGCTACTTTGATATCGAACGAAGCGATATAGACGGAACGCTCAGTTTCGGAAAGAACGAGCACCATAACTGGGTCGTGTACTTTGTTTTTTATGACACTGTTCCGGGAGGTGCGGGTCATACAAAGCGCATCATGGAATGCGACGATTCCTCATTCATGCACTTTCTTCTTGATAGCTACGGTGTAGTAGCTAAATGCACCTGCGGAGACAATGGAGACGGAGAAGGAGCCTGTTACAGTTGTCTCTGCAATTATTACAACCAGTTCTTTCATGAACAGCTAAACAGAAAAAAAGCCAAAGATTTTATTTTTCCTTACGTTCGTGAAATAATTACAGCTAACGTCTAGAAACGAAATCTGGAATTATGAGGAATACCGCACCGATCTGCTAGTGTTGGAAGTGTAAAAATCAGTGATTCTCCAACCAAGATTCAAGAATATCCGCAAAACCAGGAAATATTAAAACCCCTCACGGTCGATAATAAGGACGAGGTTGTTGATTGCATGGTTATATATTCGAACAGGAACCTCATAGAGTTACCTGAGATTAAGACGCCTTAGTATTTTTTGCTTTACTTATAAAGTGTTTTGTTTTTTTTGACTGAGGAGTTAATCAAAAATGATTACGTATCCAGCGATAATAGAGCTCGATGAGAATGGTTCAGACTATAATGTTATTTTCCCAGATCTAGACGGTTGCTATACTCCTGTTTAAACAGGCTGATGTGCTCGCTGTGAAGGCCTTTTTTCCTGAGCCATTCGCTTTTACGTTCTTCCGGTATTTTTTTTATGCTCAAGCAGAAGATCAAGTTTTTCCTTGATGCTTCGATCGTTAACCGGGATGTCTCAATCCTGTTCTACGGTGAGTTTACCATCTTTGAGTTTAGCAAGCCAACTGTTAATTGTAACAACCGCTATTCCTACTTTTTTTGCCACCCAAGCAATACTTCGGTTTTCAGGTGGCAACACTTTTTTTAAGATTGAGTTCCTAAAACTCTAAGAGCAATTTAGTTGCTCGCTGTATTTCATATAATTGACTCCTTAGTAGGCGACAACTATATTGACACAGAGGGCCAATGCGACTCCATAATAAAACTTCATCTTTAAACATTTTCATTACGCAATTTGGGATAACACCAGAAATTGATTTTAGGAAATATACAATTCCAAAACCACCTTCAATGATTTTTGTGACCATGAATTTTCCCTGCTCAATTTCATTTAGTTCAATTATCGCACCAATTGCTATTTTTATTTTGTAACCATGTTCCTGTAAATTTAGGTTTTACGTATGGCGTATTATATTTTTTCCATATCCCAGTTTTGAATTGAGAATTCAACAATTTTTTCTTTTCTGCGATCTATTGCTAGTTTATCCCATAAAGGTTTAGTACCTTTTTTTGATATGAAATTTTTAATCTCTATTTGTTGTATAACTGTTGGGTTTTCTGAAAAGCTTTTCAATTTTTCAGAAAATTTATGGTTTCCTAATGAAGAATTGTGGGACTGTGAAGCTAATACAAGGTTACCAATAGAGTGAAGATATTGATCATAATCTTCAGGATATGAACCGGAACTATTAATTTCATATCCACTTGCTAACGGTTCTCCGTCGGTAGGAGTTTGGGGAGAAATGTGTTCGATGGATTCATTCGATATGTTTATATTATTTATAGAATATCCTTTTTTTTGTAGTGATTCTTCGTATCTCCATAAAAGATAATTCACAACCCCTTTACCATAAATGGGTAATTCTAGGTATTCCTTTATTCTCGAATCTGTCCAATATTCTGAATCATTTATTTTTGTTTTTGATTTGTTGATAAAATCCTCTATCACTGTGTTTTCATCTAAATTATTTAGGATTTCATTTAAGCGACTTCGAAAATCGGCACGGCTGTTGATTAGTAAATATCTGAACGAAAGATTTTCAAGAAGATGAAATAAAGTTTTCATAGCATCTGTATCGTCACTTAGATATTTATAACCTTTGATTATAAATGGAAATACAAATGACGGGGTTTCTTTATTCATTCGTTGAATTTGAACCCAATAATAGTCTTTGCAATGTTCCAATTTCTTCATTGCTTGGAATGAGCTATGTAGTTCTGAAACAAAGTTCATTATCCATTTTATATTTTTATGTTTTTTATATACATCTTTAATGTCGTTTAAATTTCTGTATGAAAATCCATTGATATACGCTTGGCAATGATAAATAAGAACATTATCTTCGTTGGTTTCCTTTAAGTCGTTAATTGTTAAATATATTTGTTCAAATAAGGTTGAAAGGCTGGACACATTATCATCAGTTTCTTTTTGCGTGCTCAGACAATATATTTGATACATAAAGAAGGATTTGAGTTTTTCCATATTTGTGAGGTCTTTGCCCCGATTATTTTGTAGTTCAAACATTAGGGCGGATTCTTTTTTTCCGTCAAGTTCTATGGTAGTAATTTCAGTTTCTTCCAGTTTTGCTAATATTGCTACAATTATTTCTTCCTTTTCTTTTTTAAGTTGATTAGAAAAAAAGGTTATGGCTTCTTTCATCCGTTTTTGAGAAGGAGTTTTTGCTTTTAATGGTCCACTTCTTCCGTCGATTAACTGATTAAAGAATGGGCGGTCATATTCTACTGGATGCAATTTTATAACGCCGTCGTTATTAATATATATTCGATTTTTACTTGCGATTGTTCCCGTTTTAGGTTTAAGTTGACGTTCAGTCATAATAAATAAAACACAATGAATAAAAAGCACAATGGTAGTAAGGCGTTGTTGTCCATCTATGACTTCGTAATGTTGGTCTTTTTTTATAGTTTCTAGAAGGATATTTCCTATAAAATATTTATTTTTACTTAATATTTGATCCTTAAGGTCGTTATAAAAAGCAGTCCAGTGTTCAGTTTCCCATGAGTATGCCCTTTGATAGACGGGTATTGTAAATACCTTTTGCGATGCGTCAAATAAGCCTAGTACCGTTTTTGATGTAAAATCCATTATTTTTTTCTCCTTTCAAATTCTTGCCAGACGGTTTTGTAGTCGGTTTCGCGGGAGCAGAGGTCGAAGGGGGCGTGGTAGGTGAGGGTTCGTTGGATGGGGCCGGTGGGTTGGGTGTTGTCGGTGATGAGTTGGGTGACGGTGCCGGTTTGCATGTGGCGGATGTCTTCCCAGCCGGTGAGGTTTTGTTTGGGGTTGCCTTTGCGGGGGAGACCGACGCCGACGAGGCCTTTGCTGATGGTGAAGACTATGCGGCCGTGGGTGTCGTACCAGGTGTCGGTTTCGTATTGGCGCATGACGGGGAATTGGATGCGGTAGATGTCGAGGAGTTGTTCGAGGGTGAGGCCTAGTTCCTGTGCTACGAGTACGTCTAGCTCCACGAGTGCCTGTCGCCTTTCATACGCTGTGCGCAAGGCACAGTTCCGTTGCCAGTCCGGTGTAAGAGATGTAAAAAACTCATTCCGTAACCGCGGATCTTCCTTAGCCCACCGTTCCTCCCTAAACTCCTCTTCCCAACATTCAGCCCATAATTCCGTGTAGTGAGTAGTAAGACAGTTGAGAGCGAGAGTTCGAAGAATTAGAGTTGGAATATTTTCGAGAAGGGGAAGAGCTGTCCAAGAACCGTGAAGATTAGTACGTCCAGTTACCTTAATGAAATAATCACCAATAACTGATTGCGTTATTATTGCGCTAGCAAGAAGATTTAAATTTGCAGAAAAGCATGCAGATTGGACACTATTTATGTGTGCAACTTTTAAAGGAATAATTGCAGATGTTAGGGTACGTTCTGATGCAGAGCCAATCATTGCACGGAATGCAACTCTATAAAATTCTGTAATTTTTTTTCCGGGAGCCCATGGAACTTCGGGGGTACGGCGGTGGTATTCTGCAGGAGTACATGCAGGTACATAGTTAGTGCGGGGCAAGTAGGTATCCTCAAGGAATTCGGGATCAATAATATCGTATGCTCGGTTTGTGCTGCATCTAGCGCGTGGGGTTTGAAATAAGGGGTTCCCAATATTGATATGAGGACCCGAAAAAATCCATTTTCCAGAACTGGGTGGAAAGCATGTCTTACGTTTTATTGTTCCGTCTCCTTGTGAATTGGTTTCATCCCACATAACTGTAGCAGCATATTGCCCTGCTAGGTCTGCAATCTTTTTAGGCCAGCTTTGAATTTTATCTAAAACGGCCAGGAGGCTGGATGCATGGAGAGCAGGAAGGCGGGCTTGGTCAGCAGGAGTTCCCTCTTCATCAAAAGCAGAGGCAAAGATTTCTAGGGCTGAAGTATCTATTTGAATAAGACGTTCCCAGTGACCGGCAATAGCCCAGTTATTTTCTTTATCTTTTATACCGGGAACAACTCCAGCACCTTCGTGAGTAAAACAAAGATCTATTGTAACGGGAGAAAAAATGTTAGAAATATTTGTAAAGCATGTATCTTTTTGTGTTTGACCATAAATATTCAAACTGTATTTTTTGGTGTTATGAACTTCTGGAAAAAGTTTAAGTTCATTTTCTATTTGAAAGTGATACCTAAGCCTATGGTACATTGCGCTACGGAGAGCACCTCCTTTTGGGTCATCGTAGACCCCTTCTGGGTGGAGAAATGCCGACACATTTTTACCAAACGTCCAGGCTTGCGGGAGAAAACATTTAAAAAGATTTGTTTGTACCTTTTTTAATAACGGGTAATTAGCTTCTGAGTTCAAAAACCGTGCCGTACCATCTTGCCCTTCATATTCGCTTAAATACGCAGGGCGGGAGTCGGGGTAGATTGAAAAAATTTCCGCGCGAGCATCGGCTGATTGTTTGGCCGTAAGCTTACGAACTGCAACTAAAGGATCATATTCAGAAAGAATACCGGTTTCGTTCCAAGTAACCTTAAGCCAAGGGGGGTTACCGAGAATGAGGTCGAAGCCGCCGTGATCTGCAAAAATGTCCGCAAACTCAAGCTCCCAGTGGAAAAAACGGTAGCGAGCAGCAAGATCAGACACAACCTTCACACAGGGATTGTCCGCAATAAGGCGGTCAACATCTACAAACCCGTATTGATCTTTTAAATGGTCAATATCAGAAGCCTCCATAGATTCCGCAAACAAGTCCTTCTGCTCACGGTGAGCGTTCACATCCCACACACCACCAAACACAATAAGCTCAAGAAACGTCCACCAGGTCTCACGGTCAGGGGCAAGAGAAGACTTAGAAATAGGCCAAAACCATAAGGCACACCAAAAATCTAACACAAGCTTAAGACGTCGGTAAGGACTCGAATTACGCATATCGTGAGACCGCAGTTCTTTATCTAAAATACGATCTTTATCTGCAGTAGAGCGAATAACCGCCTGAGAGGGAGGCGCCGGCCACACAGACAACGAGTCAGTCGTTTTAGCTCGCGCTTTACGGAGAAGGGCAACGTGATCTTCCCAGAGAGTCTCAATTTGAAGAGACAAACTCACCAAACGAGACACTTCATCATTTAACAGAGGCTTAGAAATAGACTTACGCCATGCATCCAAATGCTTAATAGCTTCCGGCTCAAGAACCTTAACTGTTTTGTCAGAATACGACGCCATAGCGGAGTCCGCTACTAAAAAGTGGAAGATTTCTCCTTGGGCCAGGGATTGAAGTGGAGATCCCGCAGTGGGCCGCTCTGCGGCACGCGAGGAATCGAAACGGAAAGCCCGGTCCTCGCTTTTGGCGAGGAGGCCCCCAACATCTTTTCTAAACCCAATTCGATGATAGGGACCACCTGCAGGACCTGCTTCGCGGCGCGCCCCAATAAGGCTATTTCCCGAGTGCAATTGGAGGCCAAACCATGGGACAAAGGCGCCAGAATAGATATTGCCCAACCACAGAGAGACCTCGGCAAGTTCTACTGCTATTGGATTAAGGTCAATGCCAAAAACATTATTGTCTGCAAGGAACATTTTAACGCGCTGTTTTTCTGCGGGCCAGTCTGATTGAGAGAGAATTAAGCCCGTTTCTTCTTGCTTTTTAAGAAGGTAGGATTCCGCAAGTTGGGAGACCGCCTCGTTAAGGAATGCGGCGCTTCCCATAGCAGGTTCGCAAAGTTTGAGGGAGAGGATATCGTCTGCGGATGTGTCGGCGAGAAGTTCTTTTAAGGCGTATTTGACTAGAGTGCGGGTGAGGACTTCTGGGGTGTAGTAGGAGGCAGATTTTTCGCGGTCGCGGCCGGCGAGGCGGTAAATGAAGGAGCCTTTTGGATAGCGTTTGGGGCGGCCGTTTTCTATGACAATTTCCTCAAGCTTAAAGCGATTTTGCTCGGTCGCGGGGACGAAAAAGGCAGAGGCTAAGGGGTCGTCGGGGGTGTTATTAGAAGAAATTTGTTCGTCGTCGAGAGTATCGTCGGTTTCAAAGTCGTTGTCTGTGGTGTCTGAGTCG
>DATFIA010000260.1:0-32968 GCA_035270545.1 Treponemataceae bacterium
GCATAAGAGAATTCGGTACCCCCCGAATTCTCCCTGTCGAGCCCTGAAGCTAATTAAAGATGTACCAGAATTTAGGCTCATTTAAAGCTTAATTATCAGCATGAGAGAATTCGGTACCCCCCCCGAATTCTCCATGTCGAGCCCTGAAGCTAATTAAAGATGTACCAGAATTTAGGCTCATTTAAAGCTTAATTATCAGCATAAGAGAATTCGGTACCCCCCCGAATTCTCCATGTCGAGCCCTGAAGCTAATTAAAGATGTATCAGAATTTAGGCTCGACAGGCTCGCCAGATAAACGTGAGTTCGTTTTTGTTTGCGGTTAGGTGTACTATCTGGCTACCGGGGATTTTAGAAAAGGCTTGGGTTGTTTCGTGGTCTGTTTTTCCTTGCATTTTAATTGTGCAAACAAAATTAGAGCAAAGTCCTGAATCGAGCCATTCGTGAACCCATTCAAGTAGACGAGGTGGGTAGCAGATAATGTCCGAGAAAACCCAATCTACCGGGCCAAAGTCTGCTGGTTTTAATGTAAAGGCGTCGTGTTTAATAAAATGAATATTTGGTTTTGCCATGAGCCTCGGATCGAGCTCAGAGCGGTCTATTGAGGTAATATCTGCACCTAGTTTATCGAGAACCCAAGTCCAACCTCCGGGGCAGGCTCCTGCATCAACACATTTTGAACCAGGTGCGGGAATCCCTTTAAGCAAAGCATTTGGGTCTTTACCGTCAAGGTAATCTACCCAAGCAAGAGCTTCATATAGTTTTAAATATGCCCTACTTGGAGGGTTTATATGGTCTTCTTCAAAATTAATCTCTCCGCAGGGAAAGGGGCTTGATGTTTTAGCTGATGCAAAAAGAGTGTGGTCGTCCAGAAGTGTCCAAAATCCTACAGGAGATTGAGGAACTGAATAGGGAAAAACTCGAGGTTTTTCATTCATAAAGGGTAGTTTCGCTTTAATTAGCTCCGCTCGGCGAAAATTAGAAAGCGGGTAATGAGCCCAATTTCTTTGAATTCCTCTTAAAATAGAGGCGGCTTCACTAATACTTTTAAACTCAGCAATAAAGGGTTCATCTAGCCGAGTTCTGTGCCACCACGCCTCGGGAGCTGGGCCTTCAAGGTAAACAATATCGCCTCTAATAAAGCTTCCTTGGGGGAGTTTCGCGGGATTTATTTTGAGTTCATCGTATAAATTGTGTTGAAAATCTCGTACGGAGAGCCATGCAGTTCCTGGCAACAGAGTCATATTAAGCTTCCTGAATCTCTTCTTCTTCCAATTCAGCAAGAATTTCTACATAGCGGGTAAAGAGTCTTATGCCGGGGGAGTGAACAACTGTGAATCCTATTTCGCAGGAATCCTCGTTTTCTTGTACCCATATAGGCTTAACCATCAATTCAAATTCTTTAATTCCAGAGCGAAGTGCTGGCAAAATTTTTAAACTGTATTCGCGTTCGCAGTCAATATCGAAGTTGTGCGAAAAACGCACCCTGCATCCAATCTTGCTTACATCTTCCATATAACCAGGCAACTGGCATAACTCAGGGAGACATGCACGGGCAAAATCGGGATAACGCGGCATCTGCCTATTGCAATTACTCATACAAACCAGAGGATCACCTTTTTCTACCCATTTGTCAAGCATAATAAGATGATGTATATTTACACTGAGGTTTTATGAAAAAAATCAAACCAAAAGGACTCTCTTTCGCTCTCTCTCTTTCCTTCTGTGTTATTGCAGTCTTAATTTTATTCCCCTCGTGCGATCTATTTAAATACAAGCGTATCTTTCCTGATGCCTACTACGACGATAATTTTATAGAAAAAATTGGTTTTGCCAAAGCTATTGCCTCTAATGCAACTCTGCCAGAAGTGGACCCTGTTTCTGGTACCGTAATTCCACCTTCTGGTTTGTGGGACTTTGCTTGGAGATATGAACATTACTTAGCTGAAGAAACTCCATACCCATATATGACTCTTTCGGAGGTTGCAGATGCAGGGTATGAAACAGTTGGAGGCACTGGTTTTACAGGATCAATACCTCAAGGGCTTTTAGCTACTTCCCAAGTGTTTCGCCTTGTATTAGAAAACTTAGTTTCAGACGGCGATTTTGAAGGAGTGACTCCGTTAGCAAATTGGAATTCAAATTTGGACACTACAGCTTTTGCTGTTTTTGAGGGTTCTGGAAGTATTAGCAGAAATTCTTTACAGATTGATATTTCGAACACAGGGGAATTTGCGAAATATTCTATTAATCTTTTAGATTCTACTGTAGATAATACTAATTATAATCTTGTATTCAAATGGAATGCTTCGGAATTAGCACCTATAGCACGCGATAAAGTTGCTTATGTTAATGACAGAGAATCTTCTGCCGTTAGTTTTTCTAATAAAAACTTAGAGCTTGTGACTTTTCTTTCTAAAACCTCAAATGTATTAACTTTCGAATATCAAAGTGGATTTTCTGTAATCATAGATGACCTTTCGCTTAAGAGGTCTCTTAGTAAGCCTAAGTTGAGATTGCGGCTTTCTCCTGGAGACACTGAGCCAGCTCTCATGAATATGCTGTATAGATTTTCGGTCTGGGTCTGTGCAGACCCTTTGGCTAGTCTGGAAAAATCGCCCTATCACCTTTCAGGGTTTACTTTAAATATTGAACAATTACAGACAAATGAAATAGATTCTATGACAATTGCTGCTGGCGTTTATAATTATAATCCTTCTTTTTCCGGTTGGAGGAAAATTACTGCCTGGGTTTCCGATGGAGGAAATCCTCAGTTTCCTGAAGATTCTTTAACTCCAGTTCTTGAACTCGTCATTTCGTTGGCAGATTCTCTTCCCGGTAGGGTGCTTCTTGCTCAGCCGGAATTGCGGGCGTATCCGGACGGGTATTAACTAGCCTACGCGAAAGGGTAACGGAGAAAACCGGAGTGCGCTTTTAAGAAAGCGCGCGAGGATTTCGGAGTTAGGGGAAGCCGCTTTGTGTTTTGTTGCGTTTTATGCTGAACAACATAAACTGCTCTGGCAGGAGTTTCCCCTTTTTATATATTATTGAACTATAATATCTATTCCATCTGAACTGCTCTCGCCTTCAATTCGTATAATTACTTTGTTTGGTAGGCATGCGTTCCATTCCCCGTTGTGCGAAAGGGCTGGTGCGGCAATACAGGTTTGGTTTGGGCAGGGAGATTCTGTGATTTTTACTTGTCCCCCTGCTATTTCGACAATGGTTACGCCGAGAGGGCCTAAAACTTCTTCTCGCCTTGTTTCTTGAAGGTCGTAAATCCAAGAACCTTCTTGCCCTTGAATTACGACTTGCAAGCGTTTTTGACTTCCTCCATACACTATAATGCCGGAGAATAACGCAATTCCCAGAATTATACTGATGATGGCGAGATCTGCTTTTTTAATTGAAGAGAACCATGAACGTATTTTAAGCAATTATTATTCTGCTCCCTGGAGCAATGGATTCTGTAATCCATGTGTTTCCACCAATAACACTTCCTTTCCCTATTACTGTTTCTCCCCCTAAAATTGTTGCACCTGCGTAAATAGTCACATTATCTTCTATTGTAGGGTGACGTTTTTTATCTGCCATTACTTTTTTTACGCTTAAGGCACCAAGAGTAACTCCTTGGTAAATTTTAACATTTTTGCCAATTACACAGGTTTCTCCAATAACAACGCCTGTTCCATGGTCTATAAAGCAACTTTCAGAAATAGTTGCCCCTGGATGTATGTCAATTCCAGTTTTTCCGTGAATGTATTCGCTCATAATTCGCGGTATTATGGGGACTCCGTTTTGATACAAGAAATTCGCCAGTCGATGAACCAGAAGAGCTTCTAGGCCTGGATATGAAAGAACTACTTCCTCAATGCTTCTGGCTGCAGGGTCTCCGTCTAAGGCTGCTTGTGCGTCAGTGAGGGAGAGTCTGCGTATCTCAGGAATTGAATCAATTAAGTTAAGTACTATTTGCTCTGAATATTTATAGCAACCAGATCCGTCTATTTTAGAGACTAAACTTATATATTTAATTGCTTTTAATACCTCTCCGGTAAGTTTTTTTATAATCCGGTGTACTCTTTCTCCTGTCGCAAACCTAAGCGTTTCGCTGTCTAAGCATTCATCGTCTCTAAAACCCGGATAAATGATGTATTCAAGGTCGACAAGTACTGCTCGTACGCTTTGTCTATTAGGGAAATTCGTACTGTCGGTCATGTTTATACCGCCATGTAATTTATAACTATCTAAAATTCGGTCTATTCGATCATCTATATTGCTCATTCCGTCTCCTTTTGATAGTATAATAAGACTCAATGGCTTTGCCTACAGGAAAATTCCATTGGAAAAAACTTCTGTGGTCTTGACAAATCCTTTACCCTCTGTTATTTTAGGCAAGCATCTTCGAGACTTCGACATGTGCTTCGCGTGCTCCTATAGCTCAGTCGGTAGAGCGCAACCATGGTAAGGTTGAGGTCAACAGTTCGATTCTGTTTGGGAGCTGTATCATTCATATAAGGGGACTAAAATGGCAAAAAAATCTGCTGTTGAAATAATCGCAATGCAGTGTACAGAGTGCAAGCGTAAGAACTATACAACTCAGAAGAATCGAAAAAACACTCAGACAAAACTTGAATTAAGCAAATATTGTCCGTTTGATCGAAAGCATACTATGCATAAAGAGACAAAGGTTAAATAATAGCTTGGGTTTTAAATGATTTTATCGGATTTCCGTATGGAGTCCGAGAGAGAATAAATCATTTTGTTTAGGCAGAATGATTTATTCTCTCAGGTCAGTAGCTCTAATGGTAGAGCGGCGGTCTCCAAAACCGCATGTTGCGGGTTCGAGTCCTGCCTGGCCTGCTAATCTTTTTTTTATAATGGGGACTGGTATGTCTAAAATTCTCCAGTTTTTGAAAGAGTGCGTTGCCGAGCTCCGTAAAGTAGTTTGGCCGACTCGCGAAGATGTAATTTCTTCGGTTAAAGTGGTTGTGGTTTCCACGATCATTATCGCGACTATTCTTGGTTTGCTTGATGCTGTATTTGTGGCTGGTGTAAACCTTGTATTCTAGGCGTTATTAATGGCTAAAGGTTGGTACATTCTGCATACCTATTCAGGGTATGAGAATAAGATTGAAAAAACTATCCGCATTCTTATCGAATCTAAAGAAATTTCTCCTGAAATAGTGCTTGATATTAAAGTGCCTGTAGAAGAAGTTATTGAAGTTAAAGATGGTAAGAAGCGTACTGTTACTAAGAAATTTCTTCCTGGATATATTTTAATTGAAATGGATCTTCCCGATCTTGGGTGGAAGGGTACCTGTGCTGCTATTAGGAAGATTCAGGGTGTTACAGGGTTTGTGGGTACTCCAAGTGGAGTTCGCCCTCAACCAATAAGCTCTGATGAAGCTCGTGCAATCTTGCAGAAAGCAGGTGAGCTTAAGGGTGAAAAACCGAGTCGCATGAAGCAATCTTTTGAGATTGGCGAAACTGTTAAGATTATTGACGGTCCGTTTGACTCATTTACTGGTACTATTGAAGATGTTAATCCTGAAAAAAGTAAACTTCGAGTTATGGTTGGTATTTTTGGCCGTGCAACACCGGTTGAAGTCGATCTTTTACAAGTTGAAAAAATATAGCATGTAGCAAGAATGGCCTTGTCTTAAATTGACAGGGCTTGTTCTGTTTTATATGGGAGACGCGAAGCCTTAAGGGGTATTCCGAAGTGTTACTTCGGGTAAGCGTCGTTATTACCACATAGGAGAATCTTATGGCAAAGAAAAAGATCACTGCCGTGGTCAAGCTGCAATGTCCTGCTGGGAAAGCAACTCCTGCTCCCCCTGTTGGTCCAGCTCTTGGTCCTCACGGTGTCAGTGCTCCTCAGTTTGTGCAGCAGTTTAATGATCGCACAAAATCAATGGAAGCTGGATTAGTAATACCTTGCGTAATTACTGTCTTTTCCGACAAAACGTTTACCTTCATTCTGAAGACACCTCCTGCATCTGTCCTTATTAAAAAGGCATGCAATCTTCAGAAGGCATCTGAGAATTCGTCAACTCATAAGGTTGCAACCTTGTCCAAGGCGAAGCTTGAAGAAATTGCCAAAATTAAAATGCCAGATATCAATGCAAATGATCTCGAAGCAGCCAAGAAAATTGTTGCCGGTACTGCACGCAGTATGGGTGTAGAGGTGGAGCGATAATATGAAACATGGAAAAAACTATCGCAACGCGCTTAAGAAATATGATGGATCTATATCTTATGATCTTGAGAAGGCAATTGATCTTGTAAAAGAATTAAAGTTTGCTAAGTTTGACGAAACTGTTGAAGTTCATGTCTCTCTTAAGCTTACAAAAAGCCAGACCTTAAGAGATACTGTTGTTCTGCCTCATCAGTTTAGAGAGCAGAAGAAAATATTGGTTTTCTGTAAAGAAGATCGTGTTAAGGAAGCTCTTGAAGCTGGTGCTGCTTTTGCTGGTTCCGATGAATACATCGAAAAAGTAAAGGGTGGTTGGCTCGACTTTGACGTTGCTGTAGCAACTCCGGATATGATGAAAGATGTTGGTCGTCTCGGTATGGTTCTTGGTCGCAGAGGTCTTATGCCTAACCCAAAAACCGGAACTGTAACAAACGATGTTCTTTCTGCAATTAATGAATTACAGAAAGGTCGTGTTGAGTTTAGAGCCGACAAAACTGGCGTTATTCATCTTGCTGTTGGAAAGGTTTCTATGGAACCCGCTAAAATTGTAGAAAATATTAACGCTTTCCTTGTAGAAATGATGCGAAAGAAACCTTCTGATGCAAAAATTGATTTTGTTCAGACAGTATCGGTCAGTTCCACCATGGGCCCCGGCGTTTGGGTTGCTTACAAGGCAGGAGAATAAATATGGCTAAAAAAGAAATAAAATTACAGGCTGCTAAAGTAGCATCTGTAGCAGATATTAAGGCTCGTTTCGAGACTGTATCAGACTATATTTTTACCGAGTATCGTGGTTTAACTGTTGGACAGATTACCACTTTGCGAACACAACTTCGTGAAAAAGGTTGTACTTACAAGGTTGTTAAAAATAACTTTGCTCGTATTGCTTTTGAAGAAATGAAGGCTTCGGATGTATCTGTATATCTAAAAGGCCCAACAGCTATTGCTCTTCCTGGTGATGAAGCAAATGCTATTGCTAAAATTCTCTTTGACTTTGCAAAAGAAGTTCCTGCCTTGAAAATTAAGGGTGCTCTTATTGGTGGCGAAATTTATGATGCAGCCAAGATTGAGCTCTACTCAAAACTTCCTGGCAAAAAAGAACTTATTTCTATGCTTATGTCTGCTATGCTTGGTAATACTTCCAAGTTAGCACGCACATTGCAAGCTGTTGCTGATCAAAAAGCAGAAGCCGGAACAAAAACAAAGGCTGATGTAAAAGCTGAAGTTGAAGTGAAAGCTGAAGTTAAAGAAGAAGCTGTAGCTGAAGTAAAAGCAGACACTGATACAGTTACAGAAGTGTAATTAATCACGACTCAGGCTTCATTGCTGTCGTCCTGGTCGTGCAAAAAAAATGTGCTGGTAGTGTCGTATGATGCTGCACGGTGCAACTGAGAAATCTTTTTTCTCAGATAACATTCCTTTAGGAGAAGATAATATGGCAGCTTTAACAAACGAACAGATTCTTGATGCTATTTCTGCAATGACCGTACTTGAGGTTTCTGAATTGGTAAAATCAATGGAAGAAAAATTTGGTGTAACAGCCGCTGCTCCTGTAGCTGCTGCTGCTGGTGGCGCTGCTGCTGGTCCTGCTGCTGAAGAGCAAACAGAATTTAATGTAACTCTCACTGGCCTTTCCGCTCCAGACAAGAAGATTTCTGTAATTAAAGAAGTTCGAACTGTTACCGGATTGGGACTTAAGGAAGCAAAGGACCTCGTTGAAGGTGCACCAAAGCTTCTTAAAGAAGGTGTTTCTAAAGATGAAGCAGCTAAGATTAAGGAATCCGTCACTGCTGCTGGCGGTACCGTAGAGGTTGCTTGATTTTACATTAAAATCCGGTTGTATGTTCAGCCGGATTTATTTCAGATTTTGAATTTTCTCCAAAAGTTCCTGTTGTTTGAATTGGCAGGAACTTTTTGTAGTCTATAGATATTTAGTTTAACCGTTTTTTAGGGGGTGTTGGATGTTCGCAAGAAATCAGGCGATCAACCGTCAGTATATCGGCAAAAATATCCGTAATTTTATGGAGCTGCCTGACCTCATTGATATACAGCTTTCGTCATATGAAAAATTTCTTCAACGAGGAGAGCCTAAGGCTTCTGACTCTTCTGAAGAAGTTGGACTGGAAGATGTATTTCGCTCGACATTCCCAATCGAAAGTCCGAATGGAGATATGCTTCTCGAGTATGAGTTTTATGAGCTTGATGAGGGCCATATCAAGTTTTCAGAACATGAATGTAAACAAAAAGGTCTTACCTTTTCAGTGCCTCTTAAAGCACGCATAAATTTGATATTTCAGCAGACGGGTGAAATCCGTCAAAAAGACATATATATGGGCGATATTCCGCTCATGACAGATCGTGGAACCTTTATTATTAATGGCGCAGAACGCGTTGTTGTATCACAGATTCATAGATCTCCTGGTGTTATTTTTTCTCACGACAAAGGTGTGTATTCTAGTCGTATTATTCCGTATCGCGGAAGTTGGCTCGAATTCGAAATAGACCAGAAAAAAGAACTTGTATATGCAAAGATAGATCGCAAAAAACGTATTTTAGGAACTTTGTTTCTTAGAGCACTTGGTTTTGAAACGCGCGAAGAGATAATTAAATGTTTCTACAAGATTAAAAAAGAAAAAGTTTCTAGCGATAGAAATAAACGAGATAATCTTGTTGGAACAATTCTTGCAACTGCTGTCTTTATTAAAGATGAGGCAGGTGAAGACAAGAAGCTTTATCGCGCAGGTGAAAAAATGCATCCTCATAATATCGATGAGTTAATACTGAACAAGATTACGGTAATCAATGTTATTGATTTCGAAGCAGAAGGTTCTCTTAATTCACCAATGATTATTAATTGCTTTGAACGTGAAGAAATTCGCTATTCAGGTAAGGACGCTGTTTCTGATGAACCTACAAAAGATGATGCTCTTTCCGCAGTTTATTCAGTTCTTATGCCCGGTGAGCCAATTACCGTTGAATCGGCTGAAAAAGATCTTACATCAATGTTCTTTTCTTCTCGCCGTTATGATTTAGGTCGCGTTGGTCGCTATAAATTGAATAAAAAGTTTGACTATCCAGAGCCTGTTTCAGAATATATTCTTGTTAAAGACGATGTCATTTCTACAATGAAATATCTTATTCAAGTGTATGTTGGCGATGAATCTATCGACGATATTGACCATCTTGGAAATCGTCGTGTGAGATCAGTTGGTGAACTCATGACAAATACTCTTAAGACAGCTTTTTCCAGAATGGAAAGAATTGCAAAAGAGCGCATGAGCTTGAAAGAAACTGAAACTATTAAGCCTCAAGATCTTATTTCTATTAAACCAATTGTTGCCGCTATCAAAGAATTCTTTGGTTCAAGTCAACTTTCCCAGTTTATGGATCAGGTAAATCCACTTGCGGAACTTACTCATAAACGTCGTCTTAATGCTCTTGGACCTGGAGGTCTTTCACGAGACCGCGCAGGGTTTGAAGTTCGTGACGTTCACTACACTCACTATGGGCGTATGTGCCCTATTGAAACTCCTGAAGGTCCGAACATTGGTCTTATTGTTTCTTTGGCTAATTATACTCGTGTAAACGATTATGGTTTCCTTGAATCTCCCTATGTTAAGATAAAAGATGGTGTTGCAACTCGAGAAATTGAATATCTTTCCGCTATGGATGAAGACAAATACTTTATTGCCCAGGCATCAACTGCGATGGACGAAAAAGGTGTTTTCCATGCAGATCAGATTTCTTGTCGCCGACATGGAGATTATACTGTTCGAGAACCCAAAGATATTCAGTATATAGACGTTTCTCCAAAACAGATTATTTCTGTTTCTGCTTCTCTTATTCCTTTCCTTGAACACGACGACGCAAACCGTGCCCTCATGGGTTCGAACATGCAACGTCAGGCAGTTCCTCTTGTTTTCCCAGAACCTCCACGAGTTGGAACTGGTATGGAAAACAAGTGTGCCTATGACTCAGGTGTTTTTATTAAGGCAAAAAGAGCTGGAACTGTTGAATTTGTTTCTGCAGAAAAAATTGTTATTGCACCATCCGGTGTAGAAGATTCTTCTATTCGCGATGAATATCCTTTGCTTAAATATCAGAGAACTAATCAGGATACTTGTTATCATCAGCGTCCTGTTGTTTTGTTTGGTCAAAAAGTTGAAAAGGGTACTCCTTTAGCAGACGGACCTGCAACATATCATGGAGAGCTTGCTCTTGGACGTAATATTTTAGTAGGTTTCGTTCCTTGGCACGGTTATAACTATGAGGATGCAATCCTTATTTCTCAGCGTGTGGTTAAGGAAGATATGTTTACTTCCATCCATATCAAAGAGTTTGTTACAGAGGTTAGAGAGACAAAACTCGGACCTGAAAAGCTTACTCGTGATATTCCAAATACAAGCGAAAAAAGCTTGGATAATCTGGATGGCGAAGGAATAATTCGTATCGGTGCGAAGGTACGCTCAGGCGATATTCTCATTGGTAAGGTTACTCCTAAGAGTGAAACTGAAACAACGCCAGAATTTAAGTTGCTTAACTCAATTTTCGGTGAAAAAGCTAAAGAAGTTAGAGACTCTTCTCTTCGTGTTCCCCATGGAGTTGAAGGAACAATCATTGATGTTCAGCGATTAAAACGCACCGAAGGTGATGATCTTAATCCTGGAGTAGATGAAGTCGTAAAAGTTCTTATTGCAACTAAGCGAAAACTTCGTGTAGGTGATAAAATGGCCGGTCGTCATGGAAATAAGGGTATTGTTGCTCTTATTCTTCCTGAAGAAGACATGCCATACATGGAAGATGGAACTCCTCTCGACATTTGTTTGAACCCACTTGGTGTTCCTTCTCGAATGAATATTGGTCAGATAATGGAGTCGGAGCTTGGTCTCGCTGGCCTTTATCTTGATGAATGGTATGAGACCCCTGTTTTTCAGTCTCCTTCTAATGAACAAATTGAAGGTAAGTTGAAAGAAGCTGGATTCCCCGCTAACTCAAAGTTAATTCTTAGAGATGGCCGAACAGGAGTTCCTTTTGAAAACCCCGTATTTGTTGGTCTTATATACTTCTTGAAATTGCATCACCTTGTTGACGACAAAATGCATGCCCGTTCAACAGGACCGTATTCCCTTGTTACTCAGCAACCGCTCGGTGGTAAGGCCCAATTTGGTGGTCAGAGATTGGGAGAAATGGAAGTATGGGCGCTTGAAGCTTATGGCGCAGCCAACACCTTGCAGGAACTTCTTACTATCAAGTCTGATGATATGAACGGACGCTCTAAAATCTATGAATCAATTGTAAAGGGTGAGCCCTCTACAGCTGCTGGTATACCGGAATCTTTTAACGTTATGGTCCAGGAATTGCGTGGCTTAGCACTCGATTTCAAAATTTATGATGCTAAAGGCAAACAGATTCCCCTCACAGAACGTGATGCGGAATTGATTGAAAAAGCCGGTTCCAATTTTTAATTGAGGTGCTAAAATGAGAGATATACAGGATTTTGACAGTCTAAATATAAAGCTTGCTTCTCCTGAGACCATCCGAGCATGGTCATATGGAGAGGTCAAGAAGCCAGAAACTATCAATTACCGAACTCTTCGTCCTGAGAAAGACGGTTTGTTTTGTGAGCGCATATTTGGTACAACCAAGGAATGGGAATGTTATTGCGGAAAATTTAAGTCTATACGATACAAAGGTGTAATTTGTGACCGTTGTGGTGTAGAAGTAACCCATTTTAAAGTTCGCCGAGAACGCCAGGGCCATATTGAACTTGCAGCTCCTGTATCTCATATTTGGTATTACCGATCTGTTCCAAGCCGAATGGGTTTATTGCTTGATCTTCAAGTTGCAGCTCTTCGTTCTGTTTTATACTACGAAAAATACATTGTAATAGAAGCCGGCGATACAGATTTAAAGAAAAACCAACTCCTCAGCGAAGAAGAATACCACGAAGCAACAGAGCGTTACGGCGGCTCTTTTACTGCTGGAATGGGTGCTGAAGCCGTTAAAACTTTGCTCGAAAACCTTAATCTTGATGAACTTGCTGTTACTTTACGTGAAAAGATGATAGAAAAAGGTATAAAAAGCGATAAGCGTCTTCTAAAACGCATTGAAATTGTAGAAAATTTCAGATCATCCACAAATAAAGCTTCTTGGATGATTCTTGATGTAATCCCAGTTATTCCACCAGAGCTTCGACCTATGGTTCAGCTCGATGGTGGTCGTTTTGCTACTTCTGATCTTAACGATTTATATCGTCGTGTTATTAATAGAAACAACCGTCTCAAAAGACTTATGGGTCTTAATGCACCAGATATCATTATTCGTAATGAAAAGCGTATGTTGCAAGAAGCTGTTGACGCACTTTTTGACAATTCAAAACGAAAAAGAGTTATTAAAGGCGCTTCAAATCGTCCTTTAAAATCTATTTCAGATATGCTTAAGGGAAAGCAAGGTCGTTTCCGCCAAAATCTTTTAGGAAAACGCGTTGACTACTCAGGTCGTTCTGTTATCGTTGTTGGACCAGATCTTAAACTTTGGCAATGTGGACTTCCTACTAAAATGGCTCTTGAATTATTCAAGCCTTTCATTATGAAGAAGCTTGTTGATAAAGATGTTGTATATAACATTAAAAAAGCAAAGCTCCTTGTAGAACAAGAATCGCCCGAAGTCTTTGCAATTTTGGACGAAGTTGTTCGTGAACATCCTGTTATGCTTAACCGCGCTCCTACTCTTCATAGACTTGGAATTCAAGCCTTTGAGCCAGTACTCGTAGAAGGTAAAGCCATTCGTTTACATCCTCTTGTTTGTCGCGCATTTAACGCCGACTTTGACGGGGATCAGATGGCCGTTCATGTGCCTCTTACGCAAGCAGCGCAAATGGAATGCTGGACTCTTATGCTTTCCAGCAGAAACCTTCTTGACCCTGCAAACGGAAAATCTATTGTTTACCCATCCCAGGATATAGTTTTAGGTCTTTATTATTTAACTATAGTAAAACCTAGTGCTCATGGAACTGGACGACGATACGCAAATGTTAACGAAGTAATGATGGCTGCTGAATCAGGATCTCTTGGTTGGCAAGCACTTATTAAGGTTGACTATCGCGGAGAATTAGTTGAAACAACAGCTGGTCGACTTGTGTTTAACGAGGAAATGCCAGCAGGTGTTCCTTTTACAAACGTAACTTTGGATGACAAGCAGATTCGCAAACTTATTGAAAGTGTGCATAAAGATTTAGGTCCTTGGCTTACTGTTCAAATGTTAGATCAGCTTAAATCTGTTGGTTATACCTATGCAACCTTCTTCGGTGCTACCTTGAGTATGGATGATATTATCATTCCTGCCGAGAAACCCGAAATGATCGCTAAGGCAAATAAAGAAGTTGAAAGTATTTACAATCAGTATCAACAAGGTCATATTACTCAAGATGAACGTTATAACCGTGTAGTTGAAGTATGGTCAAAAACTAACGAAGAATTGACTTCTATAATGATGAAAACGATGGAAGCGAGTAAAGAAGGGTTTAATACCATCTATATGATGGCTATATCCGGTGCTCGTGGTAGCCGTAATCAGATTCGTCAGTTAGCCGGTATGCGTGGTCTTATGGCTAAGCCAAGTGGAGAAATTATTGAACTCCCAATTCGCTCAAACTTTAAAGAAGGTTTGACCGTTATTGAATTCTTTATTTCAACAAACGGTGCTCGTAAAGGACTCGCAGATACTGCTCTTAAAACTGCAGATGCTGGATACCTCACAAGACGTCTCGTTGATATTGCTCAAGACGTAGTCGTTAACGAAGAAGATTGTGGTACTATAAATGGTATTGAATATTCTGCTGTTAAAGATGGTGATGAAATCATTGAATCGTTAAATGAAAGAATTACCGGTCGTTACACTCTTGAGCGTGTTGTTCATCCTATAACTCACGATATTATTATCGATGTTAACGAATATATTACAGACGAACTTGCTGTTGAAATTGAAGCAGCTGGTGTTGAAACTGTAAAGCTTCGAACTGTTCTTACCTGTGAGTCTAAGCATGGTGTATGCGTTAAGTGTTACGGTAGAAACTTGGCTCATAACAAGATTATCGAAATTGGTGAAGCTGTTGGTATTATTGCAGCACAGTCAATTGGTCAGCCTGGAACACAGTTAACCATGCGTACTTTCCATGTTGGTGGAACCGCAACTAAGATAAGCGAAGAGAACCGAATCTTGCTCAAGTTTGCAACTATTATTAAAGATATTGCAGGTACTCATGTTAATTTGAAAAATGGAAACTGGCTCTTTACAAGAAAGGGTTGGCTTACTGTTAATAAGGTTATCAGAGAGTATGATATTACAAAGACCGACAAAATTAAGGTTATAGACGGACAAAGAATTCTTAAAGGTGAAACTCTTTACATTCGCGATGGAGAAGAAGTTGTTTCTAAAGACATTGCCTATGTAGCCGTTCGCGATAAAAAGATTTATCTCGTAAGCCAAGACCAGAAGATAGAAATTAGAAACGGTTCAGAAATTATCGTAAAGGTTGGGGACTATGTAGCAGCCCAAGAAACAATTGCCTTTTTCGATCCTTTCGCAGAGCCAATCATTGCCGAATATGACGGATATGTTCACTTTGAAGACATTATTCCTGGTTCTACTCTTAATGAAGAACTTGATGAAGAAACAGGTAAAATTGAAAAGCGAATTAATGAGTTCCAGCTTGATACTAAACAGCCTCGAATCTTGATAACAGATGAATCTGGTAATACCATTGGTTCGTACTATCTCCCTGGTGGAGCCTACCTTCTTGTCGAAGATAAGGCTGCTATTAAAACAGGTACAATCATTGCGAAGATGCTTAAAGAATCAGCAAAAACCAAGGATATTACCGGAGGTCTTCCTCGAGTATCAGAACTCTTTGAAGCTCGAAAGCCAAAATCCCCTGCCGTTCTTGCACAAATCTCAGGTACTGTTTCTTTTAAGGGAATCCTAAAGGGTAAACGTGTTCTTATAGTGCGCGATCAGTATAACAAGGAATTCAAACATCTTGTCCCGATGACGAAACGACTTCTTGTACGAGACGGCGACACGGTCGAGTCTGGCGAACAGTTGTGCGATGGTGCTTTCAGTCCTCACGATATTCTTGCAGTATCTGGTGAAAATGCACTTCAAAATTATCTAATGGATGAAATCCAGCAGGTATATCGCCTTCAGGGTGTAGCCATTAACGACAAGCACATTGGTGTTATTGTACGTCAAATGCTTAGAAAGGTTGAAATTGTAGCTGTAGGTGATACTAAGTTTATCTTTGGTCAGCAAGCAGACAAGTATAAGTTCCATGAAGAAAATACCCGCGTTATTTCTGAAGGAGGGCAGCCTGCTATTGCACGGCCTATGTTCCAAGGTATAACTAAGGCTTCTCTTAATGTGGATTCGTTTATTTCGGCTTCTTCATTCCAGGAAACAACTCGTGTCCTGACAAATGCAGCTATTGCTGGAGCAAGCGATAGTTTAAGGGGTCTAAAAGAAAACGTTATTATTGGTCATCTGATTCCAGCAGGAACCGGTATAAAAACCTACAAAAACGTTAAGTTATTCGATAAAGAAAAAGGTGATCTTGATCTTCAAATGAACGAGATTCTTGAACGTCGAAAGCTTGAAAAAACTACTGAAACTCTTGATGATGACACTGACTACGAAGCAGACGAGAACGATTGACACAAACAAGCGGTGTCCAGTAGAATGTACACCGCACAACAATTAAAACCTCCGGTGTGCTGACCGGATAAAAATAGGAGTAAAGGCAGATGCCTACAATAAACCAACTTATAAAAAATGGTCGCAAGGCTGTAGTTTACGGTACTAAAAGTCCGGCTCTTCAGTCATGTCCTCAAAAACGTGGTGTTTGCACTCGTGTAATGACGGTCACACCAAAAAAGCCGAACTCAGCTCTTCGAAAAGTTGCTCGTGTTCGTCTTAGTAACGGAATAGAAGTAACTGCATACATTCCAGGTATTGGCCATAATCTTCAGGAACACTCTGTTGTATTGATTCGTGGTGGACGTGTAAAAGACCTTCCTGGTGTTCGTTATCATATCGTTCGCGGTACCAAGGATACTCTTGGTGTTACAGATCGTAAACGATCACGCTCGAAATATGGTGCCAAAAGGCCAAAGGCATAAGGAGATACTGAAATGGGAAGAAAAAATAAAACAATCGATCGCCCACTTGCCCCTGATGCTAAATATCACAGCGTGGTTTTATCGAAATTTGTCTGTCGTATGATGTATAGTGGTCAGAAAGCTACTAGTATGCGCATCATTTACGATGCAATGGATAAGATGAAGGCAAAAACTGACAAAGATCCTCTTGAAGTTTTTCTTAAGGCTTTAGAGAATGTTAAACCTATGGTGGAAGTAAAAAGTCGCCGTGTTGGTGGAGCAACTTATCAGGTACCTATCGAAGTTCGAGAAACACGACGTGAAGCTTTAGGAATGAGATGGATTATTAATGCAGCTCGAGCTAGAAGCGGTCATGAAATGTCAGAACGCCTTGCTTCTGAATTGGTAGATGCATTTAACAATACTGGTTCTGCATACAAGAAGAAAGAAGATACTCATAAGATGGCAGATGCTAACAAGGCATTTGCTCATTATCGCTGGTAGAATCGAAATTCTTGCAAAAAGCCCTGGAAACAGGGCTTTTTTTTGTATTAACCCCTAGTGTTTATTATGTGCCTTGACTAATTAATCTTAACCGTGTATAAATTAATCTATATTGAAATGCTTGGCCAAAACCAGAGCATTTTAGTGGTCTTTGAGAGTCCAGGGCGCGACCGTAAAACCTACAGCGAAAGTTGTATGGAAGGATTGCGCAGCCCTTGATGACGTTTTCAGCCGCCGTTGGCGTATGGATATTACAGTTGGTATCAAGGGTCATGGATCGGTAATCCGGTGTGGAAAGCAGTTTGTTTTCTATATATCGGTGGTCCGAGCCCGAAAACATTAGTTTTCGTAGAGATTTTTATAGTCTCGTGGTTCTTTTGGATACCAAACCAGTCATCAATCTTTTTGGATTGAAATTGATTAGGTGGTTCCGGCCAAATCTGCTCGAATATTATGGGCAGTTTAGTCACTAGTTTTTTTTAGAGTAAATTTAAAGAAGACGCCTTCCTTATTCATTTTCCTTACAATAATTAAGATTGATCTCTGTGTAATTGCGCGTTCTGGTATGTATACAGTGCTTGTATGAGTACTGTGTATTGCTTATAATGCGAGAAATATTTTTATTGCTTGCCTATAATCTTTCAGGAGGATCACATGGCAAAGGAAAAGTTCGCAAGAACGAAACCCCACATGAATGTTGGTACTATTGGTCACGTTGACCATGGTAAGACTACGCTTTCCGCAGCAATCACTATGTATTGTGCGAAGAAGTACGGAGATAAAATTCTCAAGTATGATGAAATTGATAATGCTCCGGAAGAAAAAGCCCGAGGTATTACCATTAATACCAAGCACATGGAGTATCAGTCAGAGAAGCGTCACTATGCGCATATTGACTGTCCAGGACATGCCGACTATATCAAAAACATGATTACCGGTGCTGCTCAGATGGACGGTTCAATACTTGTAGTATCTGCGCCTGACTCAGTTATGCCTCAGACACGCGAGCACGTTTTGCTTGCACGTCAGGTAGGTGTACCATCTATCGTTGTTTTTCTTAATAAGATCGACCTTGTTGATGACATGGAACTTATTGAACTTGTTGAAGAAGAAATTCGTGACGTTCTTGAATCCTATGGTTTCTCACGCGACACACCAATTATCCAGGGTTCTGCATTTAAGGCCCTTGGTGATGGTGCTTCTGCCGAAGATACTGCTCCAATTCAAAAGCTTCTTGATACCATGGACTCATACTTTGCAGATCCAGAACGCGCCATGGACAAACCTTTCCTTATGCCTGTTGAAGATATCTTCACTATTTCTGGCCGTGGTACTGTTGTAACTGGTCGTATTGAAAATGGTGTTGTAAATATCAACGAAGAAGTTGAAATTGTTGGTATCCGCCCAACTTCTAAAACAGTTGTTACTGGTATTGAAATGTTCAACAAGCTTCTTGATCAAGGTATGGCTGGTGATAACGTTGGTCTGTTGCTTCGTGGTGTTGATAAGAAAGCCGTTGAACGCGGTCAAGTTCTTGCAAAACCCGGAACAATCAGCCCACATGCCAAGTTTGAAGGACAGATTTATGTTCTTTCAAAAGAAGAGGGTGGACGTCATAGTCCTTTCTTCTCTGGCTATCGTCCACAGTTTTACTTCCGAACAACAGACATTACTGGAACAGTAACTCTTCCTGAGGGTGTAGATATGATTAAGCCTGGAGACAATACAAAGATCTTCGGAGAGCTTATTCATCCTATCGCCATGCAGAAAGGTCTTAAGTTTGCTATTCGTGAAGGTGGACGCACTGTCGCTTCTGGTCAGGTAACCGACATCGTACAGTAATTATTGAACAGATATTTTACGGTTGTAATATACGATCGTTCTGCGGGGCGTAACTTCGCCCCGCGTTTTATCTGTCTGGAGGAAAAATGGCTAAGGAAAAAATTCGCGTAAGACTCCGCGGATTCGATGTTGAATTGATCGATCAGAGTTCAAAAGCTATTGTGCAAACGGTTCAGAAGGCAGGAGCCAAGGTTTCAGGACCTATTCCCCTTCCTACCCGTATAAACAAAGTGACTGTCCTTCGCTCTCCACATGTTAATAAAAAAGCACGTGAACAGTTTGAAATGCGCACACATAAGCGCCTGATTGATATAATCGAGCCTTCTGCTGAAGTTATGGATTCTTTGATGAAACTTGAACTTCCAGCTGGCGTAGACGTAGAAATTAAGCAGTAATTTTTTTGGTAGACGGTCCCCCGGATCAGGGGATAACGTACCTGAGGAGAGTAATCAGAATGATAGGTCTGATAGGAACAAAAGTGGGCATGACCCAGGTTTTTGATGAAAACGGGAATCTGATTCCAGTAACCGTGATCCGCATCGAACCTAATACAGTCGTGTCTTTGAAAAAAGAGGAAACGTTCGGCTATGACGCCGTAGTGCTCGGGCTTGATGATCTCAAGGCTAAGCATACTACAAAGCCCTATGCTGGTCAGTTTCCTGCGGGGATAACCCCAAAGCGGCACCTTAAAGAATTTCGAGGTTTTGAATCCGAAGTTGCTGTAGGTGATCAGATTGGCGTTGAAGTCTTCGAATCGGTCAGATTCGTAGATGTTACCGCAACATCCAAAGGAAAGGGTTTCCAGGGCGTTATGAAACGCTGGGGCTTTCATGGTGGACGTGCGTCTCACGGTTCTAAATTTCACCGTGAAGCCGGTGGTACCGGACATAGCACAACTCCAGGACGTTGCTTTAAGAACACCAAGATGGCTGGACGAATGGGACGTGAACGGGTAACTGTTCAGAATCTCAGAATCCAGAAGATTGACCCTGAATTGAAGGTCGTGATAGTCCGCGGGTCTATACCCGGTAATAAGGACTCTACGCTGATCATCAAGTCCGCAGTCAAAAAACAATTCTAACGACAGGAGCAGACGATGGAAAAGAAAGTCTATTCGGTCGATGGCAAAGAACTGAGGACAATCAATCTCGATGATAACGTATTTGGCCTACCGGTCAATGAAGACGTGATCTACTACGCCATCAACAATGAATTAGCGAATCTACGCGTCGGAACAGCTTGTACGAAAACTCGTGCAGAGGTTCATGGCTCAAATGCCAAACCTTACAAGCAAAAAGGTACCGGTCGTGCTCGCCGTGGTGACAAGAAATCTCCAATTCTTGTTGGCGGTGGTGTGACATTCGGACCCCGACCCCGTGATTATAGTTATGCTTTACCAAAAAAAGTAAAGCGCCTTGCAATGAAGTCCATTTTGAGCCTAAAAGCACAAGATGAAAGACTTACTGTAATAGAAGATTTTACCGTTGAGAGCGGCAAGACAAAAGATCTAATTAAAGTTCTAGAAAATTTTTCTAAGGGCGAACGCACCGTTATTATTCTAAAAGATGATGATGCTAAGATCAAAAGAGCTGGACGTAATATTCCAACTTTGTCTTTCCTTTCTTACAATAGACTTCGTGCACACGATTTGTTCTACGGACGAAAAGTGCTCATGTTAGAGTCTGCTGCAAAGAATCTCGCCGTCTTTTATGGTTTTGATGAGGGGACGAAATAATGACATACGAACAAATCCTCATTGCACCGGTTTTAACTGAAAAATCTAATGAACTGCGAGAGCAGGGAAAATATGTTTTTAAGGTCGATTCCGCAGCCAGCAAGATCGAGATTAAGGAAGCAGTGCGTAGACTCTTTAATGTAAAAGTTATTGATTGTACTGTAATCAATGTCAGTGGAAAGTTAAAAAGGGTGCGTGGTCGTCCTGGTTTAACTTCCAGCTGGAAAAAAGCCATTGTACGGCTTGCTCCCGGCGAGAAAATTAAGGTGTTCGAAGGCGCTTAAGTCTTCGAGTTCGCGTTAAATAAGGGGAAACCAAATGGCTCTGAAAATATACAAGCCTTATACACCGGGAACCAGACAACGCGTTGACCTGCTGAGAGTGGAGCTTACCACAGACAGACCTGAAAAGAGTCTGACTAAAGGAAAGAAATCACACGGTGGTCGTGGCGCTGGTGGACGGATTGCTGTTCGTCACCAGGGTGGCGGTCACAAGCAGAAATATCGCGATATCGATTTTAAACGTAATAAGTTCGGTATTCCGGGTACGGTTAAAACGATCGAATACGATCCGAACCGAAGTGCTAATATTGCTCTAGTGTTTTATGCAGACGGTGAAAAACGTTATATTCTTGCCCCAAAAGGGCTTTCTGTTGGACAGAAAATAGTAAGTGGTGAAACAGCCCCGCTTGAATTAGCTAATGCCCTTCCTCTGGAAATAATTCCAGTAGGGTTTACCGTTCATAATATTGAACTTACAATCGGTAAGGGCGGCCAAATGGCTCGTTCTGCTGGTGCTAGTGCGCTGGTTTCTGCAAAGGAAGGAGACTATGTTTCCATAAAACTTCCTTCTGGAGAAGTCCGATTAGTACACAAGCGTTGCTTTGCAACTATTGGTGAAGTAGGTAACGGTGATCATATGAACACTAGTCTTGGTAAGGCTGGACGTTCACGTTGGAGAGGTATTAGACCAACAGTTCGTGGTATGGTTATGAACCCGGTTGACCACCCTCTTGGTGGTGGTGAAGGTAGTGGTAAGGGTCGTAACCCTGTTACTCCTTGGGGACAGCCCTGTCGCGGATACAAGACCCGTAACAAACGGAAAGTTTCGGACAAGTTTATTGTCTCGAGACGGAAGAAGTAGGGAGACTGACCGTGTCAAGATCTGTTAAAAAGGGGCCTTTTATTGAAAAGAGCCTTTACAAGAAAGTAATCGAAATGAACAAGGCGAGCGACAGGAAAATGATTAAATCATATTCACGCTGCTCGACTATTATCCCTGAAATGGTAGGTAATACCATCTCTGTTTATAATGGCAAATCTTGGATTCCAGTGTATATCACTGAAAACCTTGTCGGTCACAAACTTGGTGAATTCTCGCCGACCCGTTTTTTTCGTGGTCACGCAGGTTCAGACAAGAAAACAGGTAAGTGAGATAGGTGGATATGATGGCTGAAAAAAGCGGATATATAGCCACTACAAAATTCCTTATTGCGTCTCCTACAAAGGTTCGTCCTGTGGCAAATGTAATAAAGCTGAAATCTTATTCAGAGGCTATGGCTATTCTTGAGAACATGCCCCATAAAGGTGCAAAACTCATTAGTAAAACCATGAAATCAGCTGCTGCAAATGCACTGAACCTGAATAAGAAACTCGATGAGGATATGTTGTTCGTTAAGGAAATACGTATCGATGAAGGCCCACGCCTAAAGAGATTATGGTGTCGTGGTCGGGGTCGTGCGGATATGCTCCTTAAACGGATGTGTCATATCACCGTCATCGTAGATGAAAAGGCGGGGGAATAAAGTGGGACAAAAAGTAAATCCAATAGGATTGCGCCTTGGGATTAATAAAACCTGGTCTTCTCACTGGTATGCAGATCCTCGTGAGTATGCAGATCTTCTGCATGAAGATCTCAAGATCCGGAAGATGGTCAGGGAATTACCCGAGTGCAAGAATGCTGATATTGCTGAAATTGAGATTGTTCGACATCCGCAGCGTGTAACTATTGTTATTCATACTGCACGTCCTGGTGTAATCATTGGGGTAAAGGGTGCAAACATTGAACAAATTGGTACCGAGATTCAAAAGAACCTTACAAAAAAGGTTCAGATTAAGATTAAGGAAATCAAACGTTCAGAAGCTAATGCAACTTTAGTTTCACAAAATGTTGCTCGACAATTGATGAACCGTGGATCTTTCCGCAGAGCCCTTAAAATGGCTTCTTCTGCTGCAATGAAAGCCGGTGCTCAGGGTGTAAAAATCCGAGTATCTGGTCGACTCGGTGGCGCAGAAATGTCCCGAACCGAAGAGCATAAAGAAGGTCGTGTACCTTTGCATACGCTTCGCGCAGATATCGATTATGGTTTTTCTGAAGCTCATACTACCTATGGAAAAATAGGTGTTAAGGTATGGATTTATAACGGAATGATGTATGGTCATGAGCAGAAAGAGGATGCCGGTGCGCTCCTTAAGAAGCAACGCCGTGATCGACCCGAACGCAGTGATAGGTCGGAACGCGGAGATCGTTCATACGCGGGAAGGAGTTAAGGTATGGCACTTAGCCCTAAAAGAGTTAAGCATAGAAAAGTCCAGCGCGGTAGAGTAAAAGGTAATGCAACTCGCGGAAATAATATTGATTTCGGCGATTTTGCACTTGTTTCACTTGAACCGTTTTGGCTTACTAATCGTCAGCTTGAGGCAGCTCGTGTTGCTCTCAATCGTAAGATTAAACGTGGTGGTAAAATGTGGGTTCGGGTATTTCCCGATAAGCCTTTTAGCAAGAAACCTGCCGAAACTCGAATGGGTAAAGGTAAGGGAGCACCAGAATATTGGGTTGCAGTAGTTAAACCTGGTACTATTTTGTTTGAACTTGCGGGTATTGAAAAAGAACTGGCAGCAGAAGCAATGATTCTCGCCGGTAGCAAGCTGCCTTTTAAGACAAAGTTTGCTGAGAAACTTAACGACAACTAAGGAGGTCTAAGATGAAGAGTGATGAAGTAAAAGCTATGTCTTACGCCGAATTAGTTTCAAAGCGTAATGAACTCAGTAAAAAGTATATGGATCTACGTTTCCAGTTAGTTATTGGACATGTAGAAAACCCCCTCCAGAAGCGTTACCTTCGCCGAGAAATCGCGCGAGTGAACACGTTTATCCGGCAGCATGAGCTCGCTGGACAGGGATTAAAGTAGGAGCAGGCCCGTGGAAGAACAAGCTATCCAGAATACAACCGGGAACCGCGAGTTTGTTGGTCTAGTATCGAGTGACAAAATGCAGAAAACCATTGTTGTTACAGTTACTACTAAGAAACTTCACAGACTGTACAAAAAGTACGTGTCTCGCAGTAACAAGTATAAAGCACACGACGAAACAAATGATGCTCACATTGGTGACACCGTTCGTATTCGAGAGTGTCGGCCTGTCAGTAAAGAAAAAAACTGGCGGCTCGTCGAAATTATCTCCCGGGCTAAGTAAACGAGGAACAGCAAATGATTCAAATGCAATCAAGATTGAATGTTGCCGATAACTCGGGAGCTAAGCTCGTTGAGTGTATCAAGGTTATTGGTGGTTCACACCGTCGGTATGCCAGTATTGGTGACATTATTGTAGTAGCTGTTAAGGACGCGCTCCCAACATCTACTATTAAAAAGGGTTCCGTGGAAAAGGCAATTATTGTCCGTATTTCCAAGGAATATCGTCGCCCTGATGGAACTTATATTCGTTTTGATGATAACGCTTGCGTTATTATCGATGCGAATAAAAATCCTAAAGGCAAGCGTATTTTCGGACCTGTGGCTCGCGAGCTTCGTGATATGGATTTCATGAAGATCGTATCTCTGGCTCCGGAAGTTCTGTAAGGAGATTGAAATAATGCAAAAGAAATTCAAGATCCGGAAGGACGACACGGTAGAGATCATTGCCGGTAAGGATAAAGGCAAACGAGGAAACATCGTTCGTGTACTTAGGGACAAAGATCGTGTTATTGTTTCCGGTGCAAACCTTGTCAAAAAGGCTATGAAAAAACGCAGTCAGCAAGATCGCGGCGGCATCGTCGAAATCGAAGCTCCGCTTCATATTTCTAATGTTATGATAATCTGCAAAAAATGCGGACCTACTAAGATTGGATATAAGATTGATGGCGACAAGAAATCTCGAGTCTGCCGGAAATGTGGAGAAGCACTGTGATGAGTAATAATGTACCTCGGCTTAAGAAAGTCTATGTAGAAAAAATCGCCCCTGAGCTCTTTAAAGAGCTTGGCTATAAATCTGTTATGCAGGTTCCCCGTCTTACTAAGATTGTTCTTAGTATGGGGATAGGCGAAGCACTTGCAAATAAGAAACTGCTTGACGCCGCAGCGACCGACCTGGGTCTTATCACAGGACAGAAAGCTGTAAAAACTAAGGCAAAAAAGAGTATTGCAAACTTTAAGCTTCGTGAAGGCAATGAGGTAGGCGTAATGGTAACACTTCGTGGTGCAAAGATGTTCGAATTTTTCGATCGCTTTGTAAACGTTGCATTACCACGCGTTAAGGATTTCCGTGGAATCAATCCAAATGGATTTGACGGTAACGGAAATTATTCACTGGGTATCACTGAACAAATTATTTTCCCGGAAATTGATTTCGATAAGATCGAACGAATTGCAGGATTGAATATTAATGTGGTTACCACCGCCAAAACTGATGCGGAAGCTAAGGCTCTCCTACTCAAGTTTGGTATGCCCTTCAGGAAGTGAGGAGTTCATGGCTACAACAGCGATGATTAATAAGGCCAATGCCACGCCTAAGTATTCCACTCGGAAATACAATAGGTGTAGAGTGTGCGGACGGCCACGCGGATATCTTCGAAAGTATCAAATGTGTAGGATATGTTTTCGAAAGTTGGCTAGTGAAGGTCTGATTCCAGGCGTTACTAAGTCAAGCTGGTAGTAGGGAGGACAAAAATATATGAGCGTTTCAGATCCCGTAGCAGATATGCTTACCAAGGTCCGGAATGCGGCAATGGCCCGCCATGAAAAAGTGGACATTCCCGCCTCCAAACTCAAGCTTGAAATCGTTAAGATTTTGAAGACCGAAGGTTATATCAAGAATTTTAAGAAGGTTAATCAAGAGAGTGCTAACTGCATTCGGGTTTTCCTTAAATATGATGAATCGAATGCTTCAGTTATTCATGGTATCGAGAGAGTTTCGACACCAGGACGACGAGTGTATTCTAGTTACAAGACCCTGCCCCGTATTTATAACGGCTATGGAACCTTGATTGTTTCAACTTCTATGGGCGTTACCACTGGTAAAAAAGCTCAAGAAAAGCAGGTCGGCGGAGAGCTGATCTGTACCGTCTGGTAAGGGAGGAAGTTATGTCAAGAATTGGAAAGCTTCCTGTTGCTATACCAGAGGGAGTCAAGATTTCTATAAAAGAAATGACCTTTCATGTGGAAGGTCCTAAGGGTAAACTTTCTCAGACTTTTGATCCTCTTGTAGGAGTTAAAGTTGAGGGAAACCAAGCTATTGTAACCCGAAATGATGATACCAAAATGGCTCGGTCTTACCACGGTTTGTACCGAAACCTTTTGAATAATATGGTTATGGGTGTTACTAAGGGGTTTTCTAAAACATTGGTAATTACCGGTGTTGGTTATAGAGCAGAAGTGCAGGGAAACCTGCTTGTTTTGAACCTTGGATATTCCAACGATTTTATAGCAGGAATCCCAGAGGGGCTTACTGTAGTCGCTGAAGCCCAAGGCAGATTAACTATTTCCGGTATCCGTAAGGATCAGGTTGGCGAGTTTGCCGCAGAGATTCGGAAGCTTCGTGGTCCCGAACCCTATAAGGGTAAGGGTATCCGTTACGATACCGAAATTATCAAGCGGAAAGTCGGAAAATCCGGCGTTAAATAAGGGTGAAGCGATATGTTCAACAGACTTAACGATAAAGACAAAAAAAGACTTAAAAGAAAGGTTCATATCCGGAAACGAATTCATGGAACTGCTGAGCGTCCCCGCATGACGATTACGCGAAGCAATAAAAACATTACTGTTCAAGTAATAAATGATGATTCCGGATTTACCCTTGCTTCTGTCTCCACACTTGAAAAAGATCTTTTAGCTCTCAAGGCAAACGTTGCTTCGGGTAAAAAGGTCGGAGAAGAAATTGGTAGCCGCCTCAAAGAAAAAAACATCGGTTCCGTTGTATTTGATCGTAATGGCTATCTCTACCATGGTGTGGTGAAAGCTGTCGCTGACGGTGCTCGTAGCGCCGGAATTGAATTCTAGGAGAGGCTATGGAACACCAGAAATATAATAAAGATAGAGAGCCAAAGGAATTTGTAGAAAAACTTGTCAAACTTAATCGCACCGCTAAGGTTGTGAAGGGTGGACGTAGGTTCTCTTTTTCGGCTCTTACTATTGTTGGAGACCAGAAAGGTCGCGTTGGATACGGATTTGGTAAAGCCAATGACGTTTCCGAGGCAATCCGCAAGAGTATCGAAAAGGCTAAGCGAAGTTTGGTAAATGTTCCAATTAAAAATGGAACTATTCCCCATGACATACAGGCAAGCTTCAAAGGTTCAACTGTACTGCTTAAGCCTGCCTGTTCAGGAACCGGTCTAATTGCCGGTGGTGCAGTTCGTGCTGTTCTCGAAGCTGCCGGTGCAACAGATGTTCTTTCCAAGTCTCTTGGATCAAACAGTTCTGTTAATGTTATCCGTGCAACTTTTGAGGCTATCAATAATATGATGGATGCCAAAACTGTTGCTAAAAACAGAGGCAAAGCCCTCAAAGATTTGTGGGGTTAAACATGGCCAACAAAATTTCTATAAAATTAGTTCGTAGCACTATTGGTCAAAAACCAAAGGTTGCTGCAACTGTCCGTTCTCTTGGCTTGAAAAAGCTTAATTCGACTGTTGAACAGGAAGCTTCTGCCCCCGTATTGGGGATGGTTGCTGCTGTTCGACATCTTGTCGAAGTAAAGGAGATCAACTAAATGTCTGATTTTAACCTGTATGCTCCTGAGGGAGCTAACAAGAAAAAAAGAATTGTTGGACGAGGTTCTTCTTCCGGTCGGGGTACTACCGCCGGTAGAGGTAACAAAGGCCAACAGTCTAGGTCTGGCGGTAAGGTATACGTCGGTTTTGAAGGCGGTCAGATGCCTTTGTATCGTCGTGTTGCTAAACGCGGATTTTCAAACTCACCGTTCCGAGTAGATTATGAGATTTTTAATCTACGTGACATTGAGGCTCGCTATAATAACGGTGAAACCGTTAATAAAGAGTCTCTAATAATAAAAGGTTTACTCAAGAAGTTTTCTGTTTTGATTAAGGTTCTCGGTGATGGAGAGCTAACAAAAAAGATAACGGTTGATGTTGACAAGGTTTCTGCTTCTGCGAAGGAGAAGATCGAAAAAGCTGGTGGAACTGTAGTTCTGGCTGCTGAATAATCGGGAGCGGGTGTAGAAACATGGCAAACAATGCTTTTGTAAATATGTTCAGAATAAGGGAACTCCGAGAGAGGATTATATTTACTGTTATAATTCTCGCTGTTTTTCGCCTAGGTTCAGTACTGACAATACCTGGTATTGATCCTGCCGCATTGACAAGTTATTTCAGAGATCAGGTTCAGGGTAACTCCTTTGTCGATTACATGGACTTTTTTGCCGGCGGTGCATTCTCAAATTTTTCTGTTTTAATGCTTGGTGTAATGCCGTATATCTCCACTCAGATTCTGATGCAGCTTGCGCTCATCATTTTCCCAAGTCTTAAAAAGGCAGCTGAAGATGATGGTGGACGCAAGAAGATTCAGTCATGGACAAGAATTGCTACTATCGGTGTTGCTCTTATCCAGTCTTATGCTGTTACGGTATATGCTTCTAGTATTCCTGGTGCTATCGTAATAGACAAGCTTGCTTACACATTAATAGCAATGCTTACTGTTACAACTGGTACTATGGTAACTGTTTGGCTTGGTGAGCAGATCACTGCTCGCGGGATTGGTAACGGCATTTCAATGTTAATTTTTGCTGGTATCGTTGCACGTCTTCCTAGCGCAATGTGGGAATTGATTAAGATGGTACAGCGATCTGAAATAAATCTTGTATTTGTTATTGTCGCTTTCTTAATGTTTGTGGCAATTGTTGCACTTGTTGTATATGAACAGCAAGGTCAGCGCAAGATTCCGGTTCATTATGCAAAAAGGGTCGTCGGTAGAAAAATGTATGGAGGACAGAATACGTATATTCCGTTCAAAATTAATCCTTCTGGAGTAATTCCTGTCATTTTTGCTTCCTCATTCCTGACCTTCCCTTTGCAAGTTGCCAGTAGTATCGGGCCTAATGTTAAATGGCTAAATGGCCTTGCAACGTTTCTTAGGCCTCATGGTATGTGGTATAATCTTTTATATGTTCTCCTTATTGTATTCTTTGCTTATTTCTATACACAGGTAACACTGAACCCCACAGAAATCGCAAAACAAATTAGGGAAAACGGCGGCTCGATTCCTGGAATCCGGACTGACAAAACAGAAGAATATATGCAGCGAATCTTGAACCGATTGGTTCTACCTGGTTCGTTGTATCTTGCTGGTATCGCGGTGCTTCCGACGATTATCCAGAATCTTTTTGGATTCCCGCAATCAATATCAATGTTGATGGGTGGAACTTCACTTTTGATTCTTGTTGGTGTTGATCTTGATACCATGAGTCAAATCGAAGCTCAATTGAAGATGCATCATCATGATGGTCTAGTAAAAAAAGGAAAGATCAGGTCCCGAAACCTGTAGCTACTATTTTGAGAAAGAGATATAATAACTCTCTTTCTCGGAGGAATTTTTATGAAGGTAAGAACGAGCGTTAAGCCTATATGCGATAAGTGCAAAATAATCCGCAGACGCGGAATTGTACGGATTATCTGCATCAATCCAAAGCATAAGCAGCGCCAGGGCTGATGGAGGAATAGAAAATGGCACGAATTGCGGGAGTTGACCTCCCTAACAAACATGTCAATATTGCATTGACCTATATTTACGGAATCGGCCGCCCTTCTGCAGATACTATCTGTGAGAAGGCTGGTATTGACCCTATGCGTTTGATCAATGATCTCAGCCAGGATGAACTTAAATCGATTACAGTTGTAATTGATGCTACCTGTAAGGTTGAAGGTCGTCTCAGAACCGAAATCGGTCTGAACATTAAGCGCCTTATGGATATTGGCTGTTACCGGGGCCTCCGGCACAGAAAGGGACTGCCTGTCCATGGACAGCGGACCAGAACAAATGCTCGCACACGCAAGGGTAAGAAAAAGACCGTTGCTGGCAAGAAGAAGTAAGTTTTAGGTTGGAGGAACAATAACGTGGCAACCGTAAAAAAACGGAAAGAAAAGAAGAGTGTATACGAAGGAAATGTATACATCCAAGCAACGTTCAACAATACGATCGTTACTATAACCGATCTTAAGGGAAATGCTCTTTCATGGGCATCTTCCGGCGGACTCGGATTCAATGGCGCAAAAAAGTCTACCCCATTCGCGGCTCAGACTGTTGCGGAAACAGCAGTTCAAAAAGCTCTTACATATGGGCTTCGAGAAGTTCATGTATTTGTTAAAGGCCCCGGTGTAGGACGCGAATCTGCAGTTCGTTCACTTGGTGCTCTTGGTTTGAAAGTAAAGTCAATTAGCGACGTTACTCCCATACCTCATAACGGCTGCCGCCCTCGAAAAACTCGGCGCATCTGACAAAGGAGACATAAATGGCTAGATATACAGGACCCCTTTGCAGACTTTGCCGCGCTGAGCAGAAGAAACTCTTCCTCAAAGGCGATCGCTGCAAATCAGACAAGTGCCCTATTAATAAAAAACGGCCTTTGCCTGGTAAAGATCCAAAAGCTAGAACTGGTAAACGTTCTGACTATGGTGTTCAGCTCCGTGAGAAACAACGGATTAAAAGAATGTATGGGATGATGGAAAAACAATTCCGTCTCTTTTTTGAACGCGCAATTCGAATGTCTGGTGTAACTGGTGAAAACCTTATTGGTCTTCTCGAACGCAGACTTGATAACGTCGTGTTTAGAATGCATTTTGCTGCTAACAGGAATCAAGGTCGCCAGCTTGTTGGTCATGGTCATGTTCTTGTAAATGGTAAGCCGGTTAATATCCCAAGTTATCTTGTTAAAGCCGGTGATATTGTTGAAATCAAGGAAAATAGCAAAAAGCTTACTGTAATTAAAGATGCTCTTAAAGAAGTATCAAAATCTGGGGTTTATTCTTGGATCAGCTTAGATGCAGATGCAATGAAAGGAACCTTTATCTCCGTGCCTCGTCGCGAAGAAGTTACAGACCTTGCCGATATTAAAGAACAGCTCGTGGTCGAGCTCTATTCTAAATAAGAGGAGTTCGGATGGCCCGCAAAAATCTGCTTAAGGGATTTAAAAGACCAAAGGGAATTACCTTTGATCAAGATGAATCTAGATCTGATTACGGAAAATTTGTGGCTTCTCCTTTCGAGACCGGTTTTGGAACAACAGTTGGAAATACGTTGCGCCGTGTGCTTCTGTCTTCAATTCAAGGGTATGCGATCTCAGCAGTGAAGATCACTTCCTACGATGCAGACGGAGTACCGCACAATATTTCCAGCGAGTTCGAAACGGTACCGAATGTAATTGAAGACACGTTGGAAGTCCTGAACAATCTTAAACAGATTCGTTTGCGGCTTCCAGAAGATATCGAACAAGATACCTTTTTGTTTGAATTTAAAGGACCTGTAACTGTTTCGAGCGACATGTTTGCTCGTGATACACAACTTGAAATTCTAAATAAGCCTTTTCACATTTTTACAATGATGGAAGGCGGAAATGTAGAATTTGAAGTACAAGTTGACTTCGGTCGGGGCTATGTTCCTGCTGAAGTTAATGAAAGATATATCGAAGTTGTTGGTACCATACCAATGGATGCAATCTACAGTCCGGTTGTCAAGGTAAAATACGCCATTGAACCGTGTCGTGTCGGTCAGCGTGGTGATTATGATAAACTCATACTCGAAATCTGGACAGACGGAACCGTTTTACCAGAAGACGCACTTGCTGAAGCCGCTAAGATTGCAAAAGATCACTTTACTACCTTTGTAAACTTTAATGAGAATGAAGTTGGTAAAGATGACGATTTCGATGAAGAAGACGAACGGGTTCGACAGTTGCTTAGTACACCTGTAGAAGAACTCGAGTTGTCGGTACGTTCGTCGAACTGCCTGAAAAATGCAAATATTCGGACAATTGGTGAATTAACCAAGAAAACTGAAGAAGATATTGCTAAAACTCGTAATTTTGGTAAGAAAAGTCTTCAAGAAATCAAGGAAAAACTCCTTGAATGGAATCTTGGCCTTGGAATGACAGATTATAGTCATCTCAAAAATTCTATTAAGTTGCCAAAGCAGAAGGAAGAAACAGATGAATCATAAAATGGGATTTAATCCGCTTTCTCGCAATGCATCACACAGACGTGCGATGCACGCCAATATGGTAACATCTTTATTTAAATTTGAACGTGTTACTACAACACATGCGAAAGCCCTTGAAGTTCGAAGAACAGCTGAAAAGCTTATTACTCGTGCTAAGGTAGATACTGTACATAACCGACGCCAGGTTGCACGCATTATTCATGATGATGCTATTCTTGCTAAGTTATTTACAGAAATTGGACCTCGCATGAAAGAACGTGCAGGCGGTTATACTCGAGTATTAAAGCTCGGTTTCCGTCAAGGTGATGCAGCAGAAGTTGCAATTTTAGAACTCGTTGATTACAAGCTTGAAACAACAGCAGCTGCTGATAAAACCGAAAAAAAGGCAAAAAAAGCCGCTGAAAAACCTGCTGCAGATAAAAAAGCTGCTCCCGCAAAAAAAGCTGCATCAGCAAATAAAGCTGCTCCAGCAAAAAAAGCAGAAGTAGAAAAGAAGCCCGCAGCAAAAAAAGCAAAAGCTTCTGAAGGCGCGGAGGAATAATTTATGTCAAAAGCACATCGTGGTAAAGGAATCAGAGACACCCCAAATCGTGGGCGTGGACTTTGTCCAGTATGCAAAAAAGACAGCGTAAAAGTTTTATATGACCAGGAAGTTGGTGGTGTAAAATCTAAAATCTGTAAAGTTTGTAAAGCTGCAATAAAAAACGGCAAAGCTGTATAAAGCATTGTTTGTGAGAAAAAAGGACTGTCTTTTGATGACAGTCCTTTTTTTTGTATAAATCTCGTATAAATATGCGGTTTTTTATAGACACAAAGGCTTCCTACACATAATATGTACATAATTATGTCCTTTGACATAAATTCTAAAGGAGTGAAATATGAAAGTTCGAAACGTAATATTCGTAGCCTTGGCACTTTCAATCGTTATGGTTGCTTCTGGTTGTACGAAAAGTGGATCAGAGACAATAAAAATTGGTGTAGCTGGAGCACATTCAGGTGATCTTGCCTCTTATGGACTTCCAACTGTAAATGCAGCAAAGCTTGTTGCAGAAGAATATAACGCGAAAGGTGGAATTCGTGGTAAGAAAATTGAACTGATTATTGT
>DATFIA010000261.1:0-3384 GCA_035270545.1 Treponemataceae bacterium
CATCTAAATATTCATCTTCCAAGACATCATCTTCTATTTCTTCTATCTCATGTTGCAATTCTAGTTTTTCATCTGAATGAATGTCAAATTTCTTTTCTGTTTCTATACTAAGATTAGGTTTAAGTTCCCGTAATCTATTTAGACAAACTAAAAAAAGCTCCATACAAACTCGTGCATCGTCTTCGGCTCGGTGAGCATCAATAGCATTAATTCCAAACCTCTTTGCTAATTCTTGTAATGAATATTTTGGTAAACCTGGAAAAATTTCTTTTGCAAAAACAAGAGTATCAACAATAGTGTTTTTTAATGGTGATAATCCTAATCTGAGAAGTTCAGCATTGATAAATTTTACATCGAAGGGAGCATTATGAGCAACAAGTACTGTAGTCCCTATAAATCTCATAAAATCGGGAAGGGCCTTTGATGCTACTGGTTGATCCAATAACATTTTATCTGAAATTCCGTTTATCCGAGATACTTCAGCTGGCATGGGCATTTGAGGATTTATAAGTGTATTAAATCTTGCACTTATTCCGTAAGAATCAAACCGTATTGCTCCTGCTTCGACAATACGGTTCGTTTTAGGTTCAAGGCCAGTAGTTTCTGTATCAAAAACTGTATAAACAGTTTTTGGGAATGCTGCTACTAACCAGTCAAATTGACCTATACCCACTCTTTAAGCCTTTTCCAAAATTTTAGAAATATCTGCATAAATATTTTCGATCGTATTTGCAGCTGTCTTTTTCGCAGCTAAAAGATTTTTCTCTTTAACTGATTCAACACAAGAAATATAAAATTTAATTTTAGGTTCAGTTCCACTTGGTCGGACACTAACTATTGAGCTATCTTCCAAGAAAAATTGAAGGACATTACTGGAAGGAAAGTTAATTTGTGCCGTTTTTTTCGAATCCAATGGATCATATTGGGTACCTGAAAGAAAATCACGTACAGAAGTAATTTTAATTCCACCAATACTTGTAAGTGGCGTTTCTCGCAAGTTCTCCATGAGTTTTGTCATGGTCTTTCCTCCAGAAGCACCTAAAAAAGCTTTGCTTATAGTTTTATCTTCAAAATATCCATGTCCGAGATACAATTCATTAAGCCTATCAAGAAGGCTTTTTTCTTTGCTTCTCCAGTATAAAGTCATCTCTGCACATATTGCTGCGGCAGAAATTCCGTCTTTATCTCGCACTTCGGTTTCTATGTTGTATCCATAACTTTCTTCATACCCAAATATATAGTTATGAGATCCTGTCTTTTCAAAATCGGCCATTACAGAAGCAATCCATTTAAACCCTGTTAAGCATTCAACTGTGGTAACTCCATAGGAATGAGCAACACGATCGCTTAAGGTTGAAGTAACAATTGATCGAATAATAGCAGGTTTATCAGGCATCTTTCCAAACTCTTTAAGAGATAGACAGATGTAATCTGTTAAAAGAACCCCCATTTGTGTTCCAGTTATTAAAACAAATTCGCCATCAGGTCCGGGTACTGCACTTCCAAATCTATCTGCATCTGGGTCAGTTGCCATAACAACATCAGCTTTTTCTTTTCTACCAAGATCTAGTGCCATTTTCAGCGCAGCGGCTTCTTCAGGATTTGGATAGGATACTGTTGGAAAATTACCATCTGGTTCTTTTTGTTCTGGAACAGTGATAACGGTAAGACCTAAATCTCCCAGAACTTTCTCCACATGCATAGCTCCAGTACCGTGTAGGGGTGTATATACAATTTTAACTTCTTTAGCTCTTTCTCGTATCATGTCAGGGCGGAAAAGTTTGCTTTTAACCATAGCCCAGTAGGCTGTATCGATTTTTTCATCGATCATTATAAGTTTCCCTGTAGAGAGAGCTTCTTCTTTGCTGATGCTTTTGATCTTTGTGACTTCATTAACTGAATCAATTATGAGGGCATCATGGGGTTCGGTCACCTGTGCTCCGTCATTCCAATATGCCTTATATCCGTTGTATGTCGGTGGATTATGAGAGGCAGTAACTACCACTCCTGTATCGCACCCGAGTGTTCTAATTGCAAATGAAAGTTCTGGTGTTGGTCTTAATGAAGTAAAAAGATATGTTTTGAATCCATTAGCAGCAAAAATAAGAGCAGTTGCTTCTGCAAAGACATCTGAATAATGTCTTGAGTCATATGCTATGACCGCACTGAGATCTCCGTTTTTGGCTTTATCTGGAAATGTTTTTATAAAATAGCTAGCAAGACCCTGTGTTGCTTTATTTATAACATATGTATTCATTCGGTTGGTTCCACCACCAATAACGCCTCTAAGCCCACCTGTTCCAAATTCAAGATCTTGGTAGAATCTGTCTTCAAGTTCTTTTAAATCTTTTTTTTCAATGAGATCTATTACTTCTTTAGCAAACTTTTTATCTTTTTCATTTGCTATATATGCATGTGCCCTGTTTAATACTTCTGATTCGTTCATGATTAGTTCTCCTTAAATCTGAATAGCTTTTTTTGTTTCTTATCCCTTATTATAGCTGGTTTTGTACACTTGAACAAGGAGACTTTTTTCTATATCCTTAGTCTAATCAAGTTTTTTTTTGGGAGGATTTATGACAATACCAGAGATGATTAGTCAGAGTGGAATGCTGACGGTCCTTGGATTGGGGGTTGTTTTTAGTTTTCTTATCATACTCATAGGAACTATGAAGCTCGTTGAGATTTTAATAAAACTCACTGGGCTAGATAAGGATAGAAATACCACATCAAACGTTGCTCCTACAGCAGCATCCGCCGGCCAAAACAAGGCCATAATTGCTGCCATCGCTGCAGCCGTTAATGAGAAACAGAAGAATTAAGGAGACCTATAAAAATGGCCAAAAAAGTAAAAATTTCTGATCTCGTCCTTAGAGACGCTCATCAGTCACTTCATGCAACACGTATGACAACAGCAGATATGTTACCTATCTGTGAAAAACTAGATAAAGTTGGATATTTCAGCCTTGAAGGTTGGGGCGGAGCAACTTTTGACTCCTGTATTCGTTTTCTTAACGAAGATCCATGGGATCGCCTTCGTTCTTTAAAAAAAGCACTTCCAAAAACACCAATAATGATGCTTCTTCGTGGACAAAACCTCCTCGGATATCGCCATTATGCAGATGACGTAGTAGATAAGTTTGTTGAAGCCGCCGCAAAAAATGGTGTTGATATATTTCGTATATTCGATGCATTAAATGACCCTCGAAATCTTGCCCGTGCAACAGCTGCAGCTAAGAAAACAGGAAAGCACGTTCAGCTCACTATTTCTTATGCAACAACTCCTGTTCATACACTTAAGGCCTATGCAGATCTTGCAAAAGCCTATGCAGATACTGGTGCAGACTCAATTTGTATTAAAGACATGGCTGGACTCTTGAAACC
>DATFIA010000262.1:0-33210 GCA_035270545.1 Treponemataceae bacterium
AAACTCTAAACTTTCAGGCATTGAAAGGTCTATTTTGTTTGCCATGCTTTCCCAATATGCAGTTCTTTCACGGTAGGCATCAGCCTTTTTAAATTCTTCCATTGCATTACTCATTCTATTCCAATTCCTTTCAATTAATGCTCTATGCCATTTCTCGCTATGGTGTCCTACTTTTATAGGCTCTGCAAGTGCCAAAAAGTCTTTACCTTCATTGCTTTTTTCTTGCCAGTCATCGCCTTTTTTATCGGCATTGTCCGCATATCCATTTAGCTTTTCAACTTTGTTTTTTGCTCTTTCTTGGCTGTTATAGCCATCAGCACGAGTGATTGAATAGCAATACATAGGCTTTTCTTTTGTTCCTGTATAGCCAACAAAATTGTGAACTATACATTCGTTTTCTTTTCCGTACTTGGTGTTAACTATAATGGTATCACCTTTTTCGTGTTTCTCTTCACATTCTGCCACAAAAACATTAGGGCAATATTTTCTATAAGTATTCATAATTTGGACTCCGATTTACTTTTTTAGTTTTTTATTGTTGCCAGCTACTGATCAGAACGAAATCCCCATTACTCAACTCTAAAATCTCGTATTTTTTTTCGATGTAATCCCATGTAACTGGCATGAACTCATCTTTTTCTCTGTCAAATAAATCGGAATCACTTTCACAAAGCTTCATTAATTCTTCTTTTGATCCTTCATTTGCAATGTAATGGATTTCAGCACTATTATGGCTAGGAAATCTATTTTGTAAAGCCGTAGCGGCATCTGTTGAAAAGCCGTATTCAATTAATTCATTGATTAAATTTTTTATATTCATTTTGTTTCTCCGTTGTAACGAGCCTTTTCCTGTTGTCCAGGAGTAAGACTTATCGTTACTTTCTTTGTTAGCATTGTTCTAATTTCTTAATCTTATCTTCAATGTAGCCTACGTATCTAAATTGCTTATCGGCCTCTTTGTCGTCATATCCGATAAAACTAAGCATAAGGTCCAAATGATAATCTTTTAATTCTTTTAAAGAGGCTAAGTCCAGCCCTTTTAATTTACGTCTAAAATCAAATTTTTTAACTTTGTTGGATTTGTTTGTATAAATCATTTTGTCTTCTCCGTTGTTTGTTATATCTATATATATAGTATCTTTTTAATAGAAAAGCAAGAGAAAAGATTAAATTTTTCAAAAAATTTAGGGTGGTTTTTGAAAAAAGGGGTCACTGAAGCTTAAAACCCGCCTTAATGCTGTATTTGAGGTGGGTTTTAAGCTTCGTTCTGGGGTAGGGTAGGTTAGTGGTAGCTGAAGAAGTATTTTGTTGATAATAGCGTTGATTTGCTGTGATAACACATTCAGCAAACATCTTCAAAAATTTCTTCTTTAGTTAGCCACTACACCTCCTTAGCTGAAGGATCCCAGATTATCTTATGAAGTTGCAATTGAACACGAAATTTTCCTGTTAGAAAATTCATGTGCATAAAGTCGACAATTTCATGTGGTTGAATTTTTCCAAAGACTGGACTAAAATAAACCCATGGTGAATTTTTTTCTCCGAGATTTGGTAACCATGTTTTCAGATTTTCCAATGCGTTTTCTAAATCTTGTCGACTAGCGACGACACATTTAATCACATCTTTTTCACTCAAACATTGGAACACCCGTGCAGACATTTTGTCTTCATGTCCACTGCAACCTGTCTTATAATCTACAGTAAAGAAAGTGGTATCACTAATGTTTTGAAGAAATGATGGTGGTACAATCGTTCCGTTGGTTTCAACATTTACACTGATACCTCTTTTGGAAAGGACGATGCAAAGATCGACGACTTCGGATTGAAGCAGAGGTTCTCCGCCAGTAATTGTGACATTCTGATAAAGAACTTTATTTGCAATATCAACAACTTCCATTTTCATAAACGCTTCACGCTTTGGATTAATTGAGTAAGCAGTGTCGCAATACTTACATGCAAGATTGCACCCGGCTAGTCTGATGAATGTAGTCAGCTCTCCAGCCCGTGTACCTTCTCCGTCGATACTATGGAAAATTTCCATTACATCTAGCATCTCATAAACTCCTTATGATATTATAAAATTCATTTCTTAAATTCCCATCTTCCTTGAACTTACCTGTAAGCTCAGCAGTCTTTGTGACTACATCACTTTTCACTCCTCGGAATTGGATGCAGCCGTGTTTCGAAGAAATGATGACTGCAATGTCGTAGGCACCTGTGGCAAGCATTACACATTCAGCAATATCTGCACCCCACTTCTCTTGTAAACTTGGGCGATGTCCTGTCAGCTGAACAATTCTTGCAAGCTTACTCAACCCAATCACACTACCTCTGGGAATATACCCGACATATACTTCTGCATCAAACATCGGGAGCAAATGATGTTCGCACATCGAATTGATACCTGGGCCTGAAATTTTTTCAACGACTAATCCGTCGCTAGGCGCTTTGAAAAGAACTCTGTTTGCCCTAGCAATTTCTTTATTCGTGTATTTGCAACCTTCAAAAATTTCCTCAAAAGCACGAGCAACTCGTCCCGGTGTCTTTTTAATACCTGCACGCTTTGGGTTTTCCCCGATTGCTTCAAACATCATTTTCACTGCTTCTTCGATTTTTGCACTATCAAAAACTTTTTTCTTTTTCATTACTTATCCTCTCTATGAAAAAATGAAGGGTTAATCCATTCGCCTGTCAAGGCACGGTGCAAATAGTTTTCAGCTTTCTGCAAGTCCAGTTCCACCGGGGCGTCCGATTTAGCGCCCAGGCGGCTTGACAAGTATTTCAGAACCTGCCCAATGCAGTAGGCACGTTTCGGCTCGATTCCGTTTTGGACAATTTTGTCGACAACGTATTCAATATATTCAATTGTCTCAAACTTGCCGTCATAATAGGAGCCATCTGCTCTCTTGTTGTTTTGCTGCTTTACCATTTTTATTTCTCTAATGTTAAAATCAAGCGTGTTCTGAAAATGTACAATAGCTCCCATCAGTTTCTTGGACTTTCAGAAGCGAAAGGCCCTTTATATGAGGAGAGAGTTGAGCCCATATCCACCGACACATATTTTCACAAGTGGGGTATTCCAAATATTCATTGAGGAAGCCGTGGTCAAACTTGTCTACTACAAATTCTTCAACTGCTTTCTTGAGTACACTAAAATCAAGAACAAAACCAGTATCAACTTGAATCACGTCACGAACACTTATTTCCATATGGTAGGTGTGCCCGTGAAGAAATTTACAACGGCGGTCGTGATATGGCAAGAAATGACAGGAATCAAAAGAAAAAGCCTTGGCGATAGTCACAAAATGAGTATCTTTCAGATGCTGCTTTGCGTGACATTCCGAACAAAGTACCTTCAAATTGGACAACCCAATGTTCTCGCAATTCCTGTCTACGTGGTGAACAACTGCACGATTTTTTCCTTTCTTGCCGACTGTCCAAGAAAGTTTCTTACCACAGCAATAACAAACCGGTTCAGGATGAAAATACTTGGCTTTCGCATTATAGTCACCCCCAAAATCATCATATACTGATTTCTCGATTTTTTCGCCGGTTCCTCTTAAGGCATACTTTCCTTCTTCCCAACACTTTGAAACGGACTTGGAAATCTTCTCTCTGACTTCTTTCATTGCTGATGGGTTGTTCTCTTTCATCTGATGTTTTCTTGCTTTCGAGTGAAGATTCTTCTCATTGGCAATTTTCATAACCGTCCAATGAGAACACCCGTGCTTCTTCGCTATCTCAGCGTAAGTCAAATGAGCGTCAAGATATGACCTCAAAAGACTTTCTTCAATATCAAATTTTCTTTCCATTTTAGGTCTCCTGTTTTAGTTTCTTTATTATAGCGAAACTATGATCTTTCGATTATTGCTCCACTTTCACCATCTTCTGTAACTTCACATGAAACAGCCCGAGGAAATTTGTTTAGTATGTAAACAGCAAGCGCCTCACAGCTGGCGCTTCCAAAGTCTGCAACAAAAGGAACACCCTTTCTCGAAAAGTCGCTTAAAAGTGCTTCTTTTGCTTCATGTGCAAATTCAATAAATTCTACATCCCTGTCAGTATGTGTTACAGGAACCTTAATGCGAAATTTGAAAATATGACGATGGGGTACTGAAAGGTATTGCTCGGTTGCGTTTGTTTCAACCACACCAGGCCAACAATGTAAACCTTCGATTTCAAAATAACTTGTGATAAAAACTTTCATCTTGTCTCCGTGAAAGAAAAAAGGAATCTTTGGAAAATAAAATCCGAAGACTCCTTTTACATTATTTTATTGAGTGATTACAATTGTTTTCCCATCAGCTCCATGAACTTCAACTCGTTCTTCAGTAGTTTCATCTTCTTGTTTGTCACAAGGTTCTTCGATAACTACTTCCGGGCTCTTTGGTTTGCGTTTTGTTTCCACTTCAGTAACACGGCCTTCACTGATGCAAACTTTACGAATTTTTCCAACAAGGCGCGATAAGTCTTTTGCGGGACCTTTTCTCGCTTCAATAATTTGTTGCTTTTCTTCTTTTGTGTAGTTGTACTTTTTCATTCTTTATCCTTTTTTTGAATGGTTTAGTTTCTTTATTATAGCGAAAACGAGAAAGAGATTATTTAATCAATTTCATGATCTTAAGAACTTTTCGCCAATACTTGTCATGTTTACCTACTACATGATTTGGAACAAGTGCTTTATTATTTCCAATTAAAGAACGGAGCTTGAGAATGCAATTTTCCAAATCGTTTTTCTTATATAAGAAATGCTCACTGTTTTTTAATTCAAGCGGGAAATCTTTCCAAATAGGGTAAAGTGGTTTACAATTAAAAGTAACCGCTTCAAGGAGTGTCCAGCTTACCCAATCTTGGTGAGCACAATTGAATTGAATTTCGCTGCCAGCGAGTGCTTCATAGTAGCGGACTTTATTACTTGTATCGATTATCTCAAGATTAGAATTTTTCTTAGATGTAATTTTCTCAAGTCGCCACATGACTTTTTTATTTGAAGTAAGTGGGCGATCTTTTCTTGGGTTTACTAATTTGAATTTAATGTCGGGACACGCTTCAACTATCTCGAGGAAAAAATTAGGATCCTTTTCATCGTCAAAACGACTGCTGAAAATTACACCTTCCTTTTTTGCCGGCATTTTGAATTTCATGTTGGTTAATTGTTGTTTTAGACGCTCGCTGTTATATGGTAAACTAACAACTCGAATATTCTTTTCGTTTCCAACACCTGCATCAACACAAAGTTTCTTTAAGATTTTGGAACAAGTGATAATGAAATCGTATCCTTTTCCAAATCCTTGCTCAATCGGTCGCATCCATTCACGCATATTCCAGGCAAAGTCTGTATCGTCTACAGACTGAGCATGAATAAAGCAACCGATCTTAAATTTTATTCCAGTCATATGGCGAATGTAAAACAAACTTTCAATTCCAGCAGTCCAAAAATCTTCAGTATAAATTACATCTCCGTTTTTCACTTCGCCTGCTTTGATCATTTTAATAAGTTTATTCACTTGCGTTTGCGAATAATAGTTTCGACCAAAACAATCCAATACAACACCGCAACCAATTGACCCTCCTAATTGTTCCCCGTCAACTCTTTTGAATTTTACACCCAATTCTTTGAACCGTGTTTCTGCCCAACCGTTTTTTGACGACATAAGATAGGTGTATCTTTCTACATAAGATTCTAATGGAAGATAAAATAACATTTTCTACTCCTTATAAATTTCGATATCATGCAAGTAAAGCCCATTCTCTACTTCACTGTAATCAACAACCATTCCCTCAGAAAAAACTTTAAGAATGTTTCCTGTTTCTATTTTAGGAAAAACATTGCCAACATCTTTCACAGGTGTTGTCATTATCACTTTGTCAAAACAGCTTGTATCTATTTTGGAAATGTTTTTACTATGAACTTCGGCAACCTTTTGGGCATGGATGCGATCGATGTTTCCTGTGACACTAACAAGAGTTTCACTATTGCTGACACCGCCGGCGCCAAAGTAAACTCGTTTCACATCTAAATTTTCATTTAGCTTTTCAACTACTACCGAAATAACCCTTTCGTCAACGATGGCTGCTTCAACAAATAATGTCGTCTTGTTGTAACAATCTTCTACTTCTAAACCTTTCCATATACGCATTAAAACAACTCCCCGAAATCAACGCTTTCTTTATCAGCGTGTCTTGCCACACCAAGGTTTCGTGGAACTTCATTAAATAAAAAATCATCGACGAATGCAGTATAACCGTATTTTGGAGCGTCAGTTGATTTTAATTTTTTCCAATTAGGTGTCGCCCAACGACCAATGGCGTGCATTGCTAATCTCACTTCTTCAAAAGGTGCGTCAATGATAAGCACTTTCAATTCAGCCCCTTTCATTGCACAAGAATCTCCGAAAATTACATTCATGTCTCTGTCAACAATAACAGGAACATCTACCGAGACAGATTGGCTTGTGGTTAGTACTTCTTTGTCAAATTTCAAATCGGCTGTTTTTACTGTTTTAATTTCCATTTTATTTCTCCTTAAAAAGTTGAAGGTCTTGGAGCTTCTCTTGTCCAATCCTGTTTTCGTTTTCCAATGAATTGTGATACAGTGCTACCCAAGTCAATTGCCCCATCAACTGCTTCAGGTAAAAATTCAAAATGTCGTGTTCGTTTTTCTTTACCGTTGATATAAGTAAATACTTCTTTGTATCCCAGATATCTTGCTGAAGTTTCTTTGGCAGTTGTCCACCAACTGTGAGGTATTCCAAAGAAATCATCTATTGTATCTCGGACAGGGCAATTTATTCTTACAACTTGCGGGGCGTATTTGTTAGCTAATGCAAGAGTGGTATATAATTGTAACGTTTCAGTGACTAGGGCAGAATATTGCATTTCACTCATTGGATGCCCTACAAGAGATCTCGCTTGTTCCATCCCTCCGCAAAAATTGTGATTGAAATTACTAGCCCAAAAATCATTTAATTTCAAATCGGTGCCAAGTAACTTACTAGGTTCTCCAAAGAATCTATAACTACTAGAATCACAAGTGTCAGCAAGATTACCTACTGTTTTGAAAATCAGTTCGTCTGTTCTTCCCAACACATGAATCTTTATTTCAGGTCTCTTGTTCTTAATATACTCGCAGGCTGATTGAGCATATCGTAAAGCGACATCGTCGTTCTCGAAAGATTTACCCTTCTGAGAATCTGCCACCGCAATATAATCAAATTTCTCAATCAACTCATCTAAGTATTTTTTTCCGTCGGCAGCATGATAAGTTCCAACGATACTACCGGTTGGACAATTCTTTAACAACAAATCATTGAATTCCCTTGTTTTATCTAAACCCAATAAAAAATCTGTATCCAAGTTCACAAAGAAACAATGAGATTGAGATTTGTCAGGAATTGACTGCATAACAAAATTGATATAATCTTTATAGGCTGGAGCATAATTGCTGAAAAACTTTTTCAAATCCATTGAAGGGTCTTTTTTAACTAATCCGAAAACCGAATATAAACCACTGTCAAAAAGACATAATGAATTTTCACTTGGTCGAAAAACAATATCTTTGAACCACGTGGGTTTGAAAATATTGTTTTTATTACCTTTAGATACTCTTAAGACATCGTGCCACGAAGTTCTTAACCCACTTGTGACACCTATTGCAGAAGCTTCTAACCCTGTCCCGTATCCGTTAAGAGGTTCATGTTCTCCTAATGCAGGCAAATACTGTATCATAAATTTATTTTCTCCATATAACTTGATTTATTCGTCCACATTATCGTTTGGGAAATTCACTTGTGACATGAAGTTATCACACATCCAAGGTCTTCCAATTTCTAAACAGTTGCAGACAATGAGTTGGTCAAAACATTCTTTACCATCTCGCATTGTCTGACACGACATTCTATATACACCCATTCTTTTATCACGCTTGCTGCGATTTATCGTAATCATTCTTGTCACATGATTTATCTTACTGACAGCTTCCGAGATATTTGTTTCGTCTGCATCTCGTTTTCCACCGACTGTTTCTCGCCCTGTTTGACTGGCGGTAATTATGAGATTATTGTCTCCAGTTGTAATACCTCTCAAACCCGTCCATAGTTCATCGAGCTGATGTCTTTTTTCACGCCCCGGCGGGAGTTTCATGATGTCAGCATAGTCAACCACAATCACATCGGGTACAAAATTTTCAAACACTTCTAAAATTTTTAATTCGCTTTTTAATTTTGGCAGATCTAAACTTCCGGTAGGATAGCATCTTATTTTCAAGTCCCCACTTGAGACGCTGGAATATGTTTTCTGAATTTCCTTAATAGATTCTTCTGTCAAGTTTACTTTCTTTGTTTCTCTCTCGCCTAAGAGTAAATCGAACTTCTGTCCGTTTTTTTGAAACAAACTGCCGGGCGCTTTTTCTCCGTATCTACTACATCCTGACAACGCTTGCCAGAATCTACGCACCATTTGGTCTTCTGTCATTTCCAAAGAGACAAATAAAACCTTTTGCCCTCTTGTCATCGCAACTATTGCAGTATCAATCATCCACCATGTTTTACCTGATTTAGGTGGAGCAAGAAATGCAACTAATTCACCTCTTGCAAGTGGACCGCCAACAATTGTATTCATCCCGCCACGCAAACTGAACAATTCTTCACTATCATTTTGAAAGGCGTGCTGTATGATTGACGTGTCATGTAGTAAGTTAATGGAGCGAGAATGGACAATTTCAGGTTTGACATAATCTGCGATGAGTCGCTGAGCGCTGTCAATATTCCCTGTCTCCGCTTTGTTTTTCAAATTCCCGACAAGTCTGCTGAGTGAGCGTTCTTGGAAAAATTTTATCGCCATTGTTTCTGAATAATGCAGATTTGACGGTTTCCAACTAGATGAGCAATTTTTTAGAAAAGCGAAAACCAAGTTGCTGTCGACTTCGCTCAATTCTTTCTTGCGTGCAATATAAATATCGCTGACAGCTTTATCGGGTGCCACCTTTATTCTGTCATAGTAGTCGATTACCCACTGACTTACAATTCTACTGATTGAAGATTCAAACAGGGTTGGATCTATTACAGACCTGATTTTCCCTAGCAGTTCAGTTGAAGTAATTAAATTTCCTAATATCCGAGATTCTATGCTAATGTCGACTTTTTCAACTTCAGCCATTATTCTCCCTCATTAGAAATTCTTGTTGCCGCATTTATCAATTCCGCCGTAAACCGAGTTTCTATAATCTTGCTGTAGAGATGATTTACAACCTCGACATCTTCTGTGGTAAGACTTTCGCCACTTTCAATAAAGAATTCACCAGCTGGGCCAACAGACATTTTTATCATAATTCAAAATCCTTTTTTATATTATAGCAAAATCAAAACAATTCATCTTGGACCTTAACAGGTTCTTCTACTTCCTCTACTTCCGGCAACTTACAAGGTTCCCAGCATTTAAGCATTCTTTCGACTTCTTGTCTTGCACATCTTACCCTGTCAAATGTCCAGCCGTGTTTTTTATACAACCTGACCCAAAGTTGTCTCGCGGTCAACTTTACGTAGAACTTGTTTCCTTTTTCAAATCTCGGGGCGCCGTTATTATCTTTTTTTGAAACATTTCCATCTAAGATATCATTTACAAGAATTTTTCCGTCGTCACTTAATTGGCCTGAAAACGGTTTTACATTGTGCATCCTTTCAAGCCAATCCATATTGCATAACGGGCTAGAAATTTCAAAAGCATAAATTTCATTCACATAACTACCAATATCGTTTAGGGTGCAAGCTTGCCCTTCCAAATTTTCATGCTTAGAATCTAAACTTAGAACGAAGCTCTCTTGTGTTCTGTAACTGCTAGAGGTTATTCGGCATTTATTTGCATAGGTTTTCAGTAGAAGTAATTGAGTAGTCAACCAAGAGTTGAATTGTGTACCGCGGTCAACTTTATACGATTTGACAGCGTCCATGAAAATCTCATTGGCATAGCTCCGGTAATCATTTATTTCAATTACAGGGTTTTTCTTGTACGCATTCCAGCACGCCTTCTCGATTGTTCGTTTACATTTTTCATAGAGTTCGTTTGTTGCCTTAAGTTGTAACGACATTTTATTTTTCTCCTTCTCTTCTTAAATGGTAGCACGCATATCTTTTTCGTGTGACATTATGCGTTATGAGTTCTGTCACAATATCCATACCCTCTTTTTTCAATTCGAAAATTCTTGTGGCTAATCTGAAGCAACCGAATTGATCTAATGCACTCAACGGGGTAATCCTTAATCCACTCAACAGATGTGATTTAATCATTTCTTTTTGTGTCATGTCTAATCCTCCAATTTCTTGTCACACATTGGACAAGGTTTAATTTTTTTCATTTACACCCGTCTCCTATTTCGTTCGACGATGGTGTAAAAATTCTCCAAGAAAAATGTACGCAAAGATTTCTCCTTGCGTACATTGTAGACAAATTAAGCGACCTTACTAAACAACTCGTCGAATTCATTGTTGCTAGTCTTTGCATTTACACCATTAAAGAGTAGATCGTTGACAGTAACAAGTGAAGTCTCAGCTTGGTTTGCAATGCGTCCCATGAGCAACGATTTTTCAAAGGTTGCTGTTTTCTTTGTTCCGTGCTGATATGCTCCTTGAATTGCATTATACAGATTCCACCCAGTGAGTTTATCAAGTTGCCCATTGTCAGCACCAGTGAACCTGTCAATGAATTGTATTGCACGGCGTTCCCAAGTTTTCTGAACAAGTCCTGTTCCTTGCCCTTCCAACTTAAGAGGTTCCATGGTTCGGAAAATCGCTTCGCGTGCTTCATCCATTGTAATTACACGATCTGCGAGACGCTTGTAATTCTCTTCACTCTTTTGGAAATTGTCGTTCGCGTGTTGTAATGCGTATCCAATTTCTCCAAGGCGTTTGTTTCCATGGATGTTATGATGGATCGAAACTAAACGATTTTTCTTGCTTGCATCATTGACAGCTTTTGAGATTTGATTAGCACAAAAGAAGCGATAAGGTGTGACAAGTAAGTGCAACGCCCTTGTCCCGTCATGACTATTTACAAGAGAAATATATTTCCCTACGCTGTCATTTCTTGCCCCAATACCTGTAATGTCCCCAAGACTGATTTGTGCATAAATTCCACCTCCATTACCCCAACTACCTACATTCTTGAATTCAATGTCGGCAATATCGGCCATTTCGCCCAGCACATTGAAGGCATCGAAATTTTGAATTGGTGTATAATGGTCGCTAAAAGATGTACCTGAAATGATACTTTCAACACCTTGTCTGTCAGAGCGTACCGGAGTGAACTTTCCTGTAGGTACGTAAACACCGTCTACAAGGGCAAAAGATTCTGCCATTTTCACCTCGAAGTCTAAAGATTTAGATTTGAGAGCGTCGTGTACTTGATTTAAGATTTCCGTGCTTGTCATGATTTGTTCTCCGTTGGTTGTCATTTAATATTGTACGAAAGCTATACTTTTTAGCTCTTCTAATAGTTTTTTCGATTCTGAAGTGAGGTTGTTAAGGTCTAACCACAACATCTTACATTTCAAATCCCCAAAACTTTCTGGAAGAGAAGTGAGTTTGTTATGGTCTAACCACAACACCTCGCAATTCAAATCCCCAAAACTTTCTGGAAGAGAAGTGAGGTTGTTATGGTCTAGGTACAAGTCTACGCATTTCAAATTCCCAATACTTTCTGGAAGTGAAGTGAGTTTCTTATGGTTCAACACGACTGTATCGGCTACCACTCTATCCTCTACGATCTTATATTTTACATTGTACCGGTCTAAGAAATCAGTTAGTTCTTTAATACTATTGTTCATATCATGTATCCTTTTGTTTAGTGTTTGCTACATCTATAATATAGCATCTTTTTACTAGAAAGCAAGAGAAAAGATTAAATTTTTCAAAAAATCGGCGGTGGTTTTTGAAAAAAGGGGTTACTGCATAGAAAAACCCGCCTTAATGCTGTATTTAAGGCGGGTTTTAAGCTTCGTTCTGGGTTAGGGTAGGTTATTGTGTCACTACTCCATCAATAATAGAATAGGAGAAAGCTTCCTTATCACTTGAATAAGTTTTATTCCAATCTAGTGCTTTTGCAAAGAATTTTTCTTTGACTACATCTGTAAGAAATTCGGCTCCATCTCTATAGGTTGCCTGTTCATAACAGCATCCGCGAATTTCTTTTTCACTTTTAGATAAAGCACCAAGAAGACTTTTGATTGTCGTTGGGTTTCTGTTTATTTTCTGATTCCAGGATTTTCCGCATTCTAGCGTATATCCAAAATAATCAGTGATCCCGGCAATCGTACCTACTACAAGAGTTTCTCGATTTTTGAAATTTTTTACAACTGCATAAAGTTTAGCTTTTTTCATTGTGTATCCTTTGTTTAGTGTTTGTTATATCTATATATAGTATCTTTTTAATAGAAAAGCAAGAGAAAAGATTAAATTTTTCAAAAAATTTGGGGTGATTTTTGAAAAAAGGGGTTACTGCATAGAAAAACCCACCTTAATGCTGTGTTTGAGGTGGGTTTAAGCTTCGTTTTGGGTTAGGGTAGGTTATTGTGTCACTTAAAACAAATCGTCGGGTAAACTAAAGAATCCTCCAGCTGCCTTTTTTATTTCATGAAAGGTTTTGCAAGTGGTTGGAATCAATCGGCTGTTTATCTTTGTAAACATATCATCTCTCCGCCACACTCTCAATTCTTTCTTAACATCCTCCAAGTATTGCTCAGCGTCAATATATTGTTCATACTGTTTCAATGTCTCTAAGTCGAAAGCATATACTCCGACCCGAGGAGCAATAGTTCCGTCAGCGTTTACTTTGTTTGCGTTCAATTGAATGTGGTGACAATTTGGGCAATCAGGTGTAACCCAAAGAAAATAGTAATACTTGAATTTCATTGCTTCACCGTCAATGTTTGCTGATTTGACATTGGCCGCTTTAACCCATTTCACAACACAATTTTCCACCGTCAACTGAACATCGGTTTTTCCAAGTTGAGCTAGATGCACTTCAGCACCTTGCGAATATCTCAGATTGACTGCAAGAGATTCTGTAACTATTAGACCACTTTTATTTCTCGATAAATTTGTACCGACATCTCCACGAGCTTCCTTTAATGTAAGTTCCCCATCTTTCTCTTCATAGACAAAGTAATTGTTCACATCCTTCCAAAAAGAATCATCGAAGTCTTCTTCTTCGAAAACAAAGTTGTGAGGATCTTTTGCACAATACTCTCTTGCTCTTTCAATTTCTTGCTCACCGCAAACAGAAAAAGAATCTGTATTTATCTCAACAAGTTTATCCCAGTTATCCTTGACGGAGGTAACGGCTGCTTCTGTGACAAGTATTTGTCCGATAAGGCACATGGCAAGTCTGTGTTCCGGTGCATACGCTTTTGACCCAGGTTGTCCAAATTTACCCGAAAGGCAATTCAATACAAGTTTCAAACCTTGGTCTGAACTTTTTGAATACTCAGGTGTACCCTTCTTCTTTTTATTTTCCAAACGCTTGTCAATGCAACTAACATATCTTTCAAGTGCTTCAGGTGTTTTCAATTTTGTAATGTACTTGATAATATGAGGATACAAACTAGCGACATCGAAAATTTTTGCACCTCTTACTCTTCCTTTTTTAGAATAATGTGCTCCGCCTGCACCATAGGCAATGTTATTCCACTTAAAACTTTTCAATTCACCTGTTGCAATTTTCTTTAATCCGTTTTTAAGATCTTCGGGTACATTGAATTTTTCCCATGGAACTAAATCGATTGCCTTTTCAATTTCTACAGTTGTATCGCCGTCGCCATAACAGAAATATTCAGCAAGTTCCGCATCAGGTACATCAGGGAAAATTTGACATGGGGCATTACTAATAACCCAATCGCGTGCTTCAATTTTTTCTCGGCAGTCCTTTTCCATATACAGTTTATCGGTATTCAAAACATCACTTCTACAATACATAAGCGATTCTTCTAATTCAGTTGCTGTCATTGTCGGTTGGTCAAAAGGTACAGTGCTTTCCTTTACAGCCCAACCTTTTATCAGTTCCCACCATTTAAGAGAATGCGTACCAGTGTAAACTTTAAGAACATCGAAATGCTGTTTTCTTAATTTCGCAATGTCGCTCCACTTTGCAGACCAACAAGGCGATGTTTTCTTATGTCCAAATTTTGCGTTCATGTCCCCTATCAATTCCGATGCCGCAGTTGCGATTTCGTTTGTTGTCAAAGTTTCTTTTCCACAATTTGCAATCCAAGTGAGTACACGTAAGTCAAAATTCTTTCCGTTGTAAGTAACAAGCCAACCATATTGATCTAAACTGTTCAACCAATTTCTAACTACTGAACAATCGACAACACTAGGGTACCCACTGACTGTAGAACTTACCACATATTCACTCCAGGTTTCACCATTTACTAAACCTGTAATGATAAAAGCTGACGGAAATGTTTCAATATCTACTGTTATTCTTTTTTTAGGATTTACCATTTATTTTTTTTTCTCCAAATAAAAGGTAGCTCAGCATTTCGTCGGGCTACCTTTTCTTAAAATTTTTATACAAATTAATCTTTAATTGAAACACCACCAACAAGTGCTTTATATTTTTCTCCTGTAAACAGGAACACATAAGATTTCTCGGCAGGGTTTGGACAAACTACTCTGAAATCTGTTACTTTATTTCCAGCTTCAAGGAGGACGCTTGCAGACACCCAAGTCTCAACTTCGTTTTCACAATTAAATTGAACTTCTGTATCCCACGCAATAAATTCTTCAGCATTACCGTCTCGTTTCTCTGCATACGCTGTAACCCCTTCGGCACTGAAAGTGAGTTTCACTACCAGGCCAGTGTTTGTATTTGTGGCACTTGCAAGAGCTGAAACTCTTGAAATCGCATTGGATAATTCTTGCGGAAGTTTTCCTACAATAACAGGGTTGATATCTGAGAGTTTTTTAATTGCTTCAATCATTGCAGTCGAATTGAACCTGGACAAGTCTTGTCTGATGCAACTGAATGTCACATTGTTTTCAAATCCTAAATGTAACCAAGGGCCTACAATTGAATAAGTCTTTGGGTCACCGAGTTTCAATGCGTCTGCAAGGATGTCGTCGTCTACTTTGAATTCGTCCATTGGTGCGTCTAATTCGTGAATTGAGATGCGTCTCTTATCACTTGCTGCCAACAGCATTTTGCCTTCAAACTTTGTCGTGACAACACCTTTCATTTCAGGGTGGATGTTATCTTTAATGATTGTCAAACCAAACGCTTCACTGAAATTTGCTGGGCATTCTTTTCCTTCAACAAAAGTAATCCCTTCGAGGTACTTTTCAATTTCTTCTGTACTTGAAAGAGCGAAACTTGCTTTTGTTTTACCGGAGAAAACTTTTACAGACTTAATTTTTTCAGCGTCTTCTTTATCCATGATAAAATCAATAGACACTTGCATTTCATTTAGCTTACTAATAAACGAGAATAAATTTGATGCGTTTACTCCGAACTTCATATTGTTCAACGGAAAAGGGACGCTAACTGAGGTCACCCCATTGTAAGTGAACAGACGATTGTTTTTGAACAGAAACAAATTAGCACCTTCGATACCCGAAGTTCCTTTTTCTACACCAGGTAAAACAGATCGCATAGCTTCCAAAATAACTGACTTTTCAAATTGTATCATTTTATATCCTTTTTGGTTAATGATTACTTTTTATTATAGTGAAACAAAGATCTTTTAATAACCTAAGATTTCCTTTTTGAAATTCTGTGCTTCACTTACTGACAAATCACCAATGTCTCTTATATCCCCGTTGTCAGTAACACCAAAGTCAGTGTCTACAAGGAATACATCTGCACCCAATGCTGACAATTCTTTAGCCACTTCTCTTGCGTGACTAACTGCATTAAGTTCATTATCAAACGCAAGAAAAACTTTTTTCCATTTTGACAACTCTAAGATCTGTCGCCTTGTAACACTTGACCCAAAAGTACAAACCGTACCTTTTCCTAATTTCCAAGCATCCATCACTCCTTCAACTACTAAAACACTTTCTCTATCTGGATGCAAGTTTGCCCCATAAAGAACACTCTTACAATCGTTCACCTGTTTTTCTTTTGGTGGAAACAAATACCTAAAAGCACTTTTGTTCGTACAATCTCGTCCTTGAAAACTGATTAGATTATATGAACGGTCAAAGACTGGAATTATAACACGAAAACCCCAATCCATTCCTTCCCATTTTTCAAGCATTCTTGTGAAACGAATTCCATAATTAAGTATCAGCTCGTCTACATTAAATCCACGACTGGTTAAATAATTTTCATGCAATGCAAGAGGAATTGTACTACCCGGCAACTTAATTCTTTCAGCTCTTTTCACCTCCTCCTGTTTTACATCAACAACACCAGATGAATTTTTGCGTATCAATTCAGTGGCCGCTGAAACTGAAATTCTTGCTGACTTTGCAATCACGACAGCCGGGTGACTTCCTTTACAACGCCAACAAGAGTATTTACCTGTTGAAGGATCTAAATTTCCATGCCTACTAGGATCGGGGTTATCAGCTGGACAGCAAGGGCAACGAATTGTCAGACAACCTTCAACATTATTTTTTCCATAAGTCCAGTATTGAATATTGAGTTGCTGACAAATTGCTTCAAAGTCAACCATTTTAATTCTCGCCCACCCAATTTTGCACATCTTCCCTTTTCATTTTCTAATTTTCCTTTACCGTAGAAACACCTACGACTTTTCCAATCGTAAACTCTTTTCCACTTACGATATTTCCAGCAACATCGCCGACCATGAAAATTTGAATTTTTAATTTCTCAGAAACTATCGTAATCAACTCCCCTAATCTTTCTCTTGCTTCACCACGCAAGTGTCCAAAAGGTTCGTCCAGTAATAAAATTCTAGAATTTGAAGACAATGTCAAACAGCAAATTCTCAAAGCGATTGCCATTACATCAACAACCCCGCCACCGTTACTGTCGAGCGGGTCCATTCTTGTACCGTCTTTATCCAACCACATATCGACTTCAACTTGCCCACGACGAGGTAAAAATTCCATCATAAACGTATAACTATCTGGGAACACTGCATCTAAACATGACTGAACAATCGCTTCAAATCTTAACCTTAATTTGTTTTGAGTTTCCTCAGCTGTTTTTTGAATAACAGCTTTCAGCGTGTTTGTTGCTTCCAGGTGTTTCTGTGCAGTTGTAAGACTTACCTTTGACTTCTCAAGTTCGTCACTGGCGGACCAGAGGCGGCCTTTGAATTCGGAAACTTTTTTTGATACTTCAATCGGTGTCATAATTTATTTCCCGTTTAGGATTTCCTCTGCCTCTTTCATTTTAGAATTAAAATCTTCAGTGATTTCTTTTAGCTCAGTTTCCATTTTTTCAAATTTTTCCCTTAAGGCATGGACATCTCTTGTTCCATATTTTTCTTCCCAGCCGTCTTCAATATTCTTAATAACACCCAAGCATTGGTCTCGTTTTGTTTTAAGTGTGTCAAGTTTTTGTTTTAATTCTTCAAATGTCATTTTGTATCTCCGGTTTTATTTCTCGTTTCCGAGTTCCTGTTTCATTGTGTTGTATTCGTTTATTATAGCTAAATCCATCTTATTCACAGCTTTCTCTAAATTGCTATCAAAGTCTAAAGTTGTTTCAACGCTGCCCTGTATAGTCTCAATAACATTAGATAAAATTAAATCCTTTTGTTTTCGGGATTCGATATGGTCACGAGTACAGTTTTCATTTTGAGGATTTAGATAAACAACTTCAAATTGATCCACTCCTGTTTTTTCCGTGTCCCAAATTACGACAAAAGGTTTGTAATTTAATTCGTCTGCTTTCTGAATATTTATACAACCCGGCGTGACAACAAAGCGACTATCATTTTCAAAAATGTAACCATTATGATAATCTCCTGTGAAAATAATTTTCGCTGTCTTCCATTTATCAAGTAAATCTTGAGCAAGTAAACCGCAACCGGGGATGGGGCGGGCAGCGTCATTAGGGAAAGTCAATTGGTGCGTACAGACAATTTCTGTCTCAGCGGTTTCATCGTCTTGCCCGAATGCGTTTGCGGACACTGATATTTGTCTACTTGAAAAAAGTGTTTGGGGGATTGTTGAAAATGTTTTCAGTAATGTACCAATTGAACACTGCTGAAGATTTTTATAACTGTGGTCTTTTAAGTCATGGTTACCGCAAAGTATCCTGACAGAATTTTCTGGGAATGCTGTCAGCTCGTCTATAAGCATATTTACCGCAGTTGTCGCACATCGTGGCGTATCGAATATGTCACCTAAAATCCAAATCTGGTTACACTGCCCTCCATTAAATACTTGCCATATTTCTTCAATTGTTTGCCTTTGACTTTCCAGCCAATCTTCTTCTATTCGACAAATTGGTCTTTCGCCTTTTATATGCCAATCCGCTGTAATAAGTATTTTCATTTTATTCTCCTCTACTGCCTACCACACATTGGGCAAACTGTTTTCGAAAGTTGTCTGTCTAGTGTCTCCATTTCAATTTCTAAATCCTCTACATATTTAGTCCTTATCTCCATGGTATTTAATTCGCTTTTCAAAGATTCTGTATTCGCCTCTAAATTACCTTTTATATTTTTCCAACGGGTAAGCAATTGCACATCCTCGAGCAACTTGTCTGGAAGATTTGGTAAGACAATTGTCTCTCTCTGTTTTAACCCTTGTAAACACTGCTCTAATTCAACCCTCATTTTATTCATTTTGATTTCTAAATTCCCAGCTTCTTTCAAATAATATTCAGATCTATTGATGTCCGGTAAACTACTATATTCTTCAACTACTTCTCTATACCGCTGACGATCACTGTAATTTACTCGCATTTCGTTTTCCCATTGTTTAGCCTTTGTTTTCAAAACAGTGATATCGCTGAGTAGTGTTTCAACGCTTTTAATATCCGGAAGTAAACTCAATTCATCTTTTTGAATTTTGTATTGAGAAACACTTTTTTCAATTTCATTTTTCTCAGTTGTCTTTACTGAAATGGAAGATTCTAAAGTATTGAGATTGTCACTTAATTTTTCCAAGTAAGGGACAAAACTAAATTTATCCACTTCTTGTTGAGCAAGAATAAATCTTTCTTCACTGCTATCAACTTCTTGTTGAAACTTTCTTGCCCTTGAATTTGAAGCAGTTGTCCATCTATCAATTTGAGTAAGGTTGACTAATTTATTTATGTACCTCGACGCATCACCGGAACTCATTGACAATAGAAATGGTGCGTCTAATTGCCTGTGAATATTTACTTCACTTAAATTTAGAATTTTTGATATTTGCGGAGGAACAGAATTTCTCGTAGCTTCAAAAACTTCCCCGTCCAAAATATATCCATTAAAATCCTTATCACGCTTTCTTGTAATTTTATGACCATTGATTTCAATGGTTACTTCACAAGGTTCTAAAATTGTTTTGTTTTTTCTTGCCCAATCGCTTATAAAATAATCCCCAGCAGGATTAAAGATAAGCCAACTTAAACCCCTTATAATTGCTGACTTTCCACAATCCGAATTACCTTGGATTGTATTTACTAAAGGAGATAAGTTGAAACAACTTTCTTTATGACTTTGGAAATTTTTAATCTCTAATTTTTCTAACATTTTCCACCTTTACTGTTTTTTGTATTATAGTAAAACTCATTTATTTGGGAATTACTATAATAAAGCACTAACTCCGGTATGATTATAACTCTCAGGTTTTTTTAATGAAACATCGTGTAACTTGCTTGACTGAAAACTTCTGGTATGAAGCAGTTGAATATCTTGAAAAATATATTGCGTCTTTAAAAACTTCAACAAAATGTACAGATACCAAAGTTGCTTATGATGTAACAGGAATTGAAAAATCACCTTGTACCTCACATCTTTGGAAAAAAAGCGTAGGTATTGAACATGACGAATATACTTGTTATTTCAAACACTGGTTTAGAAATGTTGACGGACGCTTGCAGACTTGTAGATTTAGCCATCTAGCAATGATGCCTCTCGTGAGAAGCTGTGTATGGCAAGGTCTTTTATCGGAATTTATTACAAACAAATTACTCAATAGAGATTCTGTTAGGTTAAGAGTAGAAAACGAATTAGAACATTATTCAAATTTATCGTCGTCGGATTTACGATCTAAAATTGGATTACTTTCACAAGATTTTTTCGGTCTTATTAAAAATTATCTTAAATCAACAGACAAACCTTTGACAAAAAGTGCTTTAGGGGCTGCTGAAAAAATAGTTGTAAACACTTCTGGGGCTGATTACAGAAACGCAAGAAAGGGTTGGTCTAATAGAGAGGAAAGGAAAAATCTTGCTCAACGAATTATAGATTCTGGTATTGCAGAATTAAAAACAAGGCGTGAGCAAGAAATGTTTATTTGGGGATTTTTTGGAGATAATGTAACACTGAAACAAGATTCCCCGAAAGCTGTTTTGAGATTACTTACAAAGTATATAGATATTGATACAGGTGAATGTGTTATAAAACGGTGGAGTAAAGAGGAGATAAGAGAGAACTGTAGAGAAGCAAAATTGAAAGCTAATTTTGAGAGAACTTCGAAAAGAGTGTTCGAAGTCTGCAAAAAGATAAAAAATGGCCAAAAATTATCAAACGCTGATTACCAATTCAAGTTTACTCACAAAGAATTATTCGTAGAGAAAATCTTAGGGTAAGCGTGACAATTCATAAAGTAGTAATAGTATAAATTGTCAGGGTTACCCTAAGATTTGAAAATGCAATATATCTTCTTTTATTTCACTATTCTTTCCTTTCAGTTTATGTATCGAATTGCCTTTTATACCCTAAGATTTTTCAAGGAGAAAAAATGAGATTATGGCATCCTTCACTATTGCAAGAACTACCAACGAAGAGACTTTCTATTCTTCATATGTCGCTTTGCAAGATAAAATCCAATCGCTGGAATAAACCAACAGCAAAAGCATGGTATTATAATTTATCATGGGGTTGCTTTTGTTGGTACCATTGCACTGTTATAAAAGAACTGCAAGGGAGAGATGTGAACGTTTCTTTGCAGTGGCTAGACTGGAGATATAGAGGGAAACGCTTTGGACTATTTAATGGAATTTCAATAGAAGAAAATCCAACTATACCTTATCTTACAACCTTTGAAGAAATATGTGCAGAAACAGTTGAAAAACAAAAATCACTTCTTGTATCATAGAATTTTACTATAATAAAAAATGAACGCTATTATACAAGAAGAAAACACCCAATTCGTAATAAATAAGGCACCTTTTAAGCTCGTTTCAGTTGAAAGGCAAATAAGTACCAGCTCAACTAAAAAAACAAGCTTAAAACCCACTAAAACAGCAAAAGACGAACTATTTGAAACCGGGTATACGTTTGTGGAGGACGAGAAAACTAATGCAATCATATCTTTGATTGGAAATAATGCAAGTATCCTATCGCAGACAAAAAGAGTTTCAAAAGTGTTTGGAGAAATTTGTTTGAAGTTTCAGCAGTTAGAGAGAGGCGAATTTCTTTATGCGTACACTTGGGATAAGAATTGGTTTAACCGTGTATCATCAAGGTACCCAATTGAAAAATTGATTTTTGGGAATAACACTTGGGAAGACATTATTGTAAGACTGAAAGATGTCTTAAGCTATATTGAAGAAAGACAAGGTTATGGTTATTGGTACCCGACAAAACGAAACGGAAAAATTAAAAAAGTTTCCCTTTCAAGTTTTCTTGCAAGTCCAATGAAGAACGGAAATTATTGGTCACCTTTTATTGAAATTGTTTGCAACGATGCAGTCACTCCAAAAATGTATAGAGACACTCTTGGAAAAAAAGTTTGTGGGGTACTAGACGACATCCTTGCAGATGTTTGGTTTCAAAGAGATTTTAATACAATGGTGAATTTTTATAAAGGTGTAATAGATTTGAAACGCTGGCAAGAAGAAAACTGCGATAATCTTTGTAAAGTTAGTTCAGAAAATAATTACCACCTCTCGTCTTTTGTTGAATTACTTGATAGGATAAAGCAGTGTAATAAAGAGACGAAATGTATAGGTCCTTCATTTATAGGACCGTGGAGTAATAAATGGAGCGTCTTGAAAAATTGGTTTAGAAAAGTGCATGGAGTTATGATTTGAATTTAAGAGTACCAAATTGTCATGGAAGTTATGCAGTCCTTGAAGACGGTGTAATTGAGTTGTCGTGGTTTTGCAGAGATAGAAGTGGGTGGGGAAGAATGCTTGCTCTTGTCCGTGCAATACCTAAAAGAGTTTTTGACACTGATACAAAGAAGTGGTATATTCCTGCCACACAAGAAAACATTGAAGACCTTGCACAAAGCGGATGGCGTGCGACAAAGAAATCTACTGTAAAAATTGAAGCTCAGTCTGCCTTTGGAAAAATTCCTGTTCCAAAAAAATACGCCGAATATATGAGCTTACCGGAAATCGTACCTACGATAGATCCAGTTGAAACACAAAAGGTTGAGATTGAAAAAATTGTTTTAGACAATGAGAGATCAATTATTCCTGGGTTAAGAAATTACCAAATTGATTTTTTGAAATTTGCAACACATAAAAACGGGCGAGTGGTTTTAGGTGATGCAATGGGTACAGGAAAAACACTTCAAGCACTTGCGTGGCTTTGTTATAACCGCAGTTTCCCTGCCTTAATTGTTGTCAACGCACCTACGAAAATACAATGGAGTGTCGAGTACAAGAGGTGGATTTCTAAAGTTACAGATTGCCCTTGTAGAATACAAGTTTTAAGCGGAACAAAAACTCGCAAACTGGATAAATCTTTCAGCTACATTATCAATTGGGACATCTTAACTTATTGGCAAGACGAGTTAGCCAAAACAGGTTTTGAATGCTTAATTGGTGACGAGGCGCAAGCAATAGGAAACCCAGATTCTAGACGAGCACTTGCATTCCGCCACTTGGCTGCGGTTATCCCCGAATGTATTGTAATGTCAGGGACACCTGCACGCTCACGCCCTGCACAATTTTGGACGATGCTGTCTTGCGTTGACCCTACCATGTTTCCAAATTACAGAAGTTATCTTTGGAGGTACACAAATCCAAAATCGTCTCTGTGGGGTATTACTTTTGAGGGGGCAAGAAATGTTAAAGAACTTCATGCAAAAATTGTTTCAGTAATGTTACGCCGGACAAAAGAAGATGTAATGAAAGACCTGCCACCGAAAATGATAGATGTAGTTGTACTTGATGCAGATAAAATTGAGTTAGAACAATACAACAATGAAGAGCAAGGGATTGGAGATGTGACAGGAATTGAAGCACGCGAAAAAATTGCAAACCTTTCTCGAAGTGCTTATGCAGTGAAAGAAAAATCTTTACTTGAGTGGGTTAAATTATTCATGGAAAGTGATGAGAAGTTGTTATTGTTTGCATGGCATCGAACTGTGGTCGATAAATTATACGAAGAGCTCGCACAATTTCAACCGGCAAAGATTTATGGTGGTGTTACATTAGAAAAGCGTGAGCAAGAAAAAGAAAGATTTATAAATGACGAAAACTGTAAGATAATGATTTGCAATATTCAAAGTGGTGGAACAGGAATTGACGGATTTCAAAATGTTTGTTGTAATGTAGCTTTCGCAGAATTCGCAAGCACCTCGACAGACATGGAGCAAGCGGAAGACCGTTTACACCGAGGTGGACAAGATAAACCTGTAAGCGTATATTACCTTATCGCTAAAGGTACAATTGACGAAGACATGGTAGAAGTATTGGACGAGAAAAAGAAGGTTTTAGCAAAGGTTTTAGACGGGAAAGAAGCTGAGGATTTAGACTTGATTGTACGCATTGCAGCCCGAAGGGGTTTGAAGATCTGACTTTTGCTATAATAAACAAAGGAAACAAATAATGTCACATAAAATTTATATTGGTGTTGACAACGGTGTCACAGGAACTATCGGTTGGGTTTACGGAGAAGACACAAATCAATTTCTCGGTAAAAGTGCTGGAATGGTTAAGACACCTATTAAAAGTGAACAGTCGTACACAAAAGCAAAAAAGAATATCTCAAGAATTGCTTACCCATATTTTCGAGAACAGATTGCTGAACTAGGATCACCTTTTCAACCGGACGAAATTCTTGTAATTGTTGAAAGACCAATGATAAACAGCTTGCGATTTCAAGCATCAATTTCTGCTGCAAGAAGTTTGGAATCGACACTGATTGCGATTGAAGATTTAGATTTTCCAAGAATGTATGTGGACAGTCGACAATGGCAAAAAGTTTTTCTTCCAAAAGAATGTAAAGGTAAAGAATTAAAGAAAGCAAGTAAAGACATTGGTTGTCGTTTTTTCCCAAGTGCGTCTGAGATAATTACGAAGCACGGTGATGCAGACTCTTTACTTATTGCTGAGTGGGCAAGAAGAGAAGGTTTATAAATAATTGAGACTCTGGAAACATAAATATCACAAGCGTATCACTTTGGGCATACACGCCCGACAAACCTAAAGGAAAATAAAAAATGGCTGAAAGAGAACATGAAGAAATCTGTCCCGAATGTGGCTGCGAGTTTTCCACTGACGATAACAAAGATATGACAGAAATTAAAGAAGTTGCAGACACGCTACTCCGTAGGTATTGTGGAGGTGCTCCAAATCTTGGGGAGGTTTTAAGATTAAAAGACAAACTTGAAGATTTGCTAATTAAAGAATTTAATGGAAAGAAAGGATCGTTTTAATGAATCCGGTTTTATTCAATAACTTCATTGTTGACAGTTTTATGCCTCATAAACAGTGTCTTCTTATCGAATACATTTTAGGTGAAGGTGACTTGGATAAACAAGGTGCTGAAAAATTACTGAAGTCTCTTATTAATAAATACAAGAAGTTGAACAATGTGCAAACATTTACAGATTGGCATATTGAAAATTTAGATGCGTGTATTACAAGATTTATAGAGACTGAAGAAGCGTGCAGTAAGTACGCACTACTCATTCGCGAAATTTCACAGTTACATCTACCCGGCATTGCTGACATGGTTGAACAGGATGTAATACCAGGTTTATTGGATGTTGAATTTTAATTCCAAAATTCAGGAAATGCTAGATGCTTTCAAGGATGTTCCTATTACGATTCGTGATATGAATTATGAAAGAATTAAAAAGCGTGGTCGCCCAAGAAAAAGGGTGAAACTACTAAACCAAAAAAAGAAAAGAGAAATCTTTAAAAAGTGAGGAGATACAAAATGATCAAAGTAAAACCGGAACACTTAACCTTAAATCGTGCTGGGCTTGAAAACGCTATTCTTAATCAGGCTAGTTGGTATGAGTTATATGGCACCGAATGTTCGACGCAAAGAATTAAACTTGCTCGATTGAAAAATAAATTAGAATATATTTCAGCACAAGAGAAAATTAAAATTCGTGCTGAAGCAGAAACTGCAAAGATTAAAATGACTCAGGACCAGGTTGATTGTGTACTTATTACAACACCTGTCATTCAAGAATTGAAATCGGAGATTCTTGATACCGAGCAATACTTAGGACAACTTGAAGTCGCTGTAATAGCGATGGTGCATAAGCGTGACAGTATCCAAAATGAATTGAAATTTTTAACTTCTAAATTAAGCATGATTTCTGGAGATGTTTGCAGTGACACGAAATTTGAAACTCAGACATCTGCTGTTGAAAAATCAATTGCTGAAAGCATGGCGAAATAAATAGTTTTTACTATAATAAATAAACTTTAATCCTAGACATAAAAGGAGCCTCATATGGCATTTAATAGAAACAACGTAAACCTTGGAAACCAATTTGCTCACGCGGCAGAAGTAAGCCGAGGAGAATCAAAAGAAAATAATAGTTCTGGTCGAAATTATTTTCAAATTCCTGCAAACATGAAAAACCACAAGTGGGGACCAAAAGAAGAACGATTCAATGTCTTACTTGCAAAGAATAACGAGAGTGATGACAATAATACAGGTTATAAATTTTATAAGCCTGTTCCTGTTCATGAACTTCCTAATATGCAAGATCCAAAACGTCCACATCGTTATCCATGCCTTCGTATTATTGGAAAAGCTTGCCCCTGCTGTGAACGCAAAGAAATAGAAGACGACGGAACAAAAGGTGGGGAAAATTGGGATCGTATTAAACCATTTATTCCAAAAGAAAGAATCCTTTACTACATCAACCCGGAGAATACCGAAGATGTTTTAATACATGAATGTGCCGCAAAGCAAAAGGGTGAAGCCGCTTTCCCGCAACGATTAATGGCTCAAGCAACTGCAATGAGTGAAGGTGGAATGCCAATTCCTTTTGCAAGCCCAAACGAAGATGGGCGAATTGTAAAAGTGAACACCGCTAAAGATTCTTTTAACGGAAATGAATTTTATTCTGCTTCAGCTGTAAACTTTTTCCCTAGACGCGAATTACCATCAGATGTTGTCTACAATAAATGCAAACCTTGGAATGAAATTTTGTTGTTTGGAACATATGAAGAAATGACAGGTGTAATGAATGGTGAAGACCCGAAAATTCGGTCCAATCCTGCACCACAGAAAAATCAAGATGCCGATAACTTCCGTGGAAACACTCAACAAAATCAAGGATTTACACAAGAACCTGCTAATACACCTCAACAAAATCAAGGGTTTACAACCAGTCCAGTAAATCAACCTGTAAGAGTTTTTCCAGACGAAGAGTCCGTACTAACAAATTCTCGTGGGTGTCCAAACGGTTTAAGTTTTGGAAACGATTTTGAAACGAGTCGGAAATGTTGTAATTGTAATGCCTATGACGCTTGTAAAGAATCTAGGAAAACCAACTAATAAGACAAAATGAAATAAAGATTACTTACTACTCTAGTGAGTAATCTTTTTCTTTCGAGAGGTGTATATGAAAAATAAAGATTTGGAAGAAGAACTTACAAAGCAAGTGGACAATAAAGAAGCAAAATATATTCGAACGGGTTGTGACCTACTTAACATTTTACTTGGTGGAAAAAGGGATGTCTTCGGGATACAAGCTGGAACGATTTTAGGAATTTGGGGTGACAGTGGTTCAGGTAAATCTTTTGTAATAAACGAAATGATTTCTGCAAACTACTACCGAGACAAGAAAAATTTTCGTTGGGTAAGCAGTGACAGTGAAAACGGAAATAAATTTGATTGCGAAAAACTTTATGGACTTGACATTTCAAGTGAAGGTAAAGTTATAGAGGGTTTCAAACTTGACGGAAAAGGTAATCCAAAACCTGCAAGTATTGTTTTTCATCCCTCTACATCTGTGCAAGAAATGGACGCTCATTTATCACTCTTCCTGTCTGGCTTAAAAGAAAACGAATATGGGATTTATGCACAAGATTCTCTAGACAGCATACCTGACGCAAGTGCTGAAGAAGTGAAACAGGAACGAATTGATAAGTTGATAGCGGGCACTGAAGTCATTGATAAAGGTAGTTACAATCTCGGGAAACAAAAATTTCTCTCAAACTTTTTCAACAACCATGTCGCAAGTCTTGCTGAAAAAAATTGTTTGCTAGTTATCACATCTCAGTATCGTGCAAAAATCGGTGGGTTTATTCCAAACCAAAAATCAGTGAATTGTGGCACTGCTCTTAAATACTATTGTCACACTATTTTGGATTTGACAATGGTACGAAAAATCGAAGCTTCTGGACGCTGGATTGGTAGTGTCGTAAAAGCAAGAACAAAAAATAAATCGCGTACAGAAAGACCGGGCAGAGAAATTTTTTATGTGGTTTACTTTACACGCGGTATTGATAATGTAGGTAGTAATATTGACTATCTTTTTGATTTAAGGGACGACAAAGGGAAATTAAAGACAGACGAAGTTTGCTGGGGCGGAGAAATTCCAACGCTGAAATCAGTCACTGCATGGCTAAATGAAACTGAACAGATGGGCGATTACAAAGAATTCGCTTATAAAATCATAAATAGGCGGGCTGTAAACCTCGATGTAGTCGATTACTGGGCAAACATAGGTATGGTAGATAAAGACGGTGTAGAGACGCTTAAACCCGCCTGCCCTGAGGCGTATAATTCCAAATTCGGGAGGAAAATGACGAGAAACGAATTGCGGGATTTGTGTTCACAAGATTCTAAAATAAGAAAACAGCTGAGACAGCTTGTGATTGATAAATGGGAAGAAGAAGAACAGAAAGCTTCAGATGCTGTAGGTTTTCAAAAAATATTCGACAATTTCGATTAAGGATTAAAAAATGGAAAGTATAAAAATTTCTTGGCTTGAAATAGATAATGCAGTTGACACAATTTGTAAAAAGGTTGAAACTGTTTTTCCGGAATGTTCCGGTATTTACGGATTACCAAGAGGTGGGCTAGTTCCTGCCGTAATGCTGTCTCACAAATTAGGGTTACCTTTGTTGGCTGCACCCGCAAAGAATTGTCTTGTTGTTGACGACATTGCTGACACTGGAAAAACATTACAACACTATTCAGAATGCGGATATAAAATTGCCACGGTGTTTTGGAAATTGAAAAGTATTGTGAAACCCAATTTCTACGGATTTGAAAATCGTTCAGTTGAATGCCCATGGTTAGTCTTTCCTTGGGAAGATTGCTAACAGTTTTCACTATAATACAGAAATACTATTTTACAAGAGGAATAAAAATGTCACTTTATAAAAAACATCGTCCAAAAAATTTAAGTGAAATGAAAGGTAACGATGCACTAATTTCAGCAATCAGTGCCCACTTTTCCAAGCCAAATCACAACCATGCCATTCTCTTGTACGGAGCATCGGGTTGCGGAAAAACAACGCTTGCCCGAGCAATCAGTAAAGAGTTCTTAGGTGCCACCGATTTAGACATCGACGAAATCAACGCTTCAAATTTGAACGGTGTTGGCGATATGCGTAAAGTTGAGGACGCAATGCGGAATCTCCCGCTTTCTTCAAAATACAATATCTTTATCATTGACGAATGTCAACAGCTTACACCGGCAGCAAAATCAACACTCTTAAAGCCTTGTGAAGACGGGGGTGAACATAACTACATCTTTTTCTGTACTACCAACCCCGACAAATTTTTCAAGGGTGATAAAGGAGAAAAAGTTTCTGCATTGACGACACGCTTGACACAATGGAGAGTTCAGCCATTAAGTAAAGCAGATTCTATGAAGCTTGTTGACGAGATTGCTACTAAAGAAAACATTGAAATTTCAGATGCTGTTTTCAATAAAATTATTGAAGTAGGAGAAGGAAGTCCTAGGTCAATGTTGGTAGCACTTGAAAGCGTTTGTGGTATGACAAATGAAGAAGAGCAGTTAGCAGTTCTAAACAGTAAAGTGGTCAGCGAGGATGCGACTGAAGATGCAAAGAATTTCTGCATTGCACTCATGGGTGGATTTGGTGGACAAACCGCAGACCAAAATAAAGCACTTGCATTGATTAAGAAAATGAAAACCGAAGGAAAGGAAGATTCCATGAGTCTGGGTAAAATGGCAATGGCATGGGCTACTGGTATTATTTTGGGTAATCCAAATAATCCGAATTGGGGAACGGCTGCTTCTGTATTACAAAATTTTGACAAACATTTCAATACAAATAATATCGATTATAGTTGGACTGTTTTAACCCTTGCGACAATTGAATCTTTTTCATAAGGAGAAATAAATGAAAAAAAGAGGCTTAAATAAAGGGTGGACAGAAGAGATGGATAAAATTGTTTTGTCCGGTGAAAGAGTTGAAGGATTCACATCTCAAGAAAATTGCTTTCGCAGATACACATTAAAAAAACTCTGCGCGGAAGCAACTTTGAAAACAGCAAAAAGGTTTTCAAAAAATGCCAGACTTCTAAAAGTAATGAAGCAAGCACCAAGATCTCTAAGTGCTACCTTTTTAAAGAATTTGGGAAATGTTATCGCTGAGCTGGAAGAACTAAATAACAAGAAACTAAACAAACAAAAAGATCGATAATGGACGCTAAAAAATTAAAATACATTGGGAAGTGGTTATGCGTACGAGGTATTCATAACCTTGTTGATTTGAAAAATATGCGTATCTATACACGCCATGGGGATGACTTTGAAAACATTTTAGTTGACGGTGATCTACTTTTCCCAATTTTTGAAGGAGATGAAAAACCATCTGTCGCAATAGATGCGCCAAGTAAGAATTGGGAAGACGATTTGACTGAATATGTGAAAGCTTGTAAAGAAAAAAGTTTCACCGCATACGACGACGACATTGATGCAACAGATTGGGACAGTCGCAACCAATTTATTCATCAGGGCTCTTCTGTTTTAACTATTATTGAACAGGAGAATATCGTAAGGGTTGGACAAATTTGGGATTATGAAGATTTTGAAAAAAACAATTGGATTAACGATATTGGTTATACTAAGTGCCTTCCTTTATTGAACTTGACTGATAAAGAAGAAGGTTTGGAGAACATTAAATTAATCTTGGAAGTAAACAATATAAAAACAAGATTAGAAAATGATGTTTTATACAACTACTCTGAACACGAAGATATGAATATGCGTTACAATTTATTGGTGGATAAAGATACAGCCTATTTTAATGCGTGGAATGATGTCGGTAACACCCTTAAAACTCAACCTTTAGCTAATTGGCAGTCTTTAAAGAATGAAGAGCTGTATGCCCTATTATACACATTTATTGTCGGGTATAAAACACCATTCATGTTTGGGCAACCCTCTAAAAAGACACCGGAGTAGTCTGATGAATAAATAGCAAATAAAGTCGGATTAAAATAAAGAAAATGGCAAAGACACGAGAACAAAAAAGAATTGAAAGTGCGGACAAAGTTTGTAGAGAACTTAGATACCAAATAGTAAAATTTGGATCGATAGGTGATTGGGATGCACTAAATAAGCACTTTAATTCTTGGATGAATAATGCTAAAAAATCTAAATACGACAGACCTTAGGATTATTTATATACCGTGTCGTAGCATCGTTTTAATGTGCTACAAATAGCAAATAAAGGCGGGTTTAACTGCCTTTCTCTATCTAATGTTATGTGGGGTTACCAAGTCAGCGAATAAACAGCGATAAGGTCCTTTCTGTTTGTTATAGGGCGTATCCTTACAAACCCGGTAGAAGTTTCAGCGGTTTTGCAACCACTACCTCCTCCTCCAGCTTCAATCATTAAGTTGTTACCGATGCAAAAGGTAACATGAGTTATCGCTGAAGCGGATTTTCCAAAGAAAGCAATACTACCTTTTTCGTTGCTTGCTGATTTTGTCCAGGATTTTCGTGCATAGTTGAGAAGGTTTTGTGCTGTCGTGTCACCTCCTACATACGCACCAAATGCCCAAAGAATTTCTAAAACAAAACCTGAGCAGTCAAATCCACCACCAGCTTTTCCGTAGTAAGTTGGATCGCTTCCTTTACAACTTCCGTTCCCCGCCCATATATAAGGTTTACCGATAAACGATTTAGCGTACTCAATAGCAAGGTCTTTTTTACTCATTTCTTGTCCTCAAAAATAATTGTGAATTTTCCTAAATTTTCATATTCCCATTCTCCGGGTTTCGGCATTCCAAACCAAGGGTCGAATTTGTCTGCAATAGTAACCGCTCTTTTAATTGCCACACATTTAATCCAAAGATATTTCACGATGTCGTAGGCAAACCTGTAAAATAAATGATTACAAGACCAAAAGTCTACCAGCGTTGCATAGGCAAGTAAATCATGGAGCAGCCACAAGATGATTTCTTCCTCTGTTCCAAGATTTGGAACATACCAGTCTAAAAATTTTCCACCGCTCCGTCCATCAAAAACAAAACCCGCTTTCACTTCAATGATGAAAGTACCTTTGTCCGTTATAATCCAAAGTAATAAATCTTTCTTAAAAAGATGTCGTCTTGTTTCTCTGTTTATTTCAAAAAGGTTTGTAATAGGTTCTGAAGGATTTGTGTCAAGCCTTTTATAGCCCAACACTTTTTTGATTTTAATTTTTCTAAGATTCATAATGCACCTCTAAAATTTCCACTTGAAAAGAGTTATTTTTACACCCAGTTTCTTAATCCATTTAATCATATACCTTCGGCACCCTTTCTAATAACAATGTCTTAACCTCCCTTATGTCTAAACGGACATCGGTTAGTAATTCTCGTTGACCTTTTAATTCGGAGGAATGTGAAATTAATTCGTCTTTCAAAACATCGATATCCTTTTTGTAGGATACTTCAATGTGTTTGATTTTCTCTTCCATCACCTCGATTTGCGTGTCGCGTTCTTTCGTTGATACTTCGCGTGCCGACTTGACAGCTTCAACGGATTCTTTTGCTTTTGTAGCCTGGGAACCCGAATGTATCGCTTTCCCGATCGCTACCAAGGCAATAATTGGTTCTACTAAATCTTTCCAAGGTATATTTTGCATAAATTATTCCATAAATAAATTTTAGGCTAGCTCCCAACCTGGCGAATCACCGTAGTAAAAATCTTTAAAAGTCCAAGCTGGTATGTTTGTAACCGTATCTTCGGTCGTCGAATCTTTTACGTTTATATGACTAGGGGATTCGTTATATATTCTATAAGTGTCCCCTATCTGGAATTGATTATCGGCAGTACTAAAAGGCATACTAAATACGATTGTGATCCCCTGTTGTGCTGAAAATATAACTCCCTCATAATTAGATTCGGCGTAATATTCTACGCCTTCCATACCAACTGTTGTTCTGTAGTTTTTTCTTGGGAATTTAGGTGTTTTTACAAAAGCCAGTTGGTCTGCTAGTTTAAAAGAATCTACGGCTTTATCTTCTATCTTATAATTAGTGACTGCTCCAGTGCCTATCTTATCAGCAGTGACTGCATGCGCAGCTATCTTATCAGTAGTGACTGCAAGCGAATATATCTTATCCTTAGTGACTGCCCCATTGCCTATCTTATCGGTTGTTACTGCGCCATTGGCTATGTTTCCCGACAAGATTGATGAGGCTGGTAAAGTAAGGGTACTTTGAACAATTAAGTTATCAACAGTAAGCTTTTTTAGTTGTGCCAAAGCAAGAGCAGAAGAGCCTATAAGACCTTGCCCAATAACTAGGTCACCTGAGCACAAAAAAATACCAACGCCACCTTTAGTAATTGTGAGACTGTTATCAGTATTACCTATCTCTGAGATAGTAACGGCCTCATCACTAGAATCAGCACGCCAATCTGGGGCATATATAATAAGGCCATTTGTAGGGAAATGGTCTAATCTAAT
>DATFIA010000263.1:0-5702 GCA_035270545.1 Treponemataceae bacterium
ACCCCAAACTTTTTGTAAAATATGTATAAGTTTAATCCATTAATGTATAAAAAAACAGGAAAATTGTAAAATATCTCCATTATTCTCTGTAATAAATATTTTTTTTACAATCGAAACAGTTTCCGCAATGAAGCTCTATTCATAATTCGATAATGTAAATAAAAGAAAAAACCTGCAACGGGAAAAACTGAAAGTAATACAACTAAAGACCAGGACAGGGAAATAGAAGAATAAAGAAAAAATCTCACAAAAATATCTATTCCTGCACATAAAAGAGCAAGAGCAATAAGCAAGACTGCAATAGTATTTAATCCGCGGTTCTTTTGAATAGCTATTAAGGGAACGGCACCTGCAATTAAACCTTCAACAAGAAGAACTAAGGGAAGACCAAGAGGCAAGAACCAAGAAAGATTGCCTGCAAAGATACCCCAAAGAAATACACATAGAATTGCAGAGGGAGCGAGAACAGAAAATAAAATCCAGGGCCGATTCCACAAAGCAAAAGGCAAAGCGGTTAATAACCAGAGTAAAATAATTGAAAGACTCGTAAAACGGGACCAAGTAATTGCGTGATGAAAAAGAATATCACTCGAAAGTGTAACAAGAAAAATAATGCCAAAGGTCACACATAAAAGCTCAAAAATCAAAAATCTGTATTCAACAGGAGTCAACTTTTCACGCTCTTCTGCATTTCTTACTTCATTTGCAAATTCTACCGGCGCATATTTTTGATTCTCTGGAATTGCTTCTAAGGAATCTTGACTATGTTCTCCACATAATGGGCACCAAAGAGTATTGGAACCAAGAGAAACTTTACAACGGGGACAAAAGAGCATATAGCCTCCTTATCTTGGATTATGAAATACTATAAATTGGATTCTATTCGAACTGAAAGACCTAGTTCAGAACAGCAGGTAAAAAAAGCGCGTTCAAAAGAGCGATCTACAACTAGACTTCCAACCGTTACCGACAACGTGTCTTCCCAGCTTATAATACCAATGGACGCGCCACTTCCGCTATTCCTTGGAGGAATAAAATCAAAACGTTGAATATGTGAAATAAATTCAGAAGGCATTTTTACATTCTGTAAATTAGAAAGAGATCCAGAATAAAAACGATTTGAAACCAAACGTGATACGAGACGCAATACGGGTGTTTTAATAAATAAAGGGACAAGACGAGCAAAAAAGTTAGCTTCTCCTGCGACATTTCGTTTTATTTGTCGGTCCAACTCTTTTCTTTGCAAACCAAGCTTAAGTTCATGAGTGACGCATTCAAGAATTTCTGAAAATTCAAAATGACCAAGGCGACGATCTACGATACATGGAACAAGAAGGTAAAAATTTCTAAGGGTTGGAGATGGATGATATTTTCTCATATTTACAGGAATTTCAATTGTTAGTGGTTTATATGGACCTGAGGAAGATTCTTCCAAAACAGATTGAAGAGCCCAAAGATGGACTGCACCAAGTAAAGCCGTTAAAGACACACCTTTAAGTCTTGAAACTTGCAAAGCTTGTCCTACAGACATAGTCCCTGTTGTAATTCGATACATAGGCTCTTTATAGCGTGACCCTGTAAGTCTGTAAGCGGGAACCAATGGTGGAGGGAGAGGAATATCTTTGCGAATAAGGCCAGCATAGGCGTCTTCGTATTCTAGAGGATCTGGAATTGTACCGGGTCTTTTAATATCTTGCCAATTTTCGCAGGTAACACCACGCAGAGTCAAATAGGTAGCAACGAGAGAGCGTAAAAACTCAATAGCACCTGTACCATCTGTCAAAACATGATGAAACTCACAGGCAATTCGGGAACCATACACGCGTACACGAAATAGATAGCGGTTCCAGCGCTGTATTTTCAGATATTCTACAGGAAATCGAGTATCTGCTTGTATTTTTAATGGCTTTTTAATGCTATCGAGATAATACCAAAACATGCCTGGACAAAGATGAGTTAAAAAAGAAGGATACCGTGGAGCAACCTGCTCAAGAGCCTCTTTTAAATGAGGCAAATGAATTATTTCATCAAGTTCACATGAAATACGGAAAAAATAGGGGGCTTTTTTTCCAGTTGTAGATGCTATAAAAACAGCATTATTATCTAGAGGAAGAAAAAAATCATTTTTTGCAAGCGGATGTCGTAAGTTTCCCATCTTTTATAGCATACTTCATGCAAGCCTTCGGTACAATACACCCCCGACCTATGATAGAATATCACCCATCATGAACACACAAAGCGATATATTTGATTTTTCAGACTTGAACCCAGAACTTATTATGAAAACAGTAGAAAACCATTGTTCCGTTTTTCTTGACGGTAGTCTTACCCCCTATAATAGTTATATAAACCGAGTATTTGGTGTTAAAGATGAAGATGAAAAAGATTACATTGTTAAATTCTATAGAAAAGGGAGATGGTCACAACAAGCAATCGAAGACGAACATACTTTTTTGCTTGATTGTGAAAAAGACGAAATACCAGTAATTCCAGCACTAGCCAACTCAGACGGTCTTACCATTGGCGCCTCCGAAGGATATTTGTTTGCAGTATTTCCAAGATTAAGGGCGAGAACATTTGATGTATACGGTGAAAACGACTGGATTCGAATTGGCTCTCTTATAGGACGCTTGCATACCTGTGCACAAAAAAAAGAAGCACCTGCCCGCCTAACCTGTACTCCAGAGGCAACTACTGCCTCGTATATAGATCTTTTTTTAAGTAATAATCTGGTACATCCAGAAGTGAAAAATGAGTTTGAAGATATCTGTAAGCAAACACTTGAGATAATATCTCCTCTTTTTTCTGGAATTCCTTTTTTGAGGGTTCATGGTGACTGTCACCGGGGTAATATTTTGGAAAATAGAGATGGAGAACTAACCTTAATTGATTTTGACGATATGATGAGCGGTCCAGCTATTCAGGATTTATGGCTTTTGCTTCCAGGTCATCTTGAAGACTCACGAAAGGAAATGAATTTGATACTGGAGGGCTACGAACAATTCTACCCCTTCCACCGTGAAACGCTCAATTTAGTTGAACCCCTGCGTTTTATGCGCCAAATTTATTTTCTTTCTTGGCAGGCAATGCAACGCAATGACTCAGGATTTCGTGAAAGAAACTCTGAATGGGGGACGAGAGCTTTTTGGATGACAGAAACTGAAGATCTTAAAACACAACTAATGCATATATCAAAAACTCTATAGACAAAAAAAAATCGGGTATGGCATCAGGAAACCAGAGATATCCTACGTTTGGAATACTCTTTAATTGGTTTCTGCTGATCCGTCCCGAATGTCTGTTACTGATGCGCAACTAAGGAGTAAACTCCAAAAACGGGCATTGCCCCGCTCAACTGTAACCTCGGCAGGGAAAACTTCGTATTCGAAGAAAGAACCCTGCTTAAGTCTCTTATTATAACACTCTTTTTTAAAAAAAACGAATTTTTCTTTTTTATAGAAAAAAAGCTCCGAAAACACCACCCATTACAATAAAAAAAACAGGATGCCAGTTGAATTTCTGGTTGAGTGCCAGCACTCCAATAAAAAGACCTAGAGCTGGCCAACTACAGATGTCTAGCCAGTTACCAGAAACGCTAAAAGCTGGAAGGCGGAAAATGGCTACTCGCATTACCTGAAAAGCAGCAACTCCTATCATGCCAGTCGTACCCGCTCTGAGGCCATAAAAAGCAGCTTTTACAACAGGAATATCCTGAAATTTACCAAAAAACCGGGCAATTATAATTATTACGATAAGGGACGGAAGTACAGTCCCTATAGTAGTAATGATTCCACCAAAAACTCCGTGTAATTCAAAACCGATATAGGTCGCCATATTGATACCGATAGGGCCAGGAGTAGATTCGGAGATAGCAACCATATTGTAGAACCGCTCAACAGAAATAAGACCTCGTCCAACTAATTCTTGTTGCATGAGGGAAATTGCAACGAGGCCTCCGCCTATAGTAAAAGCACCGACATAAAAAAACACCCAAAATAAAGACCAAAGGCTCATGATTCGCTCCTGGGTGGCAGATCGTCTCCACTGGAAGAACTATTAGCGGACTCTTGGTCAGATTTTTGACCGAGGTTTTTGCCAGGCCTTTGACCGGGTCTATAGGTAAAAATTAAGCCTAAAAGCGCAGAAACGCTGACAATTATAATTCCAGAAACATTAAAAAAAGTCATGCCAACAAAGGCGGCAATTGCAATTACTATTGCTAAAAAATTTACGAGCGTTTTTTTTCCAAGTTTTAGTATTGCTGTTATGAGAAGAACAGCAACTACAACATTTATGCCTCTTAATGCTTTTTGAACCCAAAGAATGTCTGCAAAATTATTTAAAAATGAAGCGAGGATTGTTATAATGATGAGGGAAGGAACGACGACACCAGCTGTTGCAACGATTGCTCCAACAGTTTTTTTCTTATTATACCCTACAAAGGTTGCAACATTTACAGCAATTATGCCCGGGGTTGACTGACCAATAGCAAAATAATCTATCAATTGCTCACCGGTAAGCCAGCCTCGCCTTTTTACAAGGTCCCTCTCTAATATAGGCAACATGGCGAGTCCACCTCCAAAGGTAAACGCTCCAATTCTAAAAAATACAAAAAACAATTCCACTAATTCACGAAAACTACTTTGCATACAGATAGTATACAAAAAAAGCCGGAGATATGTCTCCGGCTTTGGATACAGAATTGATTTCTATTTTTTTGTAAACCGTATTTTATCAGCTTCATCTGCAATATTCATGGTTAGTATTTTACCATCTTCACTTATTTCAAATGTTGTTGACGCACTTGATTTTATATCTTTATAATTTGCGACATCTTCTATAGTTATAATAAAAGGCCTGGAAGAAGAAAAGTTTACCTTTGCTGCTTTTGACAATCCACCAGTTGAAATATCATAGGTTTTTAATGGATTTAACTCAGTAGCTTCCCAGGTGTCTGGTTCGGGGTATATTATTCCTTTTTCTTTTCTAGAAGCTCTAAATTCGTCTATAAACTGAGTCATATCTGTTTTTGAAATATAGGTTACTTTACCAGAGGCATCTATTGTTAAAGTAATATCAGAAGTTCCTACTATGAGATTTTTTGTTGTTTCCCACGTTCCAACATACTCAACAGGGGGAGAATCTCCTCCATTAGCAGAATCTGAAGATGGAGTGGTTTTACACGAAGCACATATAAACAATACTAGGAAAGAAAAAACGATTGAGAGAAGTCGCAGTTTTTTTTTCATAAAAAACTCCTTTTAGCGTTTGTTAAATTAGTATAGCACAGAAAAAACCCACCAGTTGAAAAATAAAAAAAGCCGGAGACATGTCTCCGGCTTTAAATACAAACAGGGGACCAACTATTTTTTTGTTAAAATAGTTTCACGATCAAATCCATCTTCATCTTCATCTTTGGTAGTCATGGTCAATGTTGTTCCGTCAGAACTTACTGACAATCTTTCTTTTAGATCTTCAAACTTTCCCGTATCTCTTACTGTCATAATATATGGAGAAGAATAAGTTACACTTGCAGAACTTGATAAACCTGTACTCGGTTCCTTATAATTTTCTGAATTTGGATTTTGCATTTGTGCCCAAAGTTCTTTTTTAGATATTCCTGATTCTGAAAGTATATTTATAAATTCTGTCATATCAGTTTCTGAAATAAAAGACACTTTACCGGAGCCATCAATTTTTAA
>DATFIA010000264.1:0-19092 GCA_035270545.1 Treponemataceae bacterium
CTATATTTGTTTTTGGAGGATTTTATGAAGAAAAAACTTTTAAGCATTGCGCTTGTTTCTATTTTTGCTCTTACTGTTGTAAGTGCACAAGATGCTGAACTTGCTAAATTTAATGACGCACTTACTGGATTTCTTGGTGAGGTAAATGATGCCTTACCAGATAATGCTGTGGTTGGTGGGACCTGGTCTGATGCGTACATTGGACAAATTGTAGGAATACCTCCTCATTTTGGAATTGGTTTAGCAGTTGGCGTTAGTCAATTCCCCGTTAAAGCGCTTAAAGAAGCAGTTGCTCTCACTGGTGCTAAACTCCCGATAGAAGAACTCGGACTACCAAATGTTGCCCTTGAAGGCAGAATTGGTGGTTTTATTCTCCCCTTTGATATTGGTTTCCGTGTTGGAGGTTTGCCAAAACAAACTCTTAAGGGTGCTGGATTGGAATTACTGAATTTTGGTGTAGACGTTCGCTACGCCCTATTGAAGGATAATCTTATTATGCCTGGAATTAGCGTAGGACTTGGATACTATCATTCCAGTGGTGCTATTTCCTATACATTTAATACAACTCAACTTACTGCGGTAGAAATTCCTGCAGGATATACTGTTGAAGATCAAGAATTGAAAATTGATTTTGGAACAAATGTAATTGAAGCCAAAGCACAAGTTTCTAAGAATTTAATTTTTATAACACCGTATGCTGGAGCAGCGGTTTACACAGCAATAACAGAGTCTACATATACTCTTGCTAGTGAAACTAATACTGCTAATAAATCATCCTTTGGCATGAGAGTTTTTGGTGGTACTTCAATTAATTTATTAGTCTTAAAACTTGATGTTTCAGGTATGTACAATGTATTGAGCCAGAACTGGGGTGGAAATGTTGGTCTAAGAGTTCAGTTATAACGATAAAAACTCTCGTGTGAAAGCACGAGGGGGTAGCGTCAGAACAAATAATTGGTAAACCAATTATTTTTCTAGAGCGAGGGGGAGCCGCATGTGTGATATAAAACACATGCGGCTTTTTTTTAAGCGTATGAAATATGTTCCCCCAACCTTTATTCTAAAAAAGATGGGACAACTAAGGTAAAAAAGAAATCACCAACAGATACTGGGATTTTTGCAGTATAAAAACCTGACTTTCTTTTTCCAGTAATTAAGCACTGGGTAATATCGAGTTCTTTTATGCAAAGAATATCTTCACTTATAATTTTGCTCTCATTCCACTGATTATGGCAAATAATAACAAAAGCACCAGTATCTTGGTGAGTAATGGACGCAACTTGAAATTCAGGTATTGCACATACAGTGTTTTCTTTTTCAAATACAATAAAAGGTATTGTAAAGTCCATTGAGGTACGAATCGACTTTGTTGTTTTAGATTCAAAGGGCATAGTACTAGCAAATTCTGCAAGAAGGGCCCTATATTCCAATAATAATGAAAAAAGTACTTTTTTTGATTCATTAACAGATTGAATGGTTTTAGAAAAAGGGATAAAGGATGGAGAGCATTGTATTAGATCGCGTGTAGATAAAAACTCTTCTGCCCGAGAACGTTCAAGTTCTTCAATAATTATTCTTCGAGATATAGAATTTAAAATCTTTGAGAATAACTGGGGTGATGCAGGAGATGAACATAATACGGATAGATACTGTAAATTACCATCTGTTTTTATTAGAGCATCTACAACCACAGCTTTTGCTTCAATAAATCCTAGAAGCATACGCATGCGCATATTAGCAGAATGAACTGATTGAAAAGAAAATCGCTCTTCGTAAAGTCTTACCTGATACAGGTATTCTCCACGTACTATGGCCGTGTGAAGAGTTGGGATATTATCAATTGTATAACACTTTTCTATCGATACCATCGATTAAAGTATCGACATCCATATTAAAGACTTGAACTATTCATGTTAAGTATTAATTCAACTTCTCCTAAAGGAAGGGACAGTTGGTTCGCAATTAAATCTGCAGAAAATCCTTTTCTTACAAGAGATAAAACAGCCTCTTTAGTTGGTATTACCGGTTCAGAAAAAGACGCAGTATTAACGGGCATTGGTCGTGTATAAATAGTTACTGGCTTAGATTTTTTTTGTTCTGGTTCACTTTTAGAGGGCGGTTCAAGTGTATTGATAGGTTCATTTTTTGCAATCAAAGGGAGTTTGTTCTGTATATCTATTTCACGACGGCGAAGATCATCGCGATCTGCAAGAAGAATTCTTCTATCTGCTTCATCCATAAGTGAGCGCAAGTTTGCAATTCTACTTTCAAGGAGGGCGACGTCGCGATCTGCTTCTCTGCCCAATTCAAGAACTAGCTTATCTACTTCTATGCGAATGTCACCTAAGAGTTTATCTGCATTAAAGCGAGATTTCAAAAATAAATAGAATAAAGGCATAGTTAAAAAATTTACTACCAATAATATAAGCACAAACATATTCATTTTAATTCAACCTGAAATATCTATATGAGAACCCAATGCTGGGTCGCTAATTACTTCTTTTTTGGGCTCTTTTTCTTCAACTGTTGTAGCAAGTTCTTTTTTGGAACTTTGTTGATGGCTTGAAGTATTAGGTGAACTATTTTTATCATGTACCTTATCTGATTTTTCATCGCCGGCTTCAGTTTCGTACACTGTTCTTAGTTTTTCTTCGGCTTCTTGAATATTTTTTAAACGACCTTGTTCTTTATTGGCTTGAGCAGCAAGTTGTACTTCAATTTGTCCCTTGCCAATTTTATCTAGCTGAGTATATAAAGTTTGTAAATCAATCGGTTGTATAGCCACTGGGTGCTCTCTTTATATCGTCATCGACACCTTGATATTTACCATATCGAATAAGTCCGTTTTCTAGATAAAAAGTAGTAGCTTTGCAATCAGAACGAACATCTTCGGTAACATCTCGAATAACTATTTTAACTCCTGCAAAAACTTTTACAGAAGCAGATACCTTTCCTTTTGTTTTTAAGGTATTTAAGTAGTCTTGAATTTGCTTTATTTCAATATTGAGTTCTTCGAGCTCTGTTTGGAGAATATATTGACGCTCTCCATATTTTTTTAACACTGCTTCTTTTTCTTCTGGAAAATCTTTTTTTTGCTTTTTCATATTCACAAGGGTATTAAAATTAAGCTCAACATCTTCAAGTTCTCTTTCTGCAAGCAATTTGCTTGCAACAAGTGCATCTAGACGGTCTTTACTCCGAGGATCAAAACCAACATTTAATACTGTTTCACTTGCTCCACCGAGGCTTCCAAGAGTTTTTGCATGAATTTCTTCTGCAGCGCTTAAAACGCCACCTATTATAGCTGCACGTTTTCCCTGACACAGTATTTTCCGGTTAGCACTGACTTGAGAGTTTATAATACCATCTGAAACGATTACAAACTCACCCGCTTCTACTCTTGTATTTTCAATAAATTTTGACCAAATTGATTTTCCTGCATGGACAAAGCCTTCTCCTTTCCCTGCAATTCCTTGGCCAACAATAATATCTCCTTCAGCATCTAAGTCAGATTTACCAACAGTACCTTTTACTTCGATATTGCCAGAAGCTTTGACAGAAAAACCATCCTCAACATTCCCAGAAATAAAAACTGTACCAAGGAACATTATATGACCAGTTTTAAGAGATACATCACCCTCAATATTAAGAACTGGTTCAACATTTATTTTATTGTTTAGTATTAATACTTGTCCATTTGTTTCTGCAACTATAGTTAAATTATCTTCTGCTAAACGGGTGTTTTTACCAAGAGGAAGAGGAATATCTTTTCCATTTTTGGCTTCAAGGTATTTTCCAGTAACTGTTTTACCACCCTTCCCTCGTTCTGCAAGAACTTTTTGTGCTAGAGGTTGGCCTTCTACAACGTTTTGAACCAAATTAAGTTCTTTAAAATCCACTTTACCGGAAGCACTTTCTTTAAGTTTTATTTTGGTTCTGTCTGTTTCAAAGTTATATACTATTTTAGCATCAGAACCATCTTGTGGTTTTATACCCTCAGCAACAAGATAGTTTTGTTTATAAACAGGCATATCCTGAAAATCTTTTATTCTCTGTTCATCTATGCCTGCAACAACTCTATTATTTCTTAAAAAAGAAATAATCATATCTGCAGATAAATCTGCTCCACCGGGTCCAGGAGGGCTTGCATAGAGCCAAGCCTTCATTTCTTGATCCGTTATATCGACAGACATTAATGCGTCGTTTCCAGGGTTATGTTTATAGGTTCCAATTTTTACATATTCATTCTTAGCAGTTTTTATATGTGGTTTTATGGAGTCTTCACCAATATTTTCAATTCCTCGCTCACGAAGTTTTTCAATAGCATCTTTTGCACTTACTTCAACACCTTTTCCTTCTGGTGGCGTAATCTTTAAATATACACCATCTGAAGCACAGAATATAAAAGCATTGCCATTTTTATCTTCTATAACGTGAACGTTTTCTTTCTTGTCCTGTCCACTGGCATGATCTGATTTCTCTCCAGATGCAACTTTTTTTTGCTTTTTGGTTTCATAGGCACGTATAAACCAATTTTTTTTTGTTAAATTAAAGAAACTGTTTGTTCCTCGTTGAAGTATCTCATACTCAATTTCACGAACAGAAACACCAAGCTGTATTGCAGCATCTGAAAGTGCTAAATCCAAAGTATCACCTGTTACTTCAACAAATACACGAGACTTATCTTCTTCAAGATGCTTAAGCATTGCTTCTCGTATTTGTTCAAGATCGACCATTATACTTTCTCCATACTAAAAAATACCCTTGCGAATGTTTGTAAGCTTTGCACGCAATCGAAGATTCGCTTTTGTATGAAGTTGAGAAATTCTCGATTCAGTAACATTAAGAACTTGTCCTATTTCTTTTAAGGTTAAATCTTCATAATAGTATAAAACAAGAACCATTTTTTCTTTCTCTGGTAGTTCATTAATTGCTTCTACAATTACTCTTTTAATTTCTTCTTTTTCAACTATAACATCAGGATTCATTGAAATAGGAGATTCAATTGTATCTCCTATCGAAATACTGTCAGAATCATCACCTGAATACCAAACATCATTCAATGAAATAATTGAAGTACCTGAAATTTTATACAGAGTTTGATGAAATTCTGTTTCACTAATACCTAACGAACCAGCTATTTCATTATCACTAACAGTTCTGCCCAATTTAGATTCAAGGCGCACTATAGCTTCTTCAATTTCTTTTGTTTTTTGGCGAACTGATCGAGGAACCCAATCCAATGATCTCAGTTCATCAAAAATAGATCCTCGTATTCGTGTTACAGCATAGGTTTTGAACTTTACATTTTTGTCAGGATCATATTTTTCTATAGCGTCTAATAGGCCAAAAACTCCAAATCCGACTAAATCATCAAATTCAACATTACTTGGCATACCGACTGCTACTTTTCCTGCAACATATTTTACTAGAGGAGCATACTGCTTTATTAAAAACTCCCGGATTGCAGGATCACGACTTTTTTTGTAATCCACCCACAAGTCGTCTTCATTTCTCTGCTCAAAAAGCGCGTTCCCCATTTACCACACCCTTTTGTATGTATCTGTACCAAACACTTTCATAAGAAAAATCAATTCTCTCGTGCCAGTATAGTACGTATTGCTTTAGCCATTGTAGCCGCTTCGTTAGAAGAGGAACCAGACTCATTTTCCGAAAAAAGTGACCTACTTTCCTTACCCGAAGATCCAAACGAATCTGATTCATCTTCCATAGTATCATTTACACTTGGAATAGCAGTAACAAAATCTTGTAAATCCGGTAAAACATCTAAACCGTCAATACTATGAACAGGTTTATTTTTGACTTCTGTCGAAGAAACAGAAGCAACATGTAGTCCCGGAATAAATTCAGTACTTGCTTTAGTACCACTTGTTTCTAATTCTTTAGAATTTAAGACTTTGAAATCAGGATTTCCAGTGTTAAGTTCATTACTTTCAGTAAGTATATCACTTTTTTGTGATTTTTCCTCAGATGTAATAAAATCTGGCATCATTTCTGCATTAAATTCTCCATTTCCTAATCCTGAAGATAAAATATCGGAGGGCGAATCATCAATAGTAATATCAACGGCCCCTTGTTTATTTTCAAAATCGGAACTAGTAGGAGATGAGTCATCTAGTAATTCTGGGAGAAACTTTTTTAACAACAAAAAAGCACATACCGAAAGCACTGCAAAAAAAACCGCCATTAAAATTGCTCGGATTAATATGAGTAAAAACGGAACTCCGCTGAATAGTCCAATTACAAAAGACAGCAAAAAGCCGACAGCTGCACCTAACGTTGGAACTTTCGGTTCGAACATGCCATCTCCTCCCATCAATAGATTATGCGAAAAAGTGTTGATGGTCAAGGTTTTTTTATATTTTGGAGAAAAGCGAAAGTAATTTAATTCCAATCACGACCAAAAAGTTTGCGAACAAAACGTCCGAAGCCTTCGTTATCATTCAAATCAGTTTTTTCAATTCGTGAAACAATATGTCTTATACACACAGAAGCTTTACCTTTTGGTTCAAGAATTATAAAAGGTCGCTGTCTTAATACAGACTGTGAAACGAGTGGATCATCATAAATAAAACCAAGATACTCAATTTTCAAGTTTAAAAATTGAGCAGCTATTTGGATCATACGATCTGCAACACGTTTTCCTTCTGTAGCACTTGTTACACGATTTACAACCATTTTTAAATTAATATTAAGGTTATCGACTTCTGTTGCAATGATTTTTATCATTCCATAGGCATCTGTTATTGCGGTTGGTTCGGGAGTCGTAACGACAATAACTTCATCTGCGGCTGCAACAAAGCCAAGAACATTTTTGGAAATTCCAGCACTTGTATCAATTATTATGATATCTGCATCAGATAAGGTATACATTTCTTCAATAAATGAATTTCGCTCATCTTCTGTCATATTAGCTATTTTAGAAAAACCGGAGGCTCCAGCAATTAATTGAATCCCATATTCAGTATCAAGAATTATTTCGGACATTTTTTTTTGTTTTCGAATAACATGATACAAATTATACTGAGGGATAAGATTCATCATAACGTTTATATTGGCAAGGCCCAGATCAGCGTCTATCAAAATAACTTTTTTCCCCATCTGCCCATATGTGATAGCCATATTTGTGGCGACATTAGTTTTACCTACACCACCCTTACCGCTTGTAACAGTAATGATGCGTGTTTTTCTATTAGAACGTGTAGTTGAATCGGACTGCATGTCCTTGTAATCTTCTGCACGAGGTTTATCTTTCATAAGTGCGCGCAATGCTTCAGCTTGGTCTTCCATATTATCTCCATTCAAACCTGTTTTCCGGTAAAGGGAATAGTTTTTCTATTTTAGTTCGGTTCACTCGAAACCCTTCAAGATTAGTAAGAAACCGAAGTGCAGATGCTTGTTCAAAATCCTGAGGGACACGCTGACCAGTTGTAATATAAGCAACGGGTTTTTGTTTATCCTGTAAAACACTGATTATATTTCCAACATGTGTTGTTTCGTCAAATTTGGTAATAATAACCGAAGTAACACCAAACGTTTCATACTGCTGCATAATTTCACGCATATCACTCGTTTTTGTTGTTGCACTCATTGCAAGGTGAATATCTGAAATAGTTCCAGCAGCATCTAAAACATGTCGCATTTCAGCAATTTTCGAATAATCCTTTGGGCTTTTACCTATAGTATCTATAAGAATTATATCGGCATCTTGATGCAAAGCCATGAGCTCAGAAAGATCTTGAGCAGACTCTGCAACTGAAACTGGAATATTCATTATACTTCCATAAATCTCAATTTGTTGCTTTGCTCCTATACGATAATTATCGAGCGTTATTACTCGAACATTAAGCGGTCTTGAACCTTTTGTTGCGGCAAGTGAATAAGCAGCAGCAAGTTTTGCTATGGTTGTTGTTTTACCAACACCCGTTGGTCCAACTATGACAATTATTCGAGGTTTTGCAGAACTTTTATTTTCAGAAAAAGGAATCGAGTGCCCTATCCATTCAATAATTGTATCTTGTACATGATCAAAATCTGAAAGTTCTTCTAAAGAGAATTCTTTTTTTGCACGTTGAACCAAGGATTTAATTGTAGAAGAGGAAAAATCATTTAGTTCTAAAAGTTCTTCAAGGTGAGCAATAGTTTCATGTTCTTCTGATGAAGAATCTGACATATTGTTTTGATCATCTAAACGAGCTTCAAGTTTTTGTACTACTTTTAATATTGCATCGAGACTTTGCTTATCAGTTGGATTTGAGTGGTTAGTAGGATTTGCTGTAATTGCAGCTATATGAGGAGCTACTCGAGAAGCTAATTCTGGTGATGTTTGAGCTGCTTGCCGTAAGATTTTTTTTCTCTCTTCATCAAAATCGGTTTGTTTTGGTTGAGTTGTGCCGGAAACGAGGCGGGAAGTATCGCGAGATATCATAAAATTTAATTCAATACCCTCTCGTTCAAAAAAACCAAGGAAACCTCCGAGACGAATTTTTTTTTGTCGTAAAACGTGAATATGAGGGCCATGTTTTGCTTTTATGCGTTCAATACATTCATCATAACTAGCTGCTTGTTCCGTAAAAATATCCATTAATTCCGCCTGAGTGAGGTTTATTCTTCTTGCTTGATTTCACCAATTGCCTCTACACGAATATCATTTGATATCTCAGGTACAGAGAGTACCACAAGATCAGGTATTTCACGTTCTGTAGAGTTTTTAACTAAAACACGTGCTTCTTCGGGACATAATATAATTGGTAAGTAACCAGATTTTTGTACCGCAGTAACTGATCGTGAAAGAGAGCGAATCCATGCGCGCTGAATGACAGGTTCAAGAGCTGCAATAGGACCATTAACGGTATCGACCCTGCTTTCAACAATTTTAGAAACAAGGGCTGGTTCGATTGTAAGCACATGTAAGGTACGATTATCATCTACATACTGAAAGCAAATTTGTCTTGAAAGTGCTTGACGAACTTTTTCTGCAAGAATTGTAGGATCCTTAGTAATCGGGCGGTAATCTGCTAAGGTTTCAAGAATTACTACCATGTTTCTAATAGAAACCTGTTCTCTAAGCAAATTTTGCAAAACTTTTTGGATTTCTCCAATAGAACATATTTTCATAACTTCATCAACAACGGCTGGATAATCTTTTTTGATCGTATCAATAATAGACTGTACTTCTTGGCGTCCAAGTATTTCAGAAGCATGGCGTTTAATTATTTCTGTTAAGTGAGTAGCAATAATAGAGGGAGGATCTACAACTGTATAACCGGCTCTCTCTGCCCTTTCACGATTTTCCTCTGCAATCCATATAGCAGGTAATCCAAAGGTTGGATCTGTCGTTTTTTCTCCAGGAAGATCTTCTGTTACACCGCCGGGGTTAATACCGAGATACCAACCCATACGAATGCGACCACGAGCAACTTCAACCCCTTTTATTTTAAAGCAATATTCACTCGGTTCAAGTCTCATATTATCTATTATTCGAATACGAGGAACTACTAAACCCAGATCTAAGGCAGATTCTCGTCTAATTCGAGTAACGCGCTCAAGAAGTTCAGCGCCTTTATCTTTATCAACTAAGGGAATTAAACCATATCCTAGCTCAAGGGATAAAGGATCAAGAGGTACTACAGGACTAATATCGGCAGGGCTCTCTCCGGATTTTTCACCTTGTTTTTGTTTAGCCTTTTCAATTTCATTATTAAATGAAGCTGTTTCTGTTTGCTGCAGTTTAAACCCAAAAAAAGCAAACAAAGCAGCAAGAGGAACAAGAACATACCAGGGAAATCCGGGAAGTATTCCTAATACTAATAAGGTTCCAGCTCCTATATAATATACTCGAGCATCTCTGGAAAATTGTTTTTTTACATCTGTTCCAAACGAATCGTCAGAAACAGAGCGGGTAACGATTAAACCAGTTGCAACAGAAACAAAAAGTGCTGGTAATTGAGACAGGAGGCCATCGCCAATTGTTAAAGCCGCATAGGTATTAATGGCCTGGCCAAATGGTTCACCTCGAAAAATCATGCCAAAAATGAGTCCAGCAGCAAGATTTACAACGGTAATAAAAATACCGATTTTAACGTTTCCAGAAACAAATTTACTGGCACCATCCATAGCTCCATAAAAATCTGCTTCTCGCTGAACATCTTTTTTTCTTTCTCGAGCTTCTTCTTCTGTTATGGCTCCAGCATTGTATTCTGCTTCTACTGCCATGTTTTTTGTGGGCATGGCATCGAGTGTAAAACGAGCAGCAACTTCAGCAACTCGGGTAGCTCCCTTAGTAATAACGAAAGCTTGAACTGCAATTAAAATAATAAATATAACAAAGCCAATAACTATTCCCTCGGTACCATTTGCTCCTATAACAAAGGTGCTAAAAGCTCGAACCATTTTCCCGTTAAATTTCATTCCCTGAGATAAAATAAGACGAGTAGAAGAAACGTTTAGTCCAAGGCCAAAAACAGTACTTACTAATAAGAGAGTCGGAAAAACAGAAAAATCTGTTGCTTTGCGTGTATAAAGAACGATTAATAATATTAAAAGATTTAAAACCAAATTTAAGGCCATGAAAAAATCAAGAAGTACAGTTGGAAGGGGAACAATGAGCATGAGAACAATTACTACTGCTCCAATTGCAACAATGAGATCGCTTCTATTTCCCAAGACTGTGTTTTCTGCCATCTAAACCGTCACAATTCCCTGATTATTTTTGATTTTCTGGTATCGAGCGCATACACCTTTGCCAGAATAACGGCAAGTGCCTGGTAATACTCATCGGGAATCATATCACCAATTTCTACTTCCGCATAGAGAGCTCGTGCCAAAGGCCGATTCTCAACAATAGGAACATTATTTTCTCTGCCAATTTCTTTGATTCGAAGTGCTATTTGATCAGCTCCTTTTGCTGTAAGCATAGGAGCTCTCATAGTGGTTCTATCCCATTGCATAGCGATAGCATAATGGGTTGGGTTTGTAATAATTACATCTGCTTTTGGAACATTAACAGCCATATTTTGGCTTAACAATTCTCTCATACGTTGTCGTAAACGACTTTTAACTAAAGGATCTCCCTCCATCTGTTTATACTCTTCTTTAATTTCCTGTTTAGACATTTTAAGAGATTCCATAAATTGTTTTCTTTGAAAGATATAATCGGGAATAGATATTAAAAGAAATAATACTGCAGCAGTAATAATGAGCCTCGTACTCATTGTAGCAATAAAGGTAACAGAAGACCAAAAACCCGATTCAAGCATTGTTACCAGTTTTGGTATTTCACCGCGAATACTTGACCATGCAACGATACCAATAATTGCAACTTTAATTAACGATTTTGAAAGGTTAAATAATCCTTCAGTGGAAAAAAGAGCACGTGAAAAAAACTTTATAAAATTAGGGGAAAGTTTATTCCACTTTGGAGCTATTGGTTTGAGACTGAAAATAAAGCCACCGTTTTGCAAAATATTTGAAATTACACCTGAAATAAGAGCAGTAAGAGTTACCGGAAGTACAAGGCGAATAAAATAATGGAAAAAAGCTTGAACTAAGGTTGGATCGGTTATATCTACTGTGGTGCTGCGAGAAAAATAAAAATTAAGCATTTCTGTGAGAGTATTAAGCATCCAAGGCCCAAAAGAAACAAGAGCCAAGGCTGGAAGCAACAGAACAATAGCTCCATTAAGTTCTTGGCTTTTTGCAACACGACCTTCTTCACGAGCCTTACGAATCTTAAATTCTGTTGGATCCTCAGTTCGCCCTTCATCTTCTGCAGCAGCAAACCATTGGAGATCTATTTTTTCTATTAACGCTGCAGTAGCAATCACGGTATAGCAGTCCCCGCATCTGCTAGAAGTTGTTCAAAAGAAGCAAACCCTTGGCCCATTATTTGTATGAAAAGATTAATCATTAAGGGGAGTGAAAAAACGAGAAGTGAAAAAGTAACTAAAATGGTAATGGGGAAGCCTTCAGAAAGAAGATTCATTTGTGGTGCAGCTTTTGATAAAAGGCCCATAGAAACATGAATTAAAAACAATGTTCCTACTACCGGCATTGCAATTATCATTGCATTAAAAAAAAGAGTGGTAAGACCTTTTAAGAAAAAGGAAACAAACACTTCTTGATGATTAATAAGAGAAAAACAATTAATAGACTGAAAGCTTCTAAGAATACCACCAAAAAAAAGAGTCTGAAAGCCATTAATTTGTAAAAAAACTAACATTGCAATAAGATTAAGATATTGTCCTAATAAAGGGTTTTCAATTTGTGCAAGAGCATCATAGACTTCGGAAGCTCCAAAACCCATTTGATATGAAAAAAACTGTCCAGCAGAGCTGAATGTAGAAAAAATCATGCTTATAAAAAAGCCACTAATAATACCAATTAACGCTTCTCCAACAAGAAGCAACACAAAATGCAACGAAAATGTTTCTACATCCCAGCCCACAGGATAAGCTGAGGGTAAAACAAGAATTGCAATACTACCTGCCAAAGCAATTTTTGCTATCCTAGGAACAGATTGAATAGATAAAAGAGGAGTCGTTTGAATCATTGCAAAAATTCTTACCGCTACGAGTAAAAAAATGGGAGCTTGTGATAAAAGAGCATCAAAGGGATCCATATTACTATCTCACCATCTGAGGAATAAGATTAAAAAGATCTATGGTATATTCACGAAGAGAGGAAAACATCCACCCACCCAAAAGAGCAAGGACTCCAAGGATTGTCATTATTTTTGGAACAAAGGTGAGTGTTTGTTCCTGTATTGAAGTAGTTGCCTGAAAAATAGCGACCAGTAAACCAACAACAAGAGCAGAAATTAAAATGGGCGCTGCTAATATGAGGATTTGAAAAATGCCACTACGCATAATAGAGACTACTGTTCCAAGAGTCATATGTCAGTTCCTCCGTTTATAGAAATGACAAAAATAATTGTTGCGTCAAAAGACCCCATCCATCTATTAAAATAAAAAGAATTAATTTAAATGGCATTGAGATTTGAACAGGAGGTAGCATTATCATACCCATAGACATCAACACACTTGCAACAACCATGTCTACTATAATAAAAGGAATATAGAGCAATATTCCAATTTTGAACGCTACAGTGAGCTCATGTAAGATAAAAGCAGGAATAAGAACTCTAGTTGGAACATCAGCGAGAGTTGCAGGTTTGTCCATTTTTGCCATAGACATAAACATAGCTATATTTGAAGTGTTATTTGCCATTTGTCTATACATAAATAACCGGACTGGTTTTTCGGCCTCTGTCCAGGCTCTTTCAATTCCCATTTCGCCATCTGCAAGCGGTTTGAATGCATTAACATAAATTTCATTAAATGTTGGCCACATAATAAACATACTCAAAAACAAAGCTATTCCATTTAATACTTGTGTTGGAGGAACCTGTTGAAGAGACAAGGCTCTTTTAATAAAATCTAACACTATAGAAATACGCAAAAAACTCGTAGTAAGAATTAAAATACTTGGAGCAAGAGAAAGTATTGTAAGTAAAAGTAAAAGTTGTACAGAAAAGGCAACTTCTTGATTTGATTGAGGTTCACGTATATTAAAATTTATAAAAGGGATTCCGGTTGCTTCCCTTGTTGCATTAATTCCTGTTACAGCTTTCGCAGTGCCTGCTGGAAAGGCTGGATTAGTTTGAGCAACAACCACTGCGGGTGAAAATATAAATATAATAACAAAAGAAAAGAGGAAAACTGATTTGAGGCGAAAGATACTCATAAATTTTTTCCTTCTCCTGAATTTCTAAGTCTCTCTCGTTGACTTCGAAGAAACTCAGCAGTATCTGATGCAGAAAGAGAATCTTGAATAGTCGAATTGCTTTGAGTATCTGCAGAATTTCCTGAATTTTTAATTCCTGATGTAGTAAAAGAGGGCATAAATTTTGCTAGAATTGAAGCAAAGCTTCCTCCTCCTATACCGATACTTTTATCTGCAGTTAAAATCATGGCATCTATGAGTTCGCGGTCTGTTAATTCTGAAATTAAAGAAATTGAATGGTCAGTAACTCCTACAACAAAAGCTTGTGAACCTGCAGATATAATCTGTATAGATTTTGAAGGTCCAAGAGGTAATAAGGCAAGATTCTTCAAATATGGATCATCTGAAGCATTTATTCGTGTTGATTTTTTTATTAGGTATACGATGCCATAAATAGCAATACATACAAGGGCTAAAACAAGGACCACACGTACGAGCGCGCCTATTCCAGAAGATTTGGGATCCATTTGTGAATTATTAGTTGCCTCTGTATTTGTCGTAAGAGAAATACTTGATTCATCCGTTACTTTTGTAGAAGTCTCTGGAAGTGAATCTTGTGCAGTTAATACAAATAATAGGCATAAAAAAGCATAAACGCATAATAAGCGTTTATGATACGAGAAAATATGCATTGATACCCCCCCACCCAAAAAAAACTGTTACATATCTGAAACTCGTTCTATTGGAGACAAAATCTCGGTTACACGAACACCAAAGTTTTCGTCAATAACTACAACTTCACCCTTTGCTATTGGTTTATGATTAACAAGAATGTCCACAGGTTCACCGGCAAGTTTATCTAATTCAATAATAGTTCCCTCGCCCATTCCAAGTATTTCTTTTATAACTTTACGAGTACGGCCAAGTTCTACAGTCATTTCCATGAAAACATCCATGATAAGACCTATATTACCTTGCTCTGTTCCCATGTTACTTGCCTGAAGAGTTGGATATTGAATAGACTGAACATTGGGATTCATACCCATTACTTGGCCCATATTCATTTGGCCACCGCCCATTTGACCCATTCCCATTTGTCCACCCATCTGACCCATGTTCATTTGGTTTCCCATCTGACCCATGCCCATTTGGTTTCCCATCTGACCCATGTTCATTTGGTTTCCCATTTGACCCATGTTCATTTGGCCATTACCCATCTGACCAGACATAGGATCACCCATACCAAGAGCAGCTAAAGGATCGGTTTGAGCTCCACCAAAAGCATTTGCTATATCTACGGATATCTGCCAAGGTAATATTTCCCAAAATGAAAAGGCAACACCATCAAGTGTTATTGGATAGGTTATAACTATAAAATCTTGCTGAGGAAAGCGAACCATTGCTTTGGGAACATTTACTGATTCTGCTGGATTATTAGCAACACCTTTAAAACCAGCCTTTTCAAGAGCGGTAAGCTGAATACCTACAAACTGGGAAACGGTTTCACTTATAACAGAAAGAGCCATTTCATCTAATTCAGCATTGTCTTCATTATTTACAAGACTAACAAGCTTTTGGGCAAAATCTTGAGACAAAATAAAAATATGATCGCCTATAAGGGCTGTATTAAAATCTAAAACGCAACCAATAACCATTTCTGGAATTTTACGTAAAAATGAATCTCGTTTCATAACTTCAATTATTGGATTTGCAATTGAAGTATCTTTTCCAGTCATAGAATCCAAATTTGATTGCAAACCAGGCACATTTCCAGAAACATAGGTATGTAATGCGGATAATTGAGCATCATTTAATTTATTGGAATGTGATGCTGATGCGCCACCAATTCCTCCCATGTCGACATCGGCCAACAGGGCATCAATCTCATCTTGAGATATGGAACCGTCACTCATAAGCTTCATCTCCTTCTACAGATAATTCTTCGAAATCTTCACCATCATTATCGACGATTTTCTTTAGTACCTGAACAGCAACCTTTTTACCGATCACACCAGCTTGGCACAAGAACTTTTTCTTATTTCCAATACTTAATGTAAAAGGATCACCTACACGGACATTCGAAAGTCGCACAACATCGCCAACTCTGAGGTTTAGAACATCTCGAACTGGTAAATTGATTGTTCCAATCTCTGCAACGACATCCATATCAACGGTAGAAAGTTTTTCTTTTAATACACCCATGTACTGGGTGGTAGAACTGCGTCGAACCGAAGAAAACCAAAACTGACTAGACAGTTTTGAAATTATCGGTTCAATAGTAATATAGGGAATACAAAAGTTCATCATCCCTTCTTCTTCGCCAACCTTTGTTTCTAAGGTTACGAGAACAACCATTTCGGATGGGGGAACAATTTGTGCAAACTGAGGATTTGTTTCTATCTGACCGAGACGAGGCCTTAGGTCTATAACCTGAGTCCATGCCTCGCGCATATTTGCAAGAATACGAACAATTATTCCTTCCATAACAGATTGTTCAATATCTGTTAAATCTCGCTGAACTTTTGTGCCCTTTCCAGTTCCGCCAAAGAGACGATCAATAATAGAAAAAGTAACCGAAGGGTCTATTTCTAAAATTGCATTACCTTTGAGTGGATCCATATTAATAACAGCAAGAGTTGTAGGAGTCGGAATTGAACGGATGAATTCTTCATACGTTAGCTGATCTACAGAGGCTACATGAACATGAGCCATACTTCGAAGCTGTGCAGAAAGAGCTGTGGTAGTAAGTCGTGCAAAAGTTTCATGCATAATGGACACAGTACGAATTTGTTCTTTTGAAAACTTATCAGGGCGCTTAAAATCATAAATTTTGATTTTGCGATTATCATTTACCGGACGAAAATCTTCGGTATCTGTATCGCCTGCACTAATTGCGGTGAGGAGCTGATCTATTTCGTCCTGGGAAAGAACTTCTGTCATGTTTTCCTTATTGCTCCACTATCTCATATTTTGTAAACCGAACATCTTTTATCTTTGACTTTGACAGAATATTATCATTTATGGAATTACGTATTTCAATTTTTATTTTTTCTTCATTTTTAAGTTCAGCTGCTGTTTTTCTTTGAATAAAGGATCTTAAAAAATCTTTTATTTCAACAAGACGCGAAGAAAGTTCAGCTGGAGTTGCTTTATCATCGAAGGTATATCCAAGTGCAATATCTAAAACAACAGAAGCAGGCATAGGATCAGAGGTTCTAGTTTGAATACTTCCAACCGCTTGATACCACTGAAGAACTTCTCTAAGACCAGTATATTCTTCAGATACAGGAATGACAGACTGAGGTTTTCCACTACTTCCTATGATATTTACCGTTACTACCACAATAGTAACAATAAAAATAAGGGCACCTAAGGAAATGACTACCCATTTAAGAAGTTGTGGAAGCATTCCGCTTCCCTTTTTTTTACTTTCACCGGAGCCTAAATCGCCACCTTCCAGATTAATGTCGTCTTGATCACTCATAGTGCTTATCCTTTTTATCTTTTATATTAACATTAAAAATGACCATCGTCCAGAATAATTATGTCTACACGACGGTTGTATGCTCGCCCTTCCTCGGTGTCGTTTGAATAATAAGGCCGAGTATCTGCATATCCTGCTACTGAAAAACGTTTTTCATCAGAACCAAAATCTGTAAGATAATGTAGCACATTTACTGCACGAGCTGTCGATAATTCCCAATTACTTGGCCATAATTCAGGATTTGTATTACCAGAGTCTGTATGACCTTCAATTCTAAATCTTTTATTTGATATAGAGGAGTCAGTTAAAAGTTGCGAAATGCGTAAAAGAGTATCCCTCGTTTCTTCAATATTTAATTCAGCACTTGCAACCTTGAAAAAAGAATCTGCAGCGAGGGTAATAACGAGCCCTCTTTCGTCGCTCGTTATAGATATTTTGTTAGTTTTTATATCTGGTGCAAAAAGACTTACGGCACGTTTTACCGCAAGACCTAAAGAATTTCCTTTTTCCATAGAAGGTAGAGAGTTTATAGTATTTCCAAGATCTGATAAGCGGCCAGCAGCTAATGATTGTCCACCCCCAGTTAAATCATTGCTCACAGAAGCAGTCATTGTAGCAAGCTGTGTAATATCAACCTCGGAAGGATCATACAACATAACGAAAAAACACAACATGAGGGTAACCATGTCTGCATAGGTATTAAGCCAGCCTGAACTAGCTGCGGAGGCTTTTTTTTTCTTTCTACCCATGACCTACCCCCTAGTCCTTCATAACATCGGCTTCAATAGATTTTCTATCTTTTGGTGTAAGATAGGTAAGCATCTTCTGAGCGAGTATACGAGGATTATCACCGGCTTGAATTGAAAGGACTCCCTCAATAACCATCTCTCTGGCCTTTACTTCCATGGTATTTTGATATCCAAGTTTTCCAGCTATAGGAACAAGAAGCCAGTTTTGCATCATAGAACCATACAATGTTGTAACAAGAGCAACAGCCATGTTTGGTCCAAGAGCACTTTTATCTTCTAGGTTACTCAACATACCAATGAGTCCAATTACTGTACCAAGCATACCAAAACCAGGTGCAAGAGTGGCCCATGCATTTATCAATGTAATTTGAATCATATGACGGCCTTCCATCTGGTTAAGTTCATTTTCCATAAGAGTTCGAATGACTTCACCATCAGTTCCGTCTACCACGAGACGAAGACCCGCTTTCATAAATTCATCGTCGAGATCTTGTATTTCTTCTTCAAGAGCTAAAATACCCTCTCTACGAGCTTTTTCTGAAAAACCAACCAATTTTTGAACGAGGGCTTTTTCTCCAAAATCGTATGTTTTAAAGATACGACCAATTATATTAAAAATTCCCAAACAATACGAAAGTGGATATGTAGAAAAAAGACATAAATAGGATCCACCAATTGTAATGAAAATAGAGGGAATATCGATAAGACCTCCAAGAGATCCACCTTTAAATGCACCAAAAACAACAACACCGAGTCCACCGATAATACCAATAAAGGATGCTATATCCATCGATTTCTACTCCTCATTCTTAAATGCACCAATTTGACGTCGATATGCAATTATTTCATTAATAACGTCATCTGGTTTTTCTCGCACCACAACTCGTTTCCCGGAAAGCATTACAAGAGTAACATCAGGATTTGTTTCTATTGCTTCAATTTGGTGAGGATTAATCCAGTACTGTTTTCCGTTTAATTGTGTTACCGCTATCATGGAGGTTCCTTCATTCAGCAATTTTGGGCTCAAAGTTTCGTATTTTTTAATTGTTACGAAACTTTAAGCCCGATTATTGCATATTACCGTTTCAGATTCAACACAGTATCAAGCATTGTATC
>DATFIA010000265.1:0-4251 GCA_035270545.1 Treponemataceae bacterium
GCGCCAAGGGGTCCTGCTACTACGTAACCTACAACTCCACCTACTACAAAACCTGCAGCTGCACAGGATTTCGTTATCCATTGGTTGGTAGTCCAACCTCCATCAATAGCAAACATTTCATCCATCGAAATTTCATTAAAACCCATTACTGCACATCCAGTCATTTTAGACCGTCCTTTCATAGTTTTCCTTATCTTTTAAGTCTGGAAAACTTTTAGTTTTTTATGGTATCTTATTCATAACGGTGTACAATCGTTATGCGTAAGATGCGCATTTTGGCGGCAATGGTTTTATCATTGTTGCCTTTTTTTATCTTTCAACGAAAGATTTTATTTATAAATCGGGATCATGATTCCCAATTTAAAAATCAACACAATAACTTATGTCAATAGTGTTACACGCCATTTAAGCCAAAAAAAGCTCAAAAAAGGGCAATACTACAAGTGTTTTTGCGTTTATGCCCAAATACTACAAGTGTTTTAAAATAATTAAGTTCAAATCCGCTCTGAACGCGAAGTGGTTCCATAAAATAACATAACCGGTCCAAATTTTCGAAACTCGTCTTGCGTCATTCTAATTTTTTTCTTTGTTGGGTCACGGAATATGTCAAGATAGTTTATGCCAGTTTTATACATGATAAGTAAGCGCTAATTTCAGCCCATCTTTGAAAAAAAAACTTGTAAGCTCTCAGTGAGTGTTACAAGATGAAACAACATACGAAAAAAGAGCGGCTGATATTCTTGAATGAAAGGGAAACAAGCGGAAAAACAGCGAACAAGCAAACACAATCTTTTTTACCGGTTAAAATAGTGTCTGAAAAAAACACTGACAAAGAAAGTGATCCGTGTCTGATAAAAATTGGTGATATTTTTACCATTAAATGCAGCGCAACTACCAGTAGACGAGCAATAGAAATAGTATTACCAGCGGCGGTGAAAACATGTGGCCAGATGATAGTGCGTTAAAGATTCATGTCCGCCTGGGCCGAACTGATATGAGAAAACAAATAAATGGATTCTGTTGATGGAAAAAAACGTGGACGAAAAAGTCTTCCAGCCGAAATTGACTACATTGAGTGTCTGCATGATCTCTCTGATAGTGAAAAGCAATGCCCTTGTTGCGGAAAAGACCGACCAAAGATTGGTGAAGAGCGAAGTGAGTAAATTGAATTCATTCCGGCACATGCCCACATAACCGTTCATACATAAAAAAGGAATATTATTCAACAAACAAAGACTTGCAATATAAAAAAACTTGAAGCATTCGGGGAAATAAGTATGCTTATTATAAAGTACAGTCCTTCCCATGACTATAGAGATTTTTCCATCTGTCTGGAGATTACAAAGCGTTCGTTTGACCCTCCCAATGTAAAATTAAATTTTTTATGTCAACCGAAAGCGATAATGTCCCCAAAATCATCCATAATAACCGTAATTATTTCTAAAGAATTTTGAGTTGCTAATTCTCCAGGGATGATCAAAAGCTGGTATATTTTTTTTCGGTCTAGCAGGGCTAGGTGCATAATTAAAATCAACCAGCTTTGAGCTTTTTTGTCTCTCAGGTATTTCTTCTAAGGCATACAATTTTTCATTGTGCATTACAAATTGAGAGCCATTCATCATGGTAATTACCGAGACTTTTGTTTTAGGCCGTAAGAATTTTTGTTGGCCATCAGAATCATGCAAAGAGAAGTTTTTCTTGTTCAGAAGAATGGCATTTCCGTTGTCGACGGTTCTTTTTGTAAAGGTAACGAGGGTCTGGTCAATTTGCTCCTGCGTCGGTTGTAATTCAAAGCAGGATTCTATAGTATCGATAATTGCGAATTGCTGATTGAATTTCAAGATGTAGGAATTGAGGAACTCGTTAGCTTCGTCGAGGGTAGTAACGCCTGCTAAACGCATTTCTTGGGGTAATCGCCCTTGTAGTGTTTGAAAGCTGCGTTCTACCCTTGGTTTGAACTCTGGGATCGATTTAGCTTCCAGATCAATTCCAAGCGTGTTGCACGCATGAGTGAATTGCGTAAACGTATCTTCCGACATTTCCTTCCTTTTTTTACTTTTATATTCAAAAATCGTCCGTCTGTCTGTTTTGAATTTTACAGGAATTCCATGTACTGTAAGGATTTGCTGCAATACAGAGTAGTACCCTTTCAGTGTTTCTTGTGTATCAAAGTAGCCGCCAACGATCATACCGGTTGCATCATCAATGGCAAGATGGAGATGCGCTTTAGTTTTTCCAAACCACAGGTGATTCGAGGCATCCATTTGAATCTCTTCTCCAAAATATTTACTTCTTGGCTGAGTCGGATGAGCAGAACCGGTAAATGCTTCTGTTTCAAGTTGTATAAGCTGATCTTTTTGATCTTCGTTGAGCTTTTTTATTGAAGCTAGTTTCTTTTTGAGTTCTCGTTTTGTTCTTTTCCGAGCTCGTATAGAGAGGGTATCGCGTTCTTTGAATATGTTCCTAATGGTACCTTCGCTCGCAATTATCTGCTCCCGTTCTTGTAACAATTCAGAAAAATGAGTCATGTTAAAATCAAAATACTTATCTTTGTACAAGTCAAAAATCGCATCATGATCTAGGCTATTAGCTGGTTTACGCCCCTTGTTTCCGTGTATAAGACCGCATTCTCCTTTTTCAATAAAAGCATTAATCATACGATTGACTGTTTTCATACTGCGATTAAGTTTTACCGCGGCTGCATTTTTGCTTTTCCCATTTTCTACAACATCTGTAATTATTTTAATTCTGTCGTAATCCATAAGTGTGTATCCCCTTTTCACCTATGCAACCTCCCTTTAAGGGCTACATAGTAAAACATTTAAGGGACATAATCCCTTTCGTTACTTATGGACAATATCGCTTACGGTTGAGACTCCCAATGTAAAATTAAATTTTTTATTGACAGAAGGCTTTTTTGCTCCTATAGTATTTTCGGGTTAAGAATAAAAACAGCTTTTTATTTATAAATTTGACCCGAATATCGCTGGAATGTTTTTACTTTATCACATCTAAATCTCACTATCATTTTTCCTTAATTATGTATATATGTAAAAAATATTATAAACTTAATTTTTTTGGAGGTATTAGCATGAAACGGATTTTGACTGCAGTATGCATGCTCGCTGTACTATTTGGTTTTACACCGAATTTCGCAGCAGCTGAAAACACAAATCCCGCAGCCTTTGAATGGAACATCTTTCATGAAGGCAAGGACGACAATGTTGGTATACTTGGTACCAACGGTCAAACGCTTAGACTCAACATCGGTATGGATGAAGATTATTTACACCGCACCGAAGAAGCCACCTTAAGTTTTAACTTCCGCGTTGCACACAATACAGGCCGCCGCCTTTTGGTGTGGACAGATTTATCGGGAACAGGGGAAGAAATAGAGAACTTCAGTTTTGCAACTTCTGCAAGAATTGATGCAGGAAAGATCAGTGTATCTGATGCTTTACCAAGCGGCACCCGTTCTGCAAAAGTAAAAATCCCCTCTTCAATACTCTATAATGCTGCCTCTGGAGAAACTGCACGGGTTCTCTATGTTCTTTTTTGTACCGACGAGGGTCCCAACGGCAAAGACAGCGACCAGTTTGCGGCAGCAGGCAATCAAAGAGGCGCTAATGCAAGAAAAGGTGTTAACGGTATAAATCTTGACAGAGAATTCGACCTCTTAGAAACAGCTAGGTTAACTATCGAAATTGATGAAACAGCATTTCCATGGAAGGTGTTTCCGGCCGATAAAAACGTACGTATTGAGGAAGCTGAAACCCATGTACTTAAATTAACCAATATAGGTGTAGAAAAAAATATACTTCTTGGAAGCAAGGGTGCTTCCCTGGAAATAGCATATCGTGTTGCCCATAACTCCACAAGGCGTATATTGGCATGGACAAATCTGTCCGGTCCTGCAGAAGTTTCTTTTGCAACAACAGACAATCTGGCCTCAGGTAAAATTGGCATTACTGACGCCTTAAAAAGCGGTACTAATTTCGCAAGTATTACGCTTCCTAAAGAAATGCTTGCTGATGCAAAAACCGGTCAAACGGCAACAGAAGTGTATGTGCTTTTAAGTGTTGATAAAGGCGAAGATGGTCTTAACGATGCTTATACCGATGCTCCTACTAATCAAAGAGGCGGAACTAAACGAAACGGAGTAAATGGAATAGACCTCGCAAAAGAATTCGATATTTTTGGTGACGTGAAATTAAAGGTAAATTATATCAGTTTTGTTTCACGAATATCGCT
>DATFIA010000266.1:0-4625 GCA_035270545.1 Treponemataceae bacterium
CGTTAAGTCGCGGAAAGGTTCTCTTTCCGCGACAGTTTTTTTTTCATATATAGGGAGGATTGTCTGTGGAAGACATTCTGTTAAAAATCAGAGGAATATCTAAGTCTTTTTCCGGTGTTCCCGTTCTTAGCGATGTAAAACTAGATGTTAGAGCCGGTACTGTTCACGCGCTAATGGGAGAAAATGGTGCAGGCAAATCAACCTTAATGAAATGCCTTTTCGGAATATACCAAAAAGAAGCCGGTGAAATCTTCCTTAACGGTAAGGAAATTAACTTTACCGATCCAAAACACGCTCTTGAAAATGGTGTTTCTATGGTTCACCAAGAGTTGAACCAAGTAATTCAAAGAAGTATTAACGACAATATTTGGCTTGGCCGATATCCTCGCAAAGGGCTCTTCGTAGATGAGCGTAAAATGCGCAAAGATACACTGAAACTTTTTGAAAAAATTAATAATCAGGCCGATCCAGACACACTATTAAACCAACTTTCTGTGTCCCAAAGACAGATGGTTGAAATCGTTAAGGCTATTTCCTATGATGCCAAAATTATAGTCCTAGATGAGCCAACTTCATCTCTTACAGAGGTAGAAGTTAAGGTACTTTTTGGGATCATTGAACTCTTGAAAAAAGAGGGAGTAGGAATTATATATATTTCTCACAAGATGGAAGAAATATTCCAAATTGCTGATGAAGTGACCGTTCTTCGTGACGGAAAATACATTGGAACAGAACTAACTAAAGACCTGACTAAAGAAAAACTTGTGAGTATGATGGTTGGACGAGGATTAGAAAAATGGTTCCCACCCAAAACAAATATTCCCGGAGATGTATATCTTTCAATTCGGAATCTAACTACCAAATACCAACCTAAAGTTCACGATGTGAGCTTTGATGTTCGCAAGGGTGAAATATTCGGAATTGCTGGTCTTGTTGGGGCTGGGCGTACAGAATTGCTCGATGCTCTTTTTGGAGTTAGAACTCTCGTTTCTGGAACGATCACAGTAGATGGGAAAACAATTGTAAACACTACTCCACATGAGGCTATTGGAAACCGTTTTGCATATCTAACCGAGGAAAGAAGACAAACAGGCTTGTATCCTATTGCAGATATTACGTTTAATTCAACTATTGCAAATATTGCTGCATACAAAAACAGATTCGGGTTTCTTCACGATAAAAAAATGGAATCTGATACAGATGAAGCAATCGCTTCTATGAGAATTAAGACACCAAGTAAACATGAACTCATTCGCTCCCTTAGTGGAGGGAATCAGCAAAAAGTTATTATTGGCCGTTGGCTGTTGACCGAGCCCGATATTCTTCTGCTAGATGAGCCAACTCGCGGTATCGATGTTGGTGCAAAGTTCGAGATTTATCAGCTTATTATTAAACTTGCTTCTGCAGGAAAAGCTGTTATTGTCGTTTCCTCTGAAATGCCAGAACTTATTGGAATAACAAACCGTATTCTCGTTATGAGTAATGGCTTCCCGGCTGGAATTGTAGAAACAGAAAAGACAACGCAAAATGAAATTTTTGAACTGTCTGCCAAATATTTGAACCAATCAAGGGGGGCTGTATGAGCACAGCTGCAACAAAAAGATCTCTTTTTACAAAAGAGCGTATAAAAGACATGCTGATTAAAAATGGAATACTTATTGCCATTTTTCTCATTATTGTAGGAATTATTGTTAAGGAACCAGGTTTTCTTAATATCAATGTTTTTAGAAACATTTTGACACAAAGTTCCGTACGTCTCATTTTAGCCTTTGGGGTTGGTGGAATAATTATAACTCAGGGAACAGACCTTTCACTTGGACGAATGGTAGGTTTTGCTGCCATTATAAGTGGCTCTCTTTTGCAAGCGGCTAATTATGCGTCTCGTTTCTACCCTAACCTACCCGCTCTTCCTCTTTTTGTACCGCTATTAATTTCTTGTCTTGTTATTGCAATCTTTAGCGGGATTAACGGTTGGGTTGTTGCTAAATTCCAAATACATCCATTCCTTGCGACTCTGGGTATGATGATTACTTTGTATGGGTTCCTTTCTATTTATTTTGCCTCTGGAGCACCGGGCCCACAACCGATTGGTGGCTTTGACCCTCGCTATACAGATCTTGTTATTGGTTCAACCCTTGGAATACCAAATCTAGTTATTTTTGCCTCGGTAATAAGTGTTATTGTTTGGGTACTATGGAATAAAACAACCTTTGGAAAAAACCTTTATGCAGTAGGTGGAAATCCAGAAGCTGCTAAAGTTTCCGGTGTAAACGTTGGAAAAACACTTATTCTCGTTTATGTATTTGCCGGAATTTTATATGGTCTTGGTGGTTTCCTAGAAGCAGCTCGAATCGGAAGTGCAAACAACGGAACCGGCTTTGGGTATGAACTTGATGCCATTGCAGCCTGTGTAGTTGGTGGTATTTCCTTCTCTGGGGGCATAGGTAAAGTTTCTGGCGCGATAACAGGTGTTCTTTTATTCACCATTATTAGCTACGGTATGACTTTTATTGGACTGGATCAATATTACCAATATATTATTAAAGGTATTATTATTGTTGCAGCTGTTGCGGTAGACGCAAAGAAATATATTAAAAAGACCTGATTCTTCCTCCTTTTTATGGAGTTTGGTTTCGAATCCTTCGAAGCTAAACTCCTTTTTTTATAGTATTTTTTTTTCCATTCCAGTATACTTTTTTATACAGTTTCTGGAGGTTCATAATGTTAAATGTTGCAGGTATTCTCACTGAATGTAAGGCGATGCTCAGCGGTCACTTCCTATTATCATCTGGAAAACATTCTTCCCAATATTTTCAATGCGCTAGACTCTTACAGTATCCAGACAAAGCCGCCATTGTAATATCGCAGATAACAGAGCGACTCAATACAGATATATCGAATGGAAAAATCGAAATTGACTCTGTTATTGGCCCTGCTATGGGGGGCATTGTTGTTGCCTATGAACTGGGTAAACAGATGGGAAAACCCGCCTTTTTTACCGAACGAGACGACACAGGGAAAATGACTCTCCGCCGTGGTTTTAAAATTAAACCGGGTGAAAAGATCATTATTGCCGAAGACGTTATAACTACTGGAAAAAGCACCCTTGAAACAGCAAGTTATATTCAAGAAATGGGTGGTATTGTTGTTGCTGCCATTTGTGTGGTAGACCGACGTCCAAAAGATGCAGAAGAGCCCTTTCCTTGGCCCTTATATGCTGCACTTCGCCAACCTGCTGTTCTTTGGGATGCTGACGATTGTGATTTGTGCAAAGAAGGAAAAACACCTGCAATAAAACCCGGCTCAAGAAAGGTGTTTTAAGCATGACCAATGAAAAACTGCGAACTTGGTGCAAAATTCTTCTTAATGGTGTTGCGGTAAGAGAAGGGCAAAACCTTCTTATACGTGCAGAACTTGAAATAAGGCCCCTTATAGAATTATTGGTAGAAGAAGCGTATATACTTGGAGTCGCCTATGTTCAGGTAGACTGGCAAAATAGAGAGATTATACGTATACGAGCAGAACATTCTCAGCCTAATTTTCTTGCCAGAGTTCCCTCTTATTTTAAAGATGCAAACCTTGAATACGTTACAGATAACTGGGCGTATATTAATATTTATGCAGAAGAGAATCCAAATGTATATGAGTCGGTATCTTCGTCTAAAATAGGAATTATGCAAAAGGCTCGCACAGAAACAAATAAAATTTTCCACGATGCGGTTATAAACAACAAGATTTCCTGGCTTGTTGCGAGCGCTCCGACTCTTGGGTGGGCTAAAAAAATATTTGGGAATACGGTTTCCGATTCCACGGCTGTTGCAAAACTATGGAAAGTTCTTTCCCCCATATATCGCCTAGATGAAGCAGACCCTATTGCTGCTTGGCAAAACCATAGTCGTGCACTAAAGAAAAAAATAGAAAATATTGATTCCTTACATATTACAGAGCTTCATTTTACAGCTCCGGGAACAGATTTTACCGTTTCACTTTCTCCTCAAGCTCGATGGATAGGGGGCAGCGGGACTTCGGCCGATGGGCGCACTTTTTTTCCAAATATACCGAGTGAAGAAATTTTTACCACCCCTGATTGCCGAAAAACAAAGGGGAGAGTTCAATTAACCAAACCGGTAGATATTATGGGAAAAATTGTTACTGGAGCTTGGTTCGTTTTTGAAAATGGTCTTGTTACAGATTACGGCGCTACAAGCGGAAAAGAAAATATTGAGGCCTATTTTTCTGTAGATGAAAGAAATCGATATCTTGGAGAAATAGCACTAGTTGCAGCAGATAACCCCATAGCGGCAACGGGTTTTCTTTTTTATAACATACTTTTCGATGAAAATGCAGCCTGCCACTTCGCACTTGGAGATGGATACCCAGATGCACTTGAAGGTGGTTCTTCTATGACGCAGGAGGAACGCGACGACTGTGGATGCAATAAGGCAGACATGCACACAGATGTTATGTTCGGCTCAAAAGAACTAACTGTTGAAGCCCTTTGCTCAGACGGAAAGAAAGTGATTCTCATGGAAAAAGGTCTTTTCGTTATATAATGAGGATCTTGCAAAACTCAGGAAATTTGCTATTACCTCGAATATTTTTATGTTCTAATGAGAGTCAGAAGC
>DATFIA010000267.1:0-8670 GCA_035270545.1 Treponemataceae bacterium
GGATTAGATCGTGTGGAATGGATAACTGATCCGGCTATGGTAATTCCGAGTTTAGTAATGATGAGCATTTGGAGTGTCGGAAATGTGGTGGTTATTTTTTTGGCGGGACTTCAGGGCATACCTGTATCCTTGTTGGAAGCAGTTGAAATAGATGGTGGTAACGCGTGGCATTCATTTAAAAATGTAATTCTGCCTTTATTGAGCCCTATTATTTTATATAATTTGATAGTAGGGACAATTAAATCTTTGCAACTATTTACTGAGCCTTACATTATGACAGGCGGTGGACCTATGAACGGTTCCTTAACGTTTATGTTGCTTATTTACAATAATGCGTTTAGATATGGAAAAATGGGAGAAGCTAATGCTATGGCATGGGTTTTGTTTGTTCTAACTCTTTTACTATCGGTAGTTATTTTTAAGACCTCCAAGAATTGGGTGTTTTCCGAAGGAGATTCTTGATGAAGCGTCATAAATCAGTTCTGGGTCGTGGTGTTCAGTATTCTGTTCTTGCTTTAGTGGCTATATCGAGTCTCCTTCCTCTTTTATGGATGATTAGAAGTTCTCTTATGCCCATGGCAGATATTTTTAAAATACCGATGATTATTATTCCAAAAAAATTTGAATTCAATAATTACATAGAAGTTTTTAGGGTTGTTCCTTTTGCACGATACTATTTAAATACAATTTTCGTGGTTTTAGTTAATATTGGAGGCGCTTTAATATCGAATATCTGCATTGCCTATGCTATTGCACGAATCGAATTTAAAGGGAGAGCTCTTATGTATGGCCTAAGCCTTGGAACAATGATGCTTCCCTCATCGGTTCAACTTATTCCCTTTTTTCTTGAATGGAATTGGCTGGGAGGGATAAACACATATTTTCCTCTTACTGTTCCATCATTTTTTGGAAATGCATTTTTTATATTTATGTTGGTTCAATTTTTGAGAACACTTCCAAAGGATTATGATGAGGCTGCTTTTATTGATGGGGCAAATTATCCTCAAATAATTGCTCAAGTTATTATACCCTTAGCAAAACCTGCTCTTGCAGTTGTCGCTGTTTTTCAATTTATGAATACGTGGAATGATTTCATGGGGCCTCTTTTGTTTCTAAATGACTCAAAAAAATACACACTCGCTATTGGGTTGAGATCTTTTATTTCCACCTTTTACACACCCTGGCCAGTTTTAATGGCTGCAGCAACAATGACGGTTGCTCCCTTAATAATTCTGTTTTTTATTGCTCAAAAGTCCTTCGTCGAAGGCCTCACAATGGGTGGAATTAAAGGATAAATTTTTACATATCCATTGCTACGTAACTATACCAAGAAAGAAGGTTCTAAATGAAAAAGATAGACAAAGAAGATATAAAAAAAGTAAGACATGAAATTATACGAGGATTCTGGAAAGACAGAATAGATGTTGTTATAAATAAAGCACTTCCATACCAGTGGAACGCATTAAATAATGAAGTGCCCGGAGCTCCCAAAAGTCATGCGGTAGAGAATTTTCGTATAGCTTCGGGAGAAAAGAAAGGTGCAGCAAAGGGAACTATATTCCAAGATAGTGATGTTGCAAAATGGATTGAAGCCTGCTCCTATAGTCTTACAATTCAACCAGATGAAAAACTCGAGAAAAGAATTGATGATTTAATAGAATTGATAGCTAAGAGCCAATTACCCGATGGATACGTTAATACCTACTTTATTGCAGCTGTTGGATTAGAAAAACGCTGGTCTGATCTTGTAATGGGACACGAATTATATTGCGCTGGACATATGATAGAAGCTGCAGTTGCTTATTATTCAGCAACCGGAAAACGAAAACTTTTGGATGTCATGTGTCGTTTTGCAGATTATATTGGAGAAGTTTTTGGGCCTAGTGAATCTCAAAATCCTGGATTCGATGGACATCCGGAAATTGAGTTAGCCCTCCATCGTCTCGCAGAAATAACTGGAGAGAGAAAATATTCTGACCTTGCAAATTACTTTGTGGATATTCGTGGACATGTCCCAAATTTTCATGTTGGTATAGCAGCAAAGGATGGAATGATTCCTAAATCACGATGGTTTGATTCTGACTATTATCTTGCGGATAAGCCTGTCAGAGAGATGACTGAGCCCGAAGGTCATTCAGTTCGTGCGATGTATTTGTATTGCGCGATGGCAGACCAGTATCGTCTTACAGGTGATTTATCTTTATTGGCAGCACTTAATCGAATTTGGGAAAAAACTATTAAAGCCCACATGTATATTACTGGTGGTTTGGGATCACAATCCACTGGAGAGCGGTTTACTATTGATTATGACCTCCCTAATGACACGTGTTATACAGAAACATGTGCTTCTATTGGACTCGCTCTTTGGGCCTGGAGAATGCTACACATTGAGCCAAAAGGGGAATATGCTGACGTGATGGAGAGGGCAATGTATAACGGAGTCCTTTCTGGAATATCCCTCGATGGAACTAAGTATTTTTATGTTAATCCTTTGGACATTTCTCCGAAGGTTGCTCAATACCGGCAAGATCATAGTCATGTAGAAACGGAACGAGAGCCTTGGTTTGACTGTGCCTGCTGCCCGACGAATGTGGCTCGTTTTATACTTACTGTACAGGATTATATTTCTACCATTTCTGAGAATAATCTTTGGATACACCATTATGCCGATAGTAAAATAGAAGCTTCAAAGGGAACCTCTTCAATGCAAATTGAAATGTCTTCAAATTATCCTTGGGACGGGGCGAGTAAAATGACCTTTCATGGTTCCTCTTCTATGAAATGGGATGTTCGATTGCGTATTCCTGGTTGGTGTTCTTCATATCAGGTGTCTATAAATGGAAAGCAGATTAATTCAGATAGTATTGTGTTAGTGGATGGATATGTATCCCTTATCAAAAATTGGGAAGAAGGAGATCAGATCTTTCTGAATCTGGATATGCCGATTCTATTTATAGAATCTAATCCTGCGGTTCGTGAAAACTTTGGAAGGGTCGCTGTACAGCGCGGTCCAATAATCTATTGCGCCGAAGAGTGCGATAATGGGCCAAATCTTCACAATTATGTCATAAAAGTCTCCGGAAAATCTGAAATTCTGGATGATTCTAGTCTTCCCATGGGCACTAAAGCAATAACTGTATCTGCTCAAGACGAAGGAGATCCCTCTTTTGGCGATCATTTATACCGCCAATACACTATAAAAGATGATTTAGAACTCAAACCGTTTCGTATGATTCCCTATTTTATGTGGGGTAATCGGAAACCCGGACAGGAGATGCGCGTCTGGTTTCAAGCAAAAAAGTAAATAAAAAAAGAATGAATTGAGGATCTTGCAAAACTCAGGAAGTTTTGCAAGACCTACCAATAATGTAGGTGGAGAATTCCAGTAAGTCTTTGTATTGCAAAGACTTACTGGAATTCTCAAAGAGATAATTGCAAAAGTAACCGACTTTTGCAATTATCTCAATCTTATGGAAATAGACCTGAACGTATTCGCTCAGGTCTATTTTAATTATATCGGCGATTTAAAATTTTTTCATTAGCTCCCTGCAAGAGATTCAATAGTTTCTAGAAAGGTCTCATACTCCAGCGAAGGCACATTGGGAACAGAGTTTTTATCTAAATACCCCCATAGAGCTAAATAGCAGATAACCTTTTTATTATCCCAAACCAAGTGATCCAGTTGGTCATCAATAAAAATACTTTTCTCAAAGCTTGTATGCGATTCGATTATTTTAATCTTGTCCCGGTTGAGCGCATTAATAATACGGGAATCTGGCCAGTCTATTTTGTGGTGCTTTAAAATCAACCCAATTAAATCTTCATTCTTTGTTGAAAGTATAAAAACATTTTCACTCCGCGACAAAGCCCGCAGTTTCTCTGCAATTCTCGGGAAAAGCGGATTTAATGTAAGCCATGTTTCCGGTTGCTCTTCAAGCAATAACAAACGCGTTTCTAAAAACTTCCCCTGCAAATTTGCGATATAGGCAGAATCCTTTGTCGCTCTAAAAGCATCAAAATCTTTTTGATTCCTTATTTCCAGCTTTTTTTTCATAACTTCTTGTAACAGAATAAAATCTTCACCATTACGTATATAGGATCTGAGCCTTCTAAACTCAGGGGGAACACTGGTTGACTGGGGAATTGTGCCGTATACAAAAAAATAAGATGAATAGTACGCTTCTGCGACAGAATCGCAAAGAACTCCATCAAAATCTAAAAATAACCCGTTCATAGAAATCCTTTTACTCATAACTTGCGCTAATTTGTTGCAACTGCGAGGAACCTTTAGTATAGATTCGCATTTCTTGGGTGTCAATTCATGACTTTTGGAAACTTAGCAGGTGCAATAAAAATCAATGAAAAGAGAGAAAAAAAGAATTTTTAAAACTGAGGCAGAACGTCCTTGCTAGGGGAGAGTCTATCGCCGGAGCCCCCGGCCAGAGAGTGAAATCAGGGGAGCCCTTCAAACGGACTTTGTTAATCTTTCAACAATTTTGGCAGCAGTAAATAAAGATTGACTGTGCGACTCCTTTGTTCTACCTTTAAAGTATATTATCTGGAGGCTTTAAATGAATACCAAACAATTGGAAAGAATGAGAAGTGGGAAAGGTTTTGTAGCGGCTCTCGATCAAAGTGGTGGAAGTACCCCAAAAGCATTAAAAGGCTATGGGATTATGGAAAGTGAATATAATTCAGAACAAGAAATGTATGACCTAGTTCAGGCTATGAGAAGCCGGATTATTGTAAGTGATGCCTTTACTTCTGAACATATTTTAGCCGCTATATTATTTGAAAAAACAATGGACCGGAAAATAGAAGGTCTTTATACTGGCGATTACTTATGGAATAAAAAAGGGATAGTACCCTTTTTAAAAATTGATAATGGACTTGCCGAATTAAAAGATGGTGTTCAGTTGATGAAACCCATTCCCAATTTAGACAGTTTATTAACGCGTGCAAAAGAAAGAAATATCTTTGGAACAAAGATGCGCTCTGTAATCCATGAAGCAAATGCGAATGCTATAAAAGAAATAGTAGAGCAACAATTTGAAATTGGTAAAAGAATTGCAGCTGCAGGTTTAGTCCCTATTATTGAACCCGAAGTAGATATTCATAGCAATACCAAAAAAGAAGCGGAAGCAATTCTTATTTCTGAGATAGAAAAGCAATTACAGCACTTAGATGAATCAGTAAAAATTATGCTAAAAGTATCAATTCCAACGGTTGCAGGCGCATATAGCACACTGATGAAAGACCCTCACATTGTACGTATAGTAGCTTTGTCTGGTGGGTACAGCCGAGCAGAAGCAAATTCATTATTGAAGAAGAATCCTAACCTAATAGCAAGTTTTTCACGGGCACTACTTTCAGATTTATCGGTAAAACAAACGCCACAAGAGTTTGATTCCGTTTTGGCAAAAGCAATTAGTGAAATATACAATGCATCTATGTAATTTCTAGAGTAAAAGGAGTTTATTGTTATGAATAATATTGGAATACTTGGTTGTGGTAATATTGCAACCAAAATGGCAGAAACGGTCAACGAAATGAAGAATGTCAATTTACACGCTGTTGCCTCTAGGTCTTTAGATAAAGCAGAGCAGTTTGCAAAAAAATATAAGAGTAAAAAAGCATACGGCTCTTATGATGAATTGTTAAAAGATGATGAAATAGATCTTGTGTATATTGCAGTACCTCATTCGCACCATTATCAATTAATAAAAGATGCGCTTAACCACAATAAAAATGTTCTATGCGAAAAAGCTTTTACGTCAAATGCCAAGATGGCTAGAGAAGTATTACAAATGGCAAAAGACAAAAATCTACTTCTCGCAGAGGCCATTTGGACTCGGTATCTTCCGAGTCGTAAAATTATTTCAGACATTATTGCAAGTGGAGTTCTGGGAATTATTTCCTCTGTAGATTCAAATCTTGGATATAATATTCAGCATGTAAAAAGAGTACAAGATAAAGCATTAGCCGGTGGTGCTCTTCTTGACTTAGGTGTGTATCCAATCAACTTTACTTTTATGTTTTTTGGATCAAAAATTAAAAAGATAGAATCATCTGTAGTCTTTGACAAAGATACAGGAGTAGACGGACAAGAGAATGTCAGCCTCATATATGAAAATGGAATGCTTGCTACATTCAGAACAAGCATCTATGCAAGTCTAGATAGACGAGGAGTAATCCATGGAGATAAAGGTTATCTGGAAATTACGAACATAAATAATCCAGAGGCCATTAAGCTCTACGATGAAAATTACAGTCTTGTCAAAGAATATAAAATACCAGTTCAAATAACTGGCTTTGAATATCAAGTGCAAGAATGTTTCGATTGTATATCAAAAGGCATTATAGAGACTCCTTCTATGCCCCATAGTGAAATTATTCGAGTAATGGATATCTGCGATGCTTTAAGAGATTCGTGGAATTATCATTTCCCCTTTGAGTAGGAGAAAAATCTGGCAGCTTCAAGGAGCTGCTTTCCTAATTGATAAACGTTAGAGAGATAGTGCGAACTATCTCCCCCCTTTCTGACCTCGTTTTAAAAAGAGAAATAAACTCTTTAGAAGATTTGAAAAAATGGAAATCGTAAAAGAATCACGACTTAAATCACGAATTAAAACTCTTTTGAGTTTTCTTGGTCCCGGATTTCTTGTTACTGTTGGTTTTATTGATCCTGGAAATTGGGCCACCAATATTGAAGGGGGATCTCGCTTCGGATACCAACTTCTGTGGGTAATTACCTTAAGTACTTTAATGCTTATTGTCATACAAAACATGGCCGCAAAACTAGGAATTGCCACGGGAAAGTCTTTGGCTGTGAATATTCGAGAGTATTTTTCTCCTCCCGTTGCTGCAGGATTAGGAATTACCATAATACTTGCCTGTATTGCTACCGACATGGCGGAGCTCTTGGGTGGAGCCATCGGTTTTAAGCTGCTCTTTGGCATGCCACTGTGGATGGGTGCTCTTATCACGGTTCTGTTAGAGGTCTTTTTAATTGTCAGTCAGCGTTACCACAGGCTGGAAGTAATTATTATGGCGTTTCTGGGGATCATTGGCCTTTGTTATCTAATTGAAATTATTATTGTCAAACCGGATTGGGCAGTAGTGCTCCCTTCCTTAGTAATTCCTCGGGTAAACAGAACTAGCATCTATGTGGCCATGGCCATTTTAGGAGCGGTAGTAATGCCCCATAACATCTTCCTTCACTCAAATATTATTCATAGCAGAGACTGGGGTATTTCAGAAAAAGAAAAATTGAATCTTCTCCATTATGAAAAGATAGACACCCTGTCGGCTATGACATTAGGTTGGATAGTAAATTCTTCAATGATCATTGTTGCCGCCGCGGTTTTCTCCAAGGCCGGGATTCTTGTGAACAGTATAGAACAGGCTTCAATGACACTGACTCCTCTTGCTGGTCCCTTAGCAGGTTTTCTATTTGCTATAGCCTTGGTTTTTGCAGGTGTTGGTTCTTCTGTTACTTCTTCCATGGCGGAGGTGAACGTGATTACTGGGTTTTTGGGTAAGCCAGAAGACTCTAGAACCTTGCTCTATAAAATTTCTGTTTTTATAACGGCCATACCTTCTTTTGTAATTATTCTTTGCGGAATTGATACTTTTAAGATTCTCATTTTTAGTCAGGTTATTCTTAGTATTCAGCTTCCTTTCACGCTAATTCCTTTACTAATCCTATGCCGAGATAGAAAACTCATGGGTTTGTTTCAAAGCAGAAAGTTAGAATTCTTTGCTGCCCTACTCATTTCAGCTGTTGTAATAATGCTGAACCTGTATCTTCTCTATTCAATTATAAGGAGCAACTAATATGCAAGTTTATAAAAAAATATTGGTGGCAATAGATTGTTCTTCCGTAGACTCAGTAATTCTTGATCACGTTTTATCACTTGCTATTCAAAACCGTGCAAAAGTTTATCTTCTTCATATTGTTCACTCTCATACACTGGATCAGGATAGGGCTCTTCGTATGTCAGCCGAGATTACCCTGCAAATGTATTGCGATAGTCTTCGGAAATCTGAAATTGAAGTAGAATATATTATACGGAGTGGGGAACCAGAAACAGAAATTCTATTGGAGATTAAAGCCAACGACTATGACCTTGTGGCAATGGCCACCCATGGCCATGGTTTTTTTGGTGATCTTCTTTTCGGAAGTGTTTCTCGTACTCTAAAACACAAGATTAGTATTCCTTTACTTCTACTAAAACCAAAGCCTTAGTATGGGGCGTTAAAGTCTTCTATATAAAAAACATTTGTCTCATGTGAGAAATATTCACCTACATTCAAAAGGAGACTCGACCGGTGGTATTTTCGGACTTGTACCCCAACTTATTTGAGGTGGCATGATAGCCTATTGGTATGTGTCGGCCTTTCGGTACAGTAATTGGCTGTTTCAGAGAAAGCATCTCAAGAAGAACTCAGCTATCTTTCAGTACTAAAAGGAAATAAAAACTCTCCAATGGTTATATTCCCCGAACTTAGCCCAGATGGAATAGATACTCCGGATTTGCTTTTTGAAGTCGCTCATAATCTTGCATACCTTTTCCAGCTAAAAAATCCCCGTCTAAAAAGAATAACACTGGGTACGAAGAATCTGTTGCGTGAATACTGTCGGCATAGGGAAGGCGTACATACAGAGTG
>DATFIA010000268.1:0-4722 GCA_035270545.1 Treponemataceae bacterium
GACGTTATAAACATGTCGGGTACCGTAGTCGTTTTCGATGACAAAGTAAAACCGAAGAAATAAAAAAAAACTGCCGGGTAAACTCTCTCAAGTTTTCCCGGCAGATCTTATTATTCTCCACCCTTACTCATCTGCTCTTACTCATCTGCTCGTAAAGGCTCATCTGCCATACTCAAATTAACATGACAGTAACCACCAGGGTTTTTATCAAGATAATCTAAGTGGTACTCTTCTGCCTTATAAAACACTTTAAACGGCGCAATTTCTGTTACGATTTTCTTATATTTTCCACTAGCACTCAATTTTTTAACGCGTGCATCTATCACCTTTTTTTGCTCATCTCCGTGCCAATATAAAGCAGAGCGGTACTGAGTCCCTCTGTCATTACCCTGGCGATCAACAGTAGAAGGGTCGTGCATACGGAAAAAATGCCGTAACAAATCGTCAAAACTCACTTCTTTTGGGTCAAAATACACAAGAACAGCTTCTGCATGTCCCGTCTTGCCAGAGCAGACCTCTTCATAAGTCGCATAAGGAAGTGTTCCACCAGAATAGCCAGAATACACTTCTTTTACCCCATCAACTCGTTTGAAATAGGCTTCCGTACCCCAAAAACAGCCTGCACCAAACACAATAAAATCCCACCCACGGCTTGAAGCATAGACCTCAGGAAAAAGGTACATCATTTCCCCATAACCGGCAGCTTCCATTTCAATAGCTGGAACAAATTTTAAAGAGGCAGAATTAATACAGTAGCGAAGCCCAGTCTCCTTAGGACCGTCATTAAAAACATGGCCAAGGTGAGAATTCGCAGAACTACTGCGAACCTCTGTTCGAGTCCTCCCTAAAGACGTATCTTTAATCTCTTGTATCTTCCGTCTTTCTAATGGAATAGTGAAACTCGGCCAACCCGTTCCAGACTCAAACTTCTCAGTCGAACTAAAAAGCGCCTCACCAGAAACCACATCCACATATATGCCAGGTTTTTCATTATTCCAGTACGCATTCGTGAACGGTGCCTCCGTGCCATTTTCCTTAACCACCCGGTATTGCTCAGGACTCAAAATCCTCTTAAGATCTGCATCGCTGTACGACGTATCGCACGCGTTATTATCATTTGTATTCATACCAACCTCCAACGCCGCCGGTTTAGAACAACCAGCAAAAATAAAGAGTCCAATAAAAATTAGGAAACTTCTTACGTGTATTCTCATAAAGTAAATATAAACAAATATTCAAACTAATTACAGAAAAATCTTTTTAATAGATTGGGCGGCTCCAGGACCATTAACGTCCAGACGTTAATGGTCCTGATCACGCTTTCCGCTTGTATCATATGTTCCTGTGCGCAACAAGTTGCGCACAGGAACATAAGGATACCGCTTCAATCGTTGCCGCGAAGATAGTTTTTTACTATCTTGACAGTAGGTTCAACACTTCTTATATTTTTATTCTTATTAAAGGGACTAAAATGAAGAGAATTGCTATTATTATCTTATCGATTATCACCGTGATTTCAATAAGTCTTGCAATTTATTTTTACTCACAAACACCAGTTTCAATTTCCCAGTATAGGGTCCTGACCCAAGCTGCAGAACTTGATGCTCTGCTTTCATTAAAAGGTACATACCCACTATTAGTTGATCTTCGAGATAATGAAGATTTCGATACTGCTCATATTGCAAATTTTCTTAATTTTTCTTTTGACGATGGGGGAAAAAGACTTGCAACGTGGATTGCCCCTTACAAAAAAGATAAACCGATTATCCTTATCTGCTATTCAGGGAATCGTAGTGCAAGAGCATTTGAACTTTTAGTGCTAATGGGTTTTACACATATTACGGACTTCACATCTGGATATGAGGCTTATGCAATAGAGAAAGGGAACAGCTTTACACCTGAAAAAGGTTCGTGCAATTGCCCTAAATAAAATTACAAATTTTAGAAGATACTTCTGTTTGAAAGGAAGGGCGCGGGAAGGGAAACTTTTTGAAAGTTTCCTGTCCTGCAATTTTTCTTTTGTCATTACTTTTTTAACGCTTCTAAATCTTCCGTTTTATACTTGTTATGCCCGGGTAAAGATTTTTTATATTTCCAACAGTTTATAGCATCTTCTCTTTTAGCATTAGGGTTTGCTTTGAAAAAATCTCTTGTATAGTGATTGTATTGAAACTGTGATGAAATCTCAATTTTCTTTCATCCAGTTCATAAACGAATACATATTTTAATTTGAAGCAGCAATAGAGAAATATTCTATTGCTGCTTCAAATTATGTATGAGCAATTTAATGTATTAACTTTTGACTACCGAGAGATTAAACTATTCGATTTTTTCGAAGTCAGACTTTGGCACACCACAGACGGGGCAAATCCAAGATTCAGGGATATCTTCAAATTTAGTTCCAGGTGCTACGTCATTATCGGGGTCACCGATAACAGGATCATAGATATAATCGCAAACTGTACATCTCCATTGTTCCATAATACATCTCCTTAAAAAAAACTAAAAACACAAGTGTAACTATAACATGGATTTTTGGCTTATGTCATGTTCAGTTCTTTTATTTTGTTCTATTGCACAACTATTGATAATTGTGAGAGCCTTGGAGTGAGTTTGTGACTTTTAGGGTTCTATAACATTTGAGCGATTCTTGTTCGAGGAGTTGGTATTGAAAAAACCGGAACAGCCTCTCCCCCAAAACCTCTCCAGCCTCAAATTATGGCTAATTCTAGCCATCTTCCTAACTCTTTATACAACTTGTACATCTTTAAGCGATTATAGCGCAGAAAGTACTGTTTTAGAACAGCCAAAAAAAGTAAAACCTAACGAGGACTCTGTTCGAGACGCTGTGGTAAAATCGGCTTCTTCTCTCCTTGGTCAAAAACCAAATGCTCGCGTAACCGTAAGAGGGCGAGAGTTTGTACTAGATTGTATAGGCACGGTAAGTGCCTCATGGTGGGGTGCTGGATATGATATCCAGCTGGATTTTCCTAAATATAAGGGAAATGGAGTCTTACGACTGTTTAAAAGCCTTAAAGAATGGAATGCTTTGCATGTCCAAAAGGAACCTAAAGCAGGAGATATTATTTTCTGGGAAAACACCTACGATCGAAATGAAGACGGAATAATGTATAATGACGGATTAACTCACGCAGGACTCGTAGTAAAAGTGGAAGATGACGGTACAGTCCACTATATCCATACGAGTTATACTCGAGGAGTAGTGATTGCTTTTTGCAATCTCCGCCATCCTAAAGATGCAAAATCGCCACAGGGCAAAATATGGAATTCTCCCATGTACCTTGGATCCAATTATAATATAACAAATAACCCACCATATTGGCTTTCTGGAGATTTATGGGCAGCTTTTGGAGATGCAGTTAAAACAGCAGAAAAACTAGCACCATAAAACGAATTACAAAAAGACCTACCCTTTAAAGCAAAGTTTCTTTATGTAAGATTCATAAGCTGTCCGAGGTTAATACACTCTGTATGTACGCCTTCCCTATGCCGACAGTATTCACGCAACAGATTCTTCGTACCCAGTGTTATTCTTTTTAGACGGGGATTTTTTAGCTGGAAAAGGTATGCAAGATTATGAGCGACTTCAAAAAGCAAATCTAGTTATGCCTGCTATAATAATATGTATTGGTTACGGCCGTTGTGAAAATTTCCTTGTGCGCGATTTAACTCCAACCTCCGGTGCTCCAAATGTTCAAAAAGAATCTTGGTGTAAAAACCCGGGTGGAGCAGAAGTAGAGTTAGGCAGGAGCTCTTGTAGAGCGACTGGAGCTTCTCTTTTCTTTGGAGGCGACGCCTTTCTGCAATTAGGTTTAACCCCGGATCTCTATTTCTTCACGATTGGGTTAGCAGATTGTCCGCCGTAGTATCTATTCCATCCCAGTCATCTAAAAGACCTCCTAAATAGAGATGAGAGTAGAAAGGGCTGTACCTGATAATATACATTTTTTCGTTCGAGCATAAGATGGAAGCTAAAGAACAGGCCTCACTCACCTTCTATTCTTAATGATGCGTATGTGCGATAAAGAACAGACTGCCGTTGTGTAATATGCATAGATGTAAGGATGTAATGAGCAATGAAAAAACATAAAAACTTTTGGATTTCTAATCGTAAATGGATTCTTCCATTCGCTATTTTCCTTTGTCTCTTCTTGATCGTGAATCAACTCCTAACACCATTCGTTTTCAAGTATGTGAACAAACACTTAGCTCATTTGGGAGCGTATGAAGGAAAGGTGGGCAAAATTCGTATTCACCTATGGTCTGGCGAATATGTTATTGAAAATCTAGTTGTACGCAAAAGAACAGGAGACATTCCAGTTCCGTTTTTTACGGTGAAGAAAATTAATCTTGGTATTTCTTGGAGAGATCTCTTTAAAGGTTCATTTGTCTCAGATATTGAACTCTTAAATCCAATTCTTCACTTTGTAGACGATCCCGACAAAAACAAACAGCAGACAGGAAGCGGCGTGCCGTGGACTAAAACGGTTAAGGGTCTTTTCCCTATTCAAATTAACCGTTTTACGGTTGAAGAAGGCGAAGCACACTTTCATAATTTCCAAGCAGACTCATTGTTAGATATTTCTCTTGATAAAATAAAAATGGATATTGAAGGAATTACCAATCGCCCTCGAAACATTGATGGGGTCAATACAATTGTCAACATGACAGCGATAGCAATGAACCATGCACCGTTCACAG
>DATFIA010000269.1:0-15392 GCA_035270545.1 Treponemataceae bacterium
GGTTCTGTTATTCAATTATTCTGGTTTAAAATGGTTGGCCCCCTATGGTGGCTGTCGGCAATCATTATGGCTGGCCGTGAATGGAGTCTTGTATCTCCCCTTATGGCAGGTACCACTTTTTTATGCTCGTTTATTCCAGGTTTCATTTTGTACAAAAAACGAAAATCTGTAAGGTCGTAATATGACGATAGAAAAGCAGGATCAATACAATTATCTGAAATATGAATCTTTGCTTAATTCACCAATACGTCTTGCAGTTATGAGCCTTTTGGCTGGTTGTGGAGAGGCTGAGTTTACCCTAATCAGGGAGAAAACTGGAACTACAGACGGAAATTTAAGCCGCCATTTGGCAAAATTAGAAGAAAGCGGTCTCATAGAAGTAACCAAAAGTTTTGAAGGTAAAAAACCTGTTACGTGTCAAAAACTGACACAAGCTGGAATAGATGCCTTGCACGACTATGTGTCAAAACTGGAAACCTTAATAGTTTCCATGAAAAATAAAGGAGATAAATAGTATGAAGAAAAAGATAAGTATTTTTATTTTAGTTTAGTTGGCTATAGTGGCTGGAATTCTGAAACAATTAGATTGTATGGCGAATTTGGTGGAATTCTCTGTCTTCCTCCTTCAAAAATATCTAAAGACTCTATGTATTTCGGTATCTATGGTTTGTTCGGTTTTGAGTTCTTTTTTATGGATTCAAGCACTCATATCTCTTATTATCTGGAAGCAGGAAGTGACAGCCTTTTTGGTAAGGCTGATAAACTGCCAAGTTCTCCCTCTTATTATAACGGTTTTTCTACAAAGACTGGAATGAGAGTCTATTTTTAAGACAACCTCGCTATTCTAGACTGTCCAATTCTTTTAACCAGAGTGTGGCACTTGCATCGCTGGGCATGCGCCAGTCTCCTCGGGGAGACAATGAAACGCTTCCAACCTTTGGCCCATCAGGAAGACATGAACGCTTAAATTGTTGGGAAAAAAACCTGCGGAAGAAAACTTTGAGCCATTGCAGAATTTCACTGCGGGTATATAGCGCTTTTTCGCCGTCTTGTTCATCATTTTTTTTGGTTAAAAAAGCTTCTTCGGCAAGGAAAAGAATCTTTGCCGGAGATTCTCCCCAGCGAACACAGTGATACAGGAAAAAATCGTGGAGTTCGTACGGGCCAATAATATGTTCTGTTTTTTGAGAAATCTGCCCATTTTCGGGAGGGAGAAGCTCAGGACTCACGGGAGTTTCTAAAATTGCCTTGAGTACACTCGAAAATTGTTTTGTTTTTTCACTCTCATATTTCACTAAATGTTTTACAAGAGTTTTGGGAACCGAGGCATTAACTGCGTACATGGACATGTGATCTCCATTGTAGGTAGCCCAACCAAGGGCAAGTTCCGATAAATCACCTGTTCCAATGACTAATCCTCCATACATATTCGCTTTATCCATTAAAATTTGTGTGCGTTCTCGTGCTTGGGCATTTTCATACGTTACGTCGAAGACTTCTCCAGTGTGTCCAATATCCTTAAAATGTTGAATTACAGATTTTTTAATAGAAATTTCTTCGGTACTAGTACCTGCAATCTGCGCGAGTTTGAGTGCATTGCTGCGAGTATGAGCGGTTGTACCAAAGCCGGGCATTGTTATTGCTATAATCCCCTTTCTGGGCAGTGTAAGCTTGTCAAATGCCCTCATGGTAACGAGTAGGGCCAGCGTTGAGTCTAGGCCTCCTGACAGCCCAATCAAGGCCGTTTTGCATCCAGTATGAACAAGTCTTTTGGCAAGTCCTTCTGCTTGTATGGATAAAACTTCCTCGCATCTTTTAGAAAGTGATGCAGGAGATTCAGGAACAAACGGATGAGGGTCAATTTTCCTGAGCAGCGGTTTTTTTGTAGTCTCTTTTATTAAAGGGATAAAAACTTTTAGGTAATTAGCACTGGTGCCAAAGGTGTTGAGTCTTCTTCTCTCAGCTAGTAAACGCAGAGTATCTATGTCGGTACAGGTTAATCCAGTTGTAAACGTTTCACTCTCAGAAAGTATGGTTCCATTTTCAGCAATAATATTATGACCAGCAAAAACAAGGTCTGTAGTAGATTCTCCAGATCCGGCATTTGCATAAATATAGGCAGAAACACATCTGCCAGATTGCGATACTACAAGATTTCTGCGGTAGTCATCTTTTCCAATAACAGTATTGCTCGCAGAAAGGTTTGCAATTATAAGTGCTCCCTCCCGTACATGCTCGCAAGAAGGCGGAGAGGGAACCCAGAGGTCTTCGCAAATCTCTACAGCAAAAGAGACTGCTGTTGTTATTTCATCTGAGAAAAGGATTTTAGTTCCAAAAAGAACTGGTTCGGGGCCAAAAACACCAGCGGGTATATAATTTTCACGAGCGTGTGTTAGATGTTTCTCACATGTCCCAGGGGTGGCAATTTCTTCAGGTGCAGCTGTAAAGTGGCGCAATTCATAAAACTCTCCATAGTTTGGTATATGGGTTTTTGGAACAATTCCATGAACCTTTCCTCCAGAGATTACAGCTGCACAATTATAGCGAGCGTTTCCAAAGGCGAAGGGGAGGCCAACTATACTGGCAATTGGAAGATTTTTAGTACGTTCAGCAATAAAATTGACTGACGAAATGGCTTCCCGTCCTAAAACTTCTTGGGCGAAGAGGTCCGCGCAGGTATACCCTGTAATGCAGAGTTCAGGAAACACTACAAGAGAAACATCTTTTTGAGATGCCTCAGTAATAAGAGAAAGAATGGCTGCGGTATTTTTTTCGCAGTCGCCTACTATGCATTCTGGTGTGGCAGCAGCCACTCGTAAAAACCCGTGTATCATACTTTAATTGTATACAAAAAAAGCCTAAACAGCTATACTTTTTTGCATTATGAACAAAGCACTAGAAATACTTAAAGAACGCGGATTTTTCCAGCAATGTACGGACGTCGAAGGACTTTCAGGACTCATGGATTCTGGGCCCGTGTCTTTTTACGTAGGGATTGATCCAACTGGACCGAGTGTCCACATTGGTCACATGCTTCCTGTTTTTGCACTCAGGCATTTGGTTGGCCAGGGTCATAAAGGAACCGTGTTACTCGGTGGTGGAACAGCGAGGATAGGTGATCCTTCGGGAAAAACCGAAATGCGAAAAATGATAACATACGAGCAAATTGATTTTAATGTTGCTTCTATGACTGCGCAGCTTTCCCGGTTTATCACCTTTGATAACAAAAATACGTTTATAGACAACAATAAAAATTGGCTTGCAAACCTCAATTATATTGAGTTCTTACGAGATATTGGTTCTCATTTTTCGGTTAATCGAATGCTCACCTTTGAAGCCTATAAAAAAAGATTAGAAACGGGTCTTACATTTGTTGAATTTAATTATCAGCTTCTTCAAAGTTATGACTTTTTGAAACTTAACGAAAGACATGGTTGCTCTTTGCAAATTGGTGGAGACGATCAGTGGGGGAATATTGTTGCGGGTATGGAGCTTATTCGTCGCATAAATGGAAATCAGGTATATGGACTTACATTCCCTCTTGTTACCACTTCTGATGGAAAAAAAATGGGTAAAACTGAAAAAGGTGCTCTTTTTCTAGATCCTGCTATGGTTTCTCCCTACGACTTTTTCCAATATTGGAGAAATGTTACCGACGCCGATGTCCGAAAATTTATGCTTTTATTTACATTTTTACCTGTTTCTGAAATTGATCAAATTCTCTGTGGCGATATAAACGAAGCAAAAGAGCGTCTTGCCTATGAAGTTACAACCCTTATTCACGGCCCAGATGAAGCAGAAAAAGCTCTTTCGGGAGCTAAAGCTGCATTTGGTGGGGGAGGCGACAAGGCCTTAATGCCAACAGTAGAAATTGCTCTCTCTCGTTTTGAAGCTGGGATTGGCGTTTTAGATCTATTTTACGAAGCAGGATTGGCCGGAAGTAAAAGCGAAGCTCGTCGTCTTGTAGAACAAGGCGGAGCGGTCGTTTCCGATAAAACTATTCAAGACGTGAAAGCTATTATTGGACAAGAAGTTCTTGATACAGACAGCGAAGTAATTCTTCGATCTGGTAAAAAGAAGTTTATTAGGGTTATTGCCAACTAAAAAACATCTTCTTTGTTGTATCTCTATAAAAAAGGGTCTCAGACTTTATAGTCCGAAACCCTTTTTTTATTTTGCAAATAAGCCTTTGAAAAAGGCCACGAGTGCGCGCCATATTCTAACAAAAATATTGGGGTTTCTCATACGCTCAAGTCGTTTATACCCTTCAAGTAGATCCTGTTCCTTAAAGTTAGACCTTTGAGTATTTTCTTCAATTTCCATTTCAAGTTCACTTATAGGATCGGTATCTGAAAGAACAACTGCATCAATACTTTTCCACCCTAGCCGTTTAGCTGACTCGAGTCTTCTCTCTCCTGCAATTAGAATATTACGAGAACTAATAGTAATAGGATTTAAAAGACCATAACGCTTCATGCTCTCCATAAGGGCTTCTAAATCATCAGGTTCTTTTCTAACCCGCCGTTTAATCTTAATTGAGTCAATGGAGATCAACATTAAAGCCCCCTTCAGGTTCTATTCAAGTAAAGGATTAAATTCCTGTTCGGTTACAGTTTCAAGTATATCTCTTTCTTGAGGATCTTCAAGGAATTCCTCTGGAGTTGTATCTAAAAGATTTGTATCTCCAGACTGTAGTTTTTGATTTTTTAGTGCCTGCTTACGGGCCTTCTCTGAAGGTTCTGGATCTGAAAAAATATCCGGATCTAAAAGAAGTTTTATACTATCAAGTTCAATGGGTTTTTGGCCAGCCGCATAGCTTTCTTTTTGGAGACGATCTATGGAAATACGCTTAAGGGTTTCGTTGTTTTCATGATATTCGCAATATTTTGTAGGTTGTGTTCCTTCCAAAAAATATAAGTTTATTACACCATCGGTACAAGATTCTGTGGGCAGGAGGCCCGATTTTTTGCAAACAGTTGCAGACACTAATCCAGATTGTGGTTTGACAAAATCGCGGTAAGGCAAACCCTGATGAATTTTATTCATGAAGTCTCCCCAAGCAGGCCCCGCAAGTGTTGCACCTGTATTGTCGAGACCTAAAGAAAGACCTCCCCGGTCAAAGCCAAACCAAATTGCAGTACTGTAATAAGGAGTATATCCTACAGTCCATGCATCTGCCCAGTTTTGTGTTGTGCCGGTTTTACCTGCGGCAGGAAGAACAAAGGATTTTCCGTTAGAATCTTTAAATGTAAATTTTCGCTCATAACCGGAAGCCCAACCTAAGGTTCCAACTCTGATGGTGTTTTTTAGCAAGTCGGTCATAATCCATGCATTTTGTGGGCTAATAATTTGAATGCTTGAGCCCTTTCTTTTTTGTTCAAGTCTGAGATCTTTTTCAGGGTCAATAATTGTTTTCCCATTTCTGTCTTCTACAGAACGAATGGCTATTGGCGTAACTTCTTTTCCCTGGTTTGCAAATATACTAAATGCTTTTGCCATTTGAATAGGAGCAACACTGATAACTCCAAGACCAAGAGAATATACGCGTGGGAAAACTTTTTCAATCTGAGCTTTATCTTTGTATCCTAAAAGAGCAGCAGATCTATTAATTGCAGCATCAAATCCGATTCCGTCGAGAATTCGAATAGAAGGAACGTTCATAGATTTTGAGAGAGCTTCCCATAAAAGAACTGTTCCCTGCCATTCTCCTCTAAAGTTTAGGGGAGTGTATGGAACGCCATCTTCATTGTAAAAAACAACAGGTGTATCGCTAATCATACTACCTGCGGTAAATTTTCTAGTGTCAATTGCTGCGGAATAATATAAGGGTTTAAAGGTACTTCCGGGTTGGACGGAGGCCTGTGTTGCACGAATTATCTGGTTTGACTGGTCAAACTTACTTCCGCCCACCATGGCTGTAATATATCCTGTATCGTTATCAATAGAAATTAGAGTACCTTCAACTGTCGATTTTGCAGCTGCAGCTTGCATTTTTGCATTTGATTTATTTGTTTCCATTTTTAGTGACTCAAGGCCAGTCATAAGAGTCAGCATATCTACAATTGGATTAATTTCGTTTTTATATAGAGATAAAGATTTTATGTGCAGCCTTTCTTCAGAAACTGCTAATGCTGGTAGATCAAAGGTAAGCGCTAGAAGTTCTGTAATTTGTGCGTACTCATTTCCTTGTTCAAATCGGGTGCTACTAGAATTTCGGAACCGTTTATTTGCAATGGCAAGATACTCTTCCATAACTTTTTCGGCTGCTGCCTGATGTTCAAGATTCAATGTAGTGTGAACAGTATAACCGCCAGAATAGATATCCATTGTTCCATACATCATTGTTTCAAGTTCACGTCTGACATATTCAGAAAACCAGCGAGCTTTATCGTCGCGATCTAGGAATGCAGAAGAAGCGGTTCTTGTTTTATCAAAGTCTGCCCAATAATTGTCGAAAGATTCATCTGCCGTTTTTTTATCGAGAAAATGTAACTCAACCATTTGACGCAAAACTTCTTTTTGACGATCCATTGCTCTATTTGGATGCTCGAAGGGATTATAATAAGCTGGATTGGAAAGTTGAATTACAAGCAAGGCAGATTCTGCTGGAGTAATCTCCGTAGCATTGTGACCAAAATAAAATTTAGAAGCAGCGTTAACACCAAAGGTACCGCCGCCAAAATACATTTTATTAAGATATAATTCCAGTATTTCTTCTTTTGAGTATCTTCGTTCTAATTGGAGTGCCCACCAGAGTTCTTTTACTTTACGTGTTAATGATCTTTCACTGCGGTCGAGATATAAAGTTCCTGCGAGTTGCTGTGTAATAGTACTGCCACCACCAAGAGATTTTCTTGTTAATTGTCCAACAACTGCGCGACCAATGGATTTTAAGGTAAAACCTGGGTGTTTATAGAAACTTCTGTCTTCTCTGGTAAGGAGAGCTTGGACCATGTGAGGTGGTAACTCTTGCAATGTTATTAATTCACGTTTTTGATCCGAATAGAACTCGGTAATTAAATTATCATTAATATCAAGAATACGTGTAGGTAATGAAGGATTAAAATTGGTAAAATGTTCAGTATTTTTTAGGTTATGAACTTGTGCTAGAACAAAGCCAAGAATGGCTCCACAGATCAATAAAAAAAGCATAATACACAAGACTGGAATAGTAAGTTTTCTGGTTTCTTTTGCAAACATGTCTATAATAAAACCACAAAGACGGCATTGTTACAAGCGAAATTATATGAGTGAATAAAAGGCTTTTTAAAACAAAAAAGCCGGTGTTTTTCAACCGGCCCGCCCTTCTGGCTATCGAGCAGTCAGTGGGTGGGAGGGGAACTGCACTGCCCGATATACAGATAATCGGTCCCACTACCATCTATCTTGAGTATAATTTTTAGGGGGTTTCGGAAACATTAATATCAATCAGAAGAGAAACAGTATAGTTTTTTCCCTTTTCTACTGTAATTTGTTTTACCAGTTCATAATCTCCAATAGTAAAGCGGATGGAATAGGATCCAGGCTCCATAATTCTCGGTTCTCTGGTGGAATCAACTGCAATATCATTTATTTCTATTTTTGCATTTTCAGGTGCAATAAGCATTATTTGAGGTGCAGTATCTTGCATTTCAATAGTAAGGTCGGTAATGCGGGCAGACTCTATGGTAACGATTCTTACCTCATTTCGGTAGGAGTCAGCAACTATTGATACATGATGACTTCCAGGAGAGAGAATTTGTAATACTTTTGGGTTTGTTACAAGAACTTCATCTATTCGTATACTCACAGGCTGCTTATTATCTTCGGGATATAAGACGTCAAGATTTAAAGCACCTTCTTCAGTAAGAATTGGTTTAATACGTGTTAAAAAAATGAGTGTTTCAATGTTTTCAGGTAAGCCTTTCATTACAGGAAGTAAACGGAAGAGAAGAGGTCCATCTTCGGGGTTATGAGTAAAAGGAAGTACCGTCGCATAGGGGCCTGTTTTTAAACTGTGCTTTGGTTTTACGGGAATTTGTAAAACAAAGGTTAGCCGTGAAGGGAGAGGTCGTAGGAGAATTTGCTCACCCTGATAATCTATAATGGTATTAAGTGGTTTAGGGATAATTTTTTTGTATAAGCCCCAAGCCATACTGTTTTGGTATTCAATAATTTCTTGAGGAATTTTTATTTCTATTTCAACACCTTTTAAAAAGGTTGTTTTTTCAGAAAAAAGTATACCGAGGGAATCATTATATCCAAGTTTTACTGTCTGCCATTCAGGTTTTTGGGTATCGAGAGTAACAGTTGTTACACTTCGTACCCTAAATGTATCTGCAAAGCTAGCAGAAAGAACCGTACATGTAAAAAGTACAACTAATATCGTTCGAAAACTTTTCATACTTATTAATACCCTTTGATAAATCCTTGCGGATTTTTCGGAACCCCGTTTTCATGTATTTCAAAGTGTAGGTGCGGTCCTGTCGATTGTCCTGTGGAGCCAACTGTTCCTATAATAATACCTGATTTAATTTGTTGATGCAACTCGATTTTTATAGATTGCAGATGTCCATATAAACTCTCTTTATTTCCACTGTGTTTTATCACAATAAAATTACCATATACAGGATCAGTTCCTATATCGCGAACTTTGCCGTCTGCACAAGATAACACAGGAGTACCCATTGGGGCCGCAAGATCTATACCTTTATGAAAAATAAGATTTCCCGTAACAGGGTTTTTTCTCATACCAAAACTAGATGTTATCCGTGACTGAGGAAGTGGAAAACGAAAGGTAGGAGTAAGAAAAAAAGTTCTAATTGTTCCGTCAAAAACAGCATCTGGTATAAAATGAATTGTCCTTCCAGGAATGCCAAAAGAAATGATAGTCTTATCATCTGGATCAAATGAAGACAATAAAAGAGTTTCTAGAGAATTCTCTCCTATATCATTAAGATAGAGCCCTGGAACGGTCGGTAAAAGCAATATTTTTCCTGAAATTGATTCTTGAATAGACGCTATTCTGTTTAGACTTGCAATTGCATCGTAGGGAATCGCACAGCGTGCTGCTATTTGGATCAAGGTATCATCTTTTTTAACAATATAAGAATATATTTGAATAGATAAAGGAGGTTTTTTTACAGATATTTTTTTTGCCAGTGCAATTCGTGCAGCAGAAACATCATCAGAATATTGTAAGAATACAGGATCTGTAGCTGAAAGGTTTGCAATACGCGGATATTGCATATTATTTTGCGACGTTTCGCTGTAAAGAACAGAAAATCCTATTTTAAAAACAAAAAAGCAGATAATAAATGGTCGAAATCTGCTTTGCTTCATTCTATTCTTAGCCTTTTGCTTTGTCCGGTGAAACTACAAAAGCTAGAAAACCATACAGAGCAAGTGTTGCTCCTAATACAATAAAAGCTAGACTTCGGTGCCAGGAGAGAATTAATATAATTATAAGAAAGATTCCACAAATAATTGTTAGTTTCCGTAAAAATGAAAATAAAAAGGCTCGAGAATCTTTTTTGTATGAAATAAGGATTCTTGATCCAACAATCCAAATAATTATTACTGAAAAGAAAGTTGTAAAAACAATTGTGTACATATCTGGATACGAGTCTGCTAATTTCCATAGAGGCCAGACAATAAGCATGCCGGTGGCAAAACAAACGCTTGCCAGCATTAAAACTCGAATGAGAGTTTTAAAAAGACTTGCATAACCTACCAGAATTTTTTCAATCATAGCTTCTCCAAAGAAAAAAATAACCGTAGCAGCTTGCTGGTGACAGCTACCCACTACGGTTTAAAACAAGTACCTTCCGATTAATCTTCGGAGATTGCTTCGACAGGGCACACGGCAGCGCAAGCACCACAACTAATGCATGTATCTGCATCTATAACGCGCTTGTCGTCTTTTTCGCTAATAGCGTCAACGGGGCATTCGCTATCGCATGCTCCACAGTTAATGCAGGCATCAGAAATTTTGTAAGCCATGATTAGACTCCTTCTCTCATAATATAAATAAAAAAGTACCGTAAAAACAGAGAAAAGACAAGGGTGCTAACTTCATTGCGTAGAGTCTAAGCTTGTTTTTTTAGAATTTCTGGTGTTAAATGAGATAAGTATTTTACGTATCAAAGGAGCCAGTATGGCAGAAAGTCAGCAACTGATTAAAAAAAACCTTGAATATATAAATATTTTACCCACATGGGCCCAAGATCTTTCAGTAAAATATTGCTCAAAGACGGCAAATTTATATTTTGTTCATGGAAATATTCGGGATTTTTTGCCTCATCAAATGAATGAAGGCGAATTTATGTTTGTTCGCATTCAAGAATATATTTCAGAAGTTCTTTTTGGTAATAGAGATATTATTGTTTTTTATGATAAATCGAGCGGGGTTACCTTTTGCATAAACCAAATGGAAAAGGATTATCTTAAAACAATGGCTGCTCGCTACCCAACGGTTGATCCAGAAGATTTTCTTTCAAAAGATCCTCAAAAGGCTTTTTCATGGCTCGAGCGATATTTTGTATTAAACATTCCTCGCGATGTCCGCATCGTTTTAATTATTGATTATGCCGAAACCATTGTGCCAGCAGATGAAATTGGGCATCTCGATGAAGTAGACCGGTATTGCTTAGTTACCCTTAATCGCTGGTCTCATGAGCCTCAATTTACCCGTGGCGATATCTCTATCATCATGCTCACAGAAAATCTAACAGATGTTAATCCTCGTCTTTCGACCTCTCCTTCTACTGTAAAAGTAACAATACCTTTTCCCGGTCTTGCTGTACGAACTCAGTTTTTAGAATTTCTAGAGTCTCGCGAAATGTTATTACTTGAACGTGGACTAAACCCTGAACGTATGGGTGCTCTAACCTCTGGCTTAAATTTATTGAATCTTAATCAGCTTGTGGCAGAGTCGTTTCAAGAAGATAAGCCCATCAGTTTGGATTATTTACGGAATAAAAAGAAAGAAATTATTGAAAATGAAGCAGCTGGTCTTCTAGAATTTGTAGAAACTTCCCATGATCTTTCTTTTGTAGCAGGTCATAGTTTTGTTCGGCGTCGTTTTCAGAGCGCTGCAAAAGCCATAAAGCAAAACCGTACAGACGTTCTTCCTATGGGCTATTTAATTGCAGGCCCTGTCGGTACTGGTAAAACATTTATGGTTTCTGCTTTTGCCGGGGAAATTGGAGTGCCAATGGTGAAACTCCGCAATTTTAGATCGAAATGGCAGGGCGCAACCGAATCGAACCTCGAAAAAGTTTTGAATATCTTGAAGGCCATGGCTCCTGTGGCTGTAATGATAGATGAGGCCGATGCCTTTTTAGGTGACAGAGATTCCGAAGGGGACTCAGGAACTTCCAGTCGAGTATTTGCACAAATTTCTAATTTTATGGGAAATACCGATTACCGTGGGAAGATAATTTGGTTCCTTATAACATGTAGGCCTGACTTATTACCCATCGATCTTAAACGACAAGGAAGGGCAGAGGAGCATCTCGCTCTTTTTTATCCAGATTCTATAGAAGAAAAAGTGGAGCTTTTTACGACATTGCAAAGAAAACTCGACATTAAGGTAAAAGAATTTCCGCTTCACGATATTTTTAAGACTTTTAAATTTGATATGTCAGGTGCAGACATTGAAGCTTTGCTTGTGAGGGCAAAAATGAATGCTACAATGGATGGTCGAGTAATTGTCACTCGTGACGACCTCGACGAAACTATCCGTGATTTTATTCCACCAAATTATCCCTATGAAATTGAGCTTCAAAATCTTGTTGCGGTCCTTGAATGTACCAGTAGAGAAATGGTCCCAGCTAAGTATCAGAAAATGGAAAGATCTAAACTTGCAGCAGAGATTCGTGAACTTAAGTCCTTGTTAGGTGAGCGTTAGGCGGAAATAAAGCGTCCACTAATGGACCTACTATGTCTATTTTGCAGTCCTTTTCGAGAGCTTCGTAGCCAGGAGAAGCATTTATTTCTCCTACGGTAAATTTGGGTTCTGTGTGGTTATCGCAAAAAAGAAAATCGACAGTACCATAAAAAAGACCCGCTTGCTTTGCTATTTCAAGAGCCATAAGTTCTATTTTTTTAATAGCAGGCGAACTGCGGTCCGCATGAGTAATGCTTCCTCCATTACTAGCGTTAGAAAGAAAGGCCCCCTGTGGTCCAGTTCGTACAACAGATGCGAGTATTCTATCGTGTACAAAAAAGATGCGAAGATCTCGCCCATATGAACTTTCAATGTAAGTTTGAATTATCCACTCATCTAAAGACTGGCCATTATCAATAATTGTCTGCATTTCTTCATGAGAAAAAATAAGGTGCACAGAATTTCCTCGGCTTCCATTTCGAGGTTTTAGAACTAACGGATATTGAAGTTTATGCGATATTTTGGAATCTGAATGTACAAAAAGTTCTGTTTGCGGAGTTGAAAATTTGTGTTTTTGTAAAAAATGAAAAGTTTCAAGCTTATCGTTTGCAAGTTTTAGCGCAAAAGAGGAATTGTAGCATATGTAACCAAATTTCTCTAATTCAACAACAGTCGAAATGGGGCAGGTGCCACGTATAAGGCAAAAAGTTTTGTCTGGCGAAAATGAATGAGCCTCTATACTTGCTAAGAAAAGAGAAACATCTTGGGGAAATAAAAACCGGAGTTCAATACTCCGGTTTTTGCATGTTTCTATGAGTCTAAAGGCTGGATAGAAGTGTTCCAGCCAGCCGTAGTCGGTTGTTTTAAGACCGTATACGACAAGGAGTCTCATCTATTATTCGTCTTTAGGCCAGGTAAGTGTTTTCTCGCAAAGAGCTGAAATTTCAGCAGCAGCTTTTATAGCATCTGCTTGAGGAACTCGAGCTTCTTGATTTAGTGTCTTGGCGAAGAATGAATTGATTGACTCAAAAACGGTGTCTAAGGAATAAAAAAGAAAGGAAAAGTTTATTCCCTCTGGTTTCAATATGGTAAATGCAGAAATTGCAGCTTGCGGTTCTTTATTAAAGATTATACGGGAGCGGTCTTTAGCGGTAATAATGTTAGATTCATTAAAACGGAGAGGAACAAGAAAATCTTGGGCTCTACAGTAGGGCTCTATTGTTTTATGTCTATAGGTTGACGGTTCAACCAAAACATGGATTTTTTTTCCACTTGTATGGAAGGTAATACTATTATCGCCGGAAGCATAAATATCTTTTACCGCTGAATATGAAACAATTTCATATATGCTGTATGTAGAATTGTGCTTGAAAAAAGACGTTACAATATAACCTTCGTCTAGCGGGAGCTTGTTTTGCAGATACGCCTCAAATAAATCCATAGCCTTTAATGACATGAATCCCTCCTTATATGTATACCATTAATTATATGTGATAAGGTGTTTGTACGCAACTATTAAAAATGGAGGTTTGTAGGTGAACCATTATTTTTCATTTTCCGGAATTGGCAGTCTTGTACTAGTTGAACAAGGTGGAATTTTGGTTGGTTTAGATTTTTTAGATGCACCAGTGTTAACGGCTAGCCAAGAAACACCCTTAAAAAAACAATGTTTTCGTGAAATAAGTGAATATCTTGAAGGCAAAAGAAAAGTATTTTCTATACCTATGTCTGCACGAGGAACCCCTTTTCAGGAGGCTGTTTGGGATGTCGTTTTGAGTATTCCTTTTGGTTCTACGCTCACCTATTCTCAAATAGCCGAGCGCATTGGCTCTCCCCGCGCATGCAGAGCAGTTGGTACCGCTGTGGGAAAGAACCCTCTTCCTATACTAATACCTTGCCATCGCGTAGTTTCTCGAAGCGGTCTCGGCGGTTATAGCGGCGGACTTCCTATTAAAATAAGGCTCCTAGCTTTAGAAGATATTCGATACTAGTAGTTTTTGGTATATAACTTTTTCCCTAATGTGCCTACGTCAAATGTAATATAGGGGAGTAAATCTTTATACATACTAATATGCATACCAACTTTTAGGGTGAGACCAAATGCATTATTAAAACGAATTCCAGCCCCTGCATTAACCGTTCCATAAATGAGATCTTCAAAAACACCGCTTAGGTCTTGTTTTTTAAAATCTTGGACGGCACAACCGATCGCTCCGTTTGCAAGTATAAATACCGGAAATTTAATTCCCCGAGAATCCCAGTTGACATATTGTTTTGCTTCAAGTCCAATTGCCGCTACATGGCTACCTTTTCTCTCTTCAATATATAGGGGGCCTGGAAAAAGCCTTCTACTAGATATAGCCGGTTTATACCATAATGGTGCGGCATACATACTTGTAGGAGAGAGACTGAAATCTGTTCCTGCTTCCCACAGAAGAGCGAGAGAAAAAGGTGTTCCAAGCGATAAAAATGTATTACCAGAAGTTCCTGCAATAATAAACTGATTAGATGAACCTAAGACTGGAACTGAAACCGTCGCGTTAAAAGAAACATCTACACCCTGCATAGGAAAAATAAGTGAATCTAAGCGAATATACTCTAAGGATGAGGTCACAAGAGAAAAGTAGCTACCAGCAGGAGCAGAGGGAATTTCAGGTATTACATCATAATCTATTACATCGAATTGTAACCCTGTTCTTAGTGCAAACCCGGCGGCAGGTGTAAAACTCATTTCAATACCCATATTTTGTAAGTTGGTTTGATATTGCCAGGCTACCGTGTTTTTTGTTAATCGGGTGGTAAAATCTCTCGCATATCTATAAAAGGGACTGATGGATAAAAAAGAACCTATGTCTTGATCAAAGCGAATTGAAACACCAGGGGCATCGAGAAGTTCAACTTCTGCAAAGAGAAGTGAGTTGTTTGTTGTGAGACCTCGTATTGTAATAGCGGGAATAATGTCAATATTTCGGGTAATAACAGAAGACATGGTAGACTCGTAAAAGAAGCCAAGATGGAGCAAGTTCTTTTTTTCTTGCCTTGTTTCTAGTTTGAGTGTTAGCGGTGCACTACCTGTTTCTTGCGTATTCCATATTCGAGTTGATACGAACTTTCCTGTGCTGTCTATAAGTGAAAATAGTTTATCCCAGTCCTCATCTTTAAGTTTTGAGCCAGGATAATGTTGAAAAAACGAATACATGAGTTGTTTATCTTTTGAGGTACCACCTTCAACTATAACAGAGGTAATAGGAGAAGCCTCAAGGAGGTTTGGTTTTTCTGTATGCCAAGCAAGTTGTGGAAAACGATCTATAAGTTCTAGAATTTCTGGAATGTATTTTCGAGTTGTTTTTTCTCCTTCCACAATAAGAGGCTCTGAAAGCTCAAATTGTGTTGGAAGAAAATCTTGCATATCTATCGAAATACAAATATCTGCGAATTCTTTTTCTCGAAGGGATGATTCTTGCCTCATTATTTCAATGGTGCGAGTCAAAACGCCACCAGGAGTTCTATACATAGCATCTGC
>DATFIA010000270.1:0-6769 GCA_035270545.1 Treponemataceae bacterium
ATATTCTACAACAGAATTAGGTATTGAATTTGGAGGAAGAGACCACACTACTGTAATGCATGGATGTCAAAAGATAGAAGAACGCCTTAAAGCAGAACCTTCTTTAGAAACAACCATTCAAAAACTTAATAAACTTATTAAAGACTATAACAGTTAATTTTTGTTTTTTTCTTGTGTATTTTATGTTAGTATGTTGTGTACAAGACCTTAACAGTCTTGGTTCCTGTGTATATGTGTATAAGTATGTAAGGCTTTAACGTAAGTTATTAAACCTGTAATTTCTTGTATTATAAAGACTTAAATGAGTTATCAAGATGTTAACAGTCCTTATTACTACTACTATTATTATATATATATATATAAGATATATAAGCAAATGGAGGATATATGAAATTTAGCTTTGATCGAGATGCATTATTAAAGGAAATTATTATTGCTCAAGAGATAATTGCAACTAAAAATGCAATATCAATCTTATCAAATGTTCTCCTAGAAGCTCAAAATGGTTCATTATTAATTAGAGCAACAGATATAAAAGTAAATTTTGAAACAAAAATTCCTGTTGATGTTATTGAAGCAGGTTCAACAACAGTATTTTGTGATAAATTTATGAGTATTTTATCTTCTTTACCTTCAGGAGAAATTGAGTTTGATCAAAATGATATAAAAATAAATATCAAACCAATATCTAAAAAAGCAAAATTCCAACTTAAAAGTATAACAAGCGATAAGTTTCCAGAATTTTCATCATCAGATTCTATATCTTTTTTTGAAATTCCCGTAAAAGAATTTAAGGAAATGATTAATCAGACAATCTTTTCGGTTTCAGATGATGAAACTCGTTATTTTATGAATGGTGTATTTTTAGAGAAAAAAGATAATGATATTCAAATGATTGCAACTGATGGAAGAAGACTTGCATACATTTCGAAGAAATTTGAAGTTTCTTTACCAGAATTTAAGGGAATAATAATTCCTCCTAAAATTTTAAATATTATTAATAGACGTGCATCTGACGAAGGCTTAATAGCTATAGGAATTGGAGATAAAAATATTTTCTTCAAATTTTCAAATTATGAATTTTCTTCTGTACTGATTGAAGGACAATTTCCAAACTATAATAGAGTAATTCCAGAATCTCAAAAATATTCATTTAGTGTTACTAGTTCAGATATAATTGATGCATTAAAACGAGTAGCCTTATTGGTTGAACAAAAATCTAGAAGAATATATATGTCTCTTAGTTCTGGAACTCTTACTATAAGTTCACAAGAAACTGAAATAGGAACTGCTAGAGAAGAGATTCCCTGCCGATTTGATGGTGAAGATATTGTATTTGCCCTTAATTATCTTTATTTAGAAGAACCAATCAAAGTAATTGGTTCTGAAAGAGTAATTGTAGAATTTACAGAATCTATGAAAGCTATTACTTTAAAATCTGATCCTGAAAAGGACTTTTTTCATATTGTAATGCCAATGCAAATGGAATAATGTAAAGAGTGCCTTTTTTATCAGTTAGTTATACAGGATTTAGAAATATTGCAGATAAAACCATAGACCTCCTCTCTCGGGAGGTCTATTTTGTGGGTGAAAATGGTCAAGGTAAAAGTAATATTTTAGAAAGTCTTTATATGTCTTCATACGGTAATTCATTTAGAACACGAAACGATGCAGAAATAATAACTAATTCGCAAAATGCATATAGTATTAGATCTATTTTTAAGGATGAAAAAGAGAGAACCAATTCTGTTTCCATTTCTTGGAACAATGGAAAAAAAAGAATTGAAAAAAATGCCAAGCAAATAATTGACAGAAAAGAATTAGTTGACACTATCCCCTGTGTTCTTTTTTGTCATGACGACTTGGATTTTGCAGTTGGAAGTCCAGAGAGAAAAAGATTTTTTATAGATCAATCACTATCAATGTATGATTCTTCTTATATTGACGTATTGCGACAATATAAAAAAATAGTAAAAACAAGAAATATATTACTTAAAGAAAAAAGAACTGATGTAATTGATATAGTAGATCAACAATTGGTAGAAAGTGGTATTGAAGTAATTAAGCGAAGAAAAAAAACAATCTATGATTTTAATAGAGTTTTTGCTCGTCTGTATGCTGAAGTTTCGGGTATTCAAAACGTAAATATAGAATATATTCCGTCATGGAAGCATGAAACATTTGAAAAAATCTTAATTCAATTAGCAGAAAAAAGAGAATTAGATTTAACAATGGGAACGAGTATGTCAGGACCCCATAGAGATCGAATTCGTTTTATGAGAAATAATTCATTATTTGTTCCAACTGCATCGACAGGACAAAGAAGATTGTTATCCCTATTGCTTAGAACAGCTCAAGCAACGTTTTATACCGAAGTTACTGGAAAACTTCCCGTATTATTAATGGATGATGTAATGTTAGAACTTGATCCTGAAAAAAGACAACGTTTTACTGCCTTATTACCAGAATACAATCAATTATTTTGTACTTTTTTACCTGGAGAACCATATGAAAAATATAAAAAAACAACAACTAGGATTTATTATATAAAAGAAGGAACCTGGAATGAGTAAAGAATTTAAAAGAGCTTCCGAACTTATAAATTCATTATTTGAAGGTTTTAATGAAAATGAGATGAAGCAATCTCTTTCTTTTGTAAGAAGTTGGAAAGAAATAGTAGGAGAAAAAATTTCTGCTCATAGTAAAGTTTTAGATTTAGTAAAAGGTTCCGTTGTTATAGAAGTTGATCATCCGGGATGGAGTCAGCAAATACTTCTACAAAAAAAAAGAATAATAACATCTTTGTCTAAAGCCTTCCCAGAATTAGATATTAGAAATTTAATGATACGGGTTATTTCTGAATACACAAAACCCTATGTTTATGAAGAAAAAGAAATAGGAAAAGATATTTTACGAATTGAAAAAGAAGAAGATGTCACAGTGCGTGAGGATATTCCTGAAGAATTAAAAGATATTTTAGAGAAGTTAAAAAACAGTATAAAAAAAGGAAAGCCAAAATAGAAAAAAAGGTATCTTGACCTGAAAACTAGATATAGGTATACTACCATGCCTATAGAATTATAGTGAATTGAACATTTGAACCGGTCTTTTATAAGTCAGGGTTCTTACAAATAAAGGAGTCTAAAGTTCCATGAAACGGACATATCAACCAAGCAAGACAAAACGCAATAGAAAATTCGGTTTTAGGGCCAGAATGGCAACCCGTGGAGGTCGTATGATCTTAAAACGAAGAAGAGCAAAAGGACGCATTAAACTTAGTGTCGCTGATGAAAAAAAGCCGTTTTAATAGTAAGTGAGTAGTGAATCTATTTAGATTTACCAGGGCAGAACGTTTAACCGATTCTGCCTCAATTCAGTTAGTTTTCCGGAAAGGAAAAAAATATAGCTGTGACGGGGCAAAACTGTTTGTCTTTGCCACTGGACTGGAAAAAAACAAAATTGTTTTTACCTTTCCACGTGGGTATGGGACTGCAGTTGAAAGAAATTTTTCTCGACGCTTAAGTCGGGAAGTATATCGATTGAATAAGCATTATATACAAACAGGTTTTAATTTTACAGTTCTAATTTTTCCTGGAAAGGATACATTTGCTTTAAGAGAAATCCAATTAAAAGGGCTTTTTCACAAAGCAGGACTTTGGTCGGAATCAAAATGAAAAAACTCCTGCAAAAATTATTATGCAAAATTATCTGGTTGTATCAAAAGACTATTTCGCCTCTTTTCCCTCCGTCATGCAGGTATTATCCGACATGTTCTGCGTATGCTTACGAAGCAGTAACACGATATGGCCCATATAAAGGGTCATTTATTGCTATAAAACGTATTTTGCGCTGTCATCCTTTCCATGAAGGCGGCTACGATCCAGTACCCTAAAGGAGTATGAACAGTATGGACAAAAATACAGTTATAGCTATTGTCCTTTCAACATTAGTGATTATTGGTGGATTTACCATCCAGGCAAAATTTTTTCCTCCAGACCAAGTATCAACTAACCTTCCTGCTACAGAAAAAACAGTTTCATCATCTAATCAAGAAATTATCGCACCTTCTTCTTTTATAGAAAATACAATTGAAATTTTACCAGATACAGAAACTCAGCTGTCAGAAGAACACATAACAATAGAAACAGAACTTGTTAAAATTGTGTTTACAAACCGCGGTGGAGATATCCTTTCTTATCAGTTAAAAAAACACTCTGATAAAGATACCTATGTAGAAATGGCAAATTTTACCACAGATTCTAATAGGGCCTTTTCAATTATTTTGGGAAATAGTTCAGGAAAACCTCTTAACGACTTATTTTCTGTAAAAAGAATAGACGAAAATAGTATTGGATTTTTTAGAAATTATGACGTAAAAAACGAAGACGGCAGCATTAGTACTTTTACTTTAGCAAAGCAATATTCTTTTTTACCAAATGATTACATGTTTGATTTGAAAATAACTATTAATGGTGACTCTACTTTTTCAGGGTTAAATTCAGATAATGCTTCTTATACTCTTATTACTTCTCCTCAAATTGGACCTGAATGGAAACAGAAACAAGATAAATATGAATATAGACGTTTCTACCATTTACTTGAGGGAAAGAAAAAGACAGTAAATGTTGGACAGGGCCAAACAAAAGCAATTAATGATCATATTTCTTGGACCGGTGTTGCAGGAAAATACTTTACGTTGATTGCAATTCCTCAAGAAATACCAGTATCTACCCTTTTATATTCAACCCGTCCTACTATCCAAGACGAAACAGCTGCTCAAATTTACCTCACACGTGCTCCCATTCTTGGTAATAAATCTACTGATGTATGGAGATTTTACATAGGACCTAGAACAGATAAAAATCTATCGAAGTATAATATTATAACAAATAATCCTTATGGAATGAGTAATATTCGACTTGATCAAATTGTTGAAGGCAGCGGTATTTTAGGACCACTTGAAGTTGTTTTAAAATGGATGATGGAGTTTTTCTATAAGATTATTCCTAACTGGGGTGTATCTATCATCATTCTTACCGTTTTAATGCGTCTCATTCTCTTTCCTTTAACAAAGAAAAGTTCTGAATCGACACATAAAATGCAAGAATTGCAGCCTAAAATTAAAGAAATTCAGGACAAATACCAGGGTAATCAGCAAAAAATGAATGAAGAAATGGCAAAGTTTTATAAAACTGTTGGATACAACCCTCTTTCTGGTTGTTTACCAATGCTTATTCAATTTCCTTTAATTTTTGCGATGTACGGTTTGTTTAATAATTACTTTGAGTTCCGAGGTGCTATGTTTATACCAGGTTGGATTCCAGATCTTTCCCAAGGTGATAGCATTATGAATCTACCTTTTACTGTACCCTTCCTTGGATGGAGTAATATTCGGTTACTTCCAATGATCTACGTTGTTTCTCAATTACTTTTTAGTAAAGTAACGCAAACACCAGCAGCTGGTCAGCAAAACAGTTCAATGAAAATGATGATGTACGGAATGCCCTTGTTTTTCTTCTTTATTTTTTACAATGCACCTGCAGGTTTACTTGTTTATTGGATTTTCTCCAACGTTCTAACATTAATACAGCAAGTTATAATTAATAAAATGATGGCGAAAAATAAAGATACTAATTTAAGATTAGTAAAAAAATAATTTTAATTCGCCAGGAGTGTGAATATGACATATGAATTTGAAGGAAAAACTGAAAAAGAGGCCATAGAGCTTGCTGCATCAGAACTAAATCTTGAAAAAGATCAATTTGATGTAGAAATTCTTGAATCTCAGAAAACTGGAATTTTTAAGAAAGGTTTTGTGCGTATTTGTGTTCATACAAATGAAGCACCACAAAAAAAGTATCACTCTCAAGAATTTGGAGATACTCAAAGTGAAGGTTCTTTTCCAAAAGGAAAAAATATTTTTCAGGATCCCCTACCTCAAAATGATTTTGAAAAAGCAATGATTGATTTTATTGCTTCTGTAGTGAGAAAAATGGGTTACGACGTAAATGTTGAAGTTATGTCCCGAGAAGAGAAAAAAATAGGTTTGAGACTTTCTTCTGCAAGCTCATCAATTTTAATTGGTCGCAAAGGAAAAAACCTTGATGCCTTACAACTTCTTGCAAATGTATATGCAGGACGTTTAGGCCGTGCAGATACTCGAATTATCCTCGATTCAGAAAACTATAGAATACGCAGAGAAGAATCTTTGGTAAGACTTGCATATTCAACTGCAGATCGTGTTCGTACAACACGTGGTTCTATGCTTCTTGAACCTATGAATCCATTTGAGCGAAGGCTTATTCACACAACATTAAATGATATTGGCGATATTGATACTAAAAGTGAAGGCGAAGGCCTGTACAAACAGGTTCGAGTTTTTTACAAAGGCCGATAGATGAAGCTTCTGTTTTCGCTTTTTATCTTTGGTATGATTGGAGTTTTTGGTTTCTCAGAAGAAAAAATGTTTCAACTTGATGACCTTTTACCAGTTTCAGTTGCAAAAGAGCTCAAAGAAACTGGGAGAATCCAAAGATCGGCATATAAAGATGAAAAAGCGAAAATTACTCTCACCCCATCGTTAGATCTAGCAAAAAAAGCAATTTCTGGCGTAGATCCTCGGTCTTGTTATTTTGTAGAAATTTTATATTTATACGAAAAACACAAAGCAACAAAAGTAGAAACAGATAAAATTGCTCATATTTTTAGATCTCTTTCTTCTTTAGAGGGTTTAAAATATTTTTCTACAAGCAAGCAATCTATTCAGGTT
>DATFIA010000271.1:0-9298 GCA_035270545.1 Treponemataceae bacterium
CAACAGGCTAGGTAGCCGTCTCCCAGGGTTTTAATTCGCTCACAATCCCATTTTTCCATAATCTCGTCAAAGGCGGTAAAAATTTCATTGAGTTCACAAATGACTTCTGCAGGGTTCCTTGTTTCTGCCCAAGGGGTAAACCCAACAATATCTGCAAAAAGAACTGCAGTTTCACCGTATGTTTGTGGGGTGGCACTGCCAGTATTTTTTAGTTCAAGGGCGACTGCAGGAGGCAGAATATTATGTAACAATTTATCGCTTCTTTTCTGCTCTAGTGCAAGTTCTGCAGTTCTTTCTTCTACCAAGCGATTCAATTCACGGGCGTGGCGATCGAGCTGGCGAACACGCAATAGGGCTATTAAAAATCCTAGTCCAACAAGCAAAGAAGCTAATACTATATAAAATAGAATTGTTTGATAAAAGAACGGTTTTTTCTTTAAATGCAGTTCTGCCCCAGCTTCGTTAACAACTCCGTCGTTGTTTTTTGCTTTTACCCGGAAAGAATACTCACCGGGGGGAAGGTTTGTATAGCCAATTTCTCGGGTGACTCCTGCAGAAATCCAATCGCGATCATACCCTTCGAGCATATATTCAAAACAAACTCGCTGGGGTATTACAAAACTTAACGCAGTATAATGGAAGGTTATACGTCTTACGTGAGCTGAAAGAATGAGCCTACCGTTCCCTGGAATAACACTCGCACCGTCCACCAAGACTTTTTCAATTCTCACGGGTGGGGGAAGGGTATTATGAGCTACCGACTGAGGGTTATAAATTGACAGACCTTTAAGAGTAGGGAAATAGGTTATACCAAACTCATTTATATAGGCCCACGCATTCGCAGAAAGTTGCCCTGCAAGCCCGTCAAGACGATCGAAGCTTCGAGCTCCAGCAAGCAGGGTCTTTTTAAGAGTGGCTTCAGAAAGCTCATCTACCGAAACAAGAAAAACTTTTTTCCCTGTGACAATCCATAGCATTGATCGTTGATCTTCTATAATTTCAAAAACACTTTCTGCTACGATGCCAGGTATAGCATTGCATGTGATAAATTTATTTTCGGTATACAAACTTAGTCCGTCGGATGTACAAGCCCATACATTACCGCGGCTGTCTTCAAGAATGCGGAACACTACGTTTCCTGCAAGACCGTCGGAGGTACTTAACGTTTTGAACTTTCCATTTTCTAGAATGGAAAGGCCTCCTCCATCGGTACCAAGCCACATTCTTCCCTTTGAGTCTTCCATGGCACATAAAATAAATAAGTTGGGTAGGCCTGAATCAATTCCATAGGCTTGAACTTCTGAATCTGTGTATAAAACAGGGCCTGCAGTTGTTCCAATCCATAAATCTCCTTTGCGAGTTCGAGTTGAAAAACGAACTCTATTAACGGGAAGCCCATCTTTTTTTGTAAGAGATGTTAGGGAGCCGTCTGGATGAAAGAACAAAAGACCATGATCTGAGTAAGTTGAAAAAACGAGGGTAAAATCTGAATCCATTCGAACTTGACGAACGCGAACGCCTGTAAGCATGGAGAGAACTTTTTTAACCTGTTCTTGACGTAGAGGATCGGTATGAAAGGAATCTGTAGTAGATGGGAAAAATGATACTCCTTGGTCTGTTGCCACCCAAATACTGCGAAAGCGATCTTCAGTTACTCCGTTTACGGCGTCACTAATGAGTCCGTCTACCTGAGAAATATTCATAAATTTACCAAGGCTAAATTTTGCTAAACCGCCTCTTTCGGTACCTACCCATAAATTACCTTCACGGTCGCGGCATAAAGAGGATACAACATTACCAGGGAGTCCTTCAGATTCTGAAAAGGATTCTACCGTATTGCCCTTAATCGTCAGTATTCCGCGGTCTGAAGCGACCCATACAGCTCCACCGGATTCTCCATAAAAAGCATTTATGCTGGATCCTCGAAGAAATTCCGGCTCAATTAGACGGCGGACTTCATTTCGTGAAACTATAATTATTTGGCCAGAATTGGTACCAAGCCAGAGTTGTCCGCCGGGATCGAGCCAGGCAGCAGAAAAAGACCATTTGTTTAAGCCCTGATCTTCCATGTATGAAACAGTTTCTTTTGAAGTGATGAGATGCAATCCTGGCAAATTAGCCCCTACAACGACTGTTCCATCATTTAAGGGAAGTATAAAATTTGCAATACCAAAAACAGTGTTTTCTGACCCAGGGGCGGGAACAAAACGTCCGCCACGGAATACAGAAACGCCATTAGTTGTGCCAACCCACACTGATCCGTCATTTCCAAAAGCAATAGAGCGAACCGAGAGATCTGGCAATCCTTCTTCTATTCCATAGTGGAGAAAATGCCCCTCTTTTTGAGCATACAAACCAGCTGTATTTGTGCCGACCCAGAGGGTCCCATCTGGTGCTACCTTTATAACCCGCGCAGATTTACCAGTAAAACCACCTTCGTCTGGTGTCATCACTGTAAAGGTTTCTCCGTCAAAACGAACAAGACCATCATATGAAGCAAGCCAGATATATCCGAAACTGTCTTGTGCTACATCTAAAATTGTGTCTGAAGGAAGGCCTTCACGAGAGGTCCATACCGTCATAACATGTCGAGTAAGATCGGTTTCTTGACCAGAAGCGTGTATAGCCGGTAAAAAAACAAGGGACAGAAGCACTAGATATAAACATCGAATTTGTTGAGCTTTCTTCATTAGATTAGTATAGACCGTGTCTGGAGTTTGGACAATTTAATATTGTCTGTTCTCTCTCGGTTTTTATTCTCTCGAACTAATTATCTATCTATTTATTGATGCGAATTTATTTTCTATAGCTATTAGTGCGTCGGTTAAGATTGGATCAAAGTGTGTGCCGGAATCTGCAATTATTATTTCTATGCCCTTTTCGTGAGTAAATGCTTTTTTGTAGGGCCTATCGGAGCGTAGGGCATCATATACATCTGCTACAGCAACAATACGGGCAGATAAAGGAATGGCGTTTCCTTTTAGTCCAAAGGGATAGCCATTTCCGTCCCATTTTTCATGATGGTAATAGGCAACCATTTTGCCAATGGCAAGGAAGGAGCGGTCTGGATTGTGGGTTTCTGCAGCTTCAAGTACCTTTCCACCAATTAATGGATGCTGCTTTATTATTTCGAACTCATCTGGCTTAAGCTTGCCGGGTTTAAGTAAAATATGGTCTGGTATTCCAACTTTTCCTATGTCATGAAGTATCGATGATAAGCATAAATCGTCTATGTAGGCATCAGTTAGATACTCTGCTACAAGCTTGTCTTCCTGTAATTGTAAGGCGAGGAGTCGAGAATATTCTTGGATACGCTCTAGGTGCATTCCAGTTTCATTGTCGCGATATTCGGTTAATTTCGCGAGAGACAGTATTGCGGTGCGCTGGGCACGGGATTCATTGAGCAAAGATTCTTGTAGTTTTTGGTACAGTTCACAGTTGTCAAAGACTTTAGAAAGTTGGGCTGCTACACTATCCAAAAGCATTAAATCGTCTTTAGTGTAAATATCGTCATCTCTCTTTCTACCAATTTTAAGAATACAATCATGCAAATCTTGCTTGCCCAAGGAGAGAGAGATAGACCTTTCATCATCCGTCAGTTGTTTTTGTCTATCTTTTGGATAATCGAATTCACATACCTGGCCTTGTGGGGATACCTTGATAAACTCTATGTAAACTGGATAGAAGGCAGAGAGAAGGGCTGCACTTACCACGGGAAATGCTTCTTCTTTTTTTGTTACCCCTACCAGTTCTTGCTCCATTTCTGTCAGTATCTGTCTTTTGTCTTTGCGGCCTTTCCAAAAAATTTGGTCAACCAATTTTTCTATTCGTTTATACGCCCATGGAGAAACGAGTGCAGTTAAAAGGAGAAGAATATAAATTTCAAGGCTGAGTGTTTTTTCAAGAAGTACAATAAAAATAAAGGTGTAGGTTATTGTAAAACAAAAAGTTAAAAAGGCTAGTGCTGTGAAGCGGTTAAGAAATTCATCTATATCGAAAAAGCGATATTTTACGACTCCTATTCCAACTGTTATGGGAAACAGAAGAATAGCATAACTGGCAATAAAATTAAGTATATCTGTGCTTGTGGTTAGAAAGTTTGCTCTGAATAATAAAGAGATCATGTACAGTACATAGGGAACAAGGCTTAGTGCAAGACCTGCTAATATCCATCTGATACGGCGCTTCCCACCGGCAGAGGTATTTTTATGCTGGAGTATGAGTAAGACGATGGTATAAGGCAAAGCCAGTGCGACGGAGATATGTATTAAAAACATGGCAGGACCGTAGGCTTCAAGAAGTCCAAGTCCAATACAGATGTATTTAAGAATTGGTAAAATTGGGGTTAAGCTGACTATCCACCATACCTTGAATGGTCGGTATTCAGGAAAATGATGTACAAAGGAAACCAAACAAACAAGGCTGGTTATTCCAAACAGGTCGAGTCCAATGAATCTAATTGCTAAAAGAAATGGAGACCAATACGAAATGAAAAAAGACAGACCTATTGTGGGTCCCATTCCAATACAAAAAGCGGCAAACCAAGGTACTGCTTTGTTTTCCTTTCCTATTGCAAGGAGCCAAACACCAGCAGCTACAAACAATATTCCTATTATAATATTGCTTATTATTTCAGCGCTTAATAAGCTAAGCTGTTGTAACCAGCTCACGTTTATGCTTTCAAAGGAAAAGATTAGACCATCGTTAGTACGCGCTTTTATAACATTGTCTGCCTTAAATATTCGGGTCGCTATTTTTAAGAAGGCAGGTAAATTATTGTTCGAGATTTCTGAAAGCTGTATAGCGTCTGTACCATTTAGTTCTTCCAAGATCATGCCAACAGTGAGACCTGCTCTTTGTGCAGAAGAATCTGATGCAACCTTGGTTACATGGAATCCGTCATCTCTGAGATTTACTTGAATTCCGCTGTTGTAATAAGGCTGATTAAGTAGCGCAAGAAAAAAAGTCGCTAAACCGGCAAATACGAGGAAGGCGGCCAGAAATAATATTTTTTTTCTTAAGATCATAACTTGAAATTATAGGCTCTCGAATGTGAACCTGTCAAATTGCATATTTAGAATGAAAGACAAAAATTAAAAATTGGTATTTAATTGCTTTATTCATATTTAATATATGGTACTGTAATATATAATGCGTTTGTACCGTTTAATAATAAAGATATTTAAAAAGGAGTTAGATAAAAAAATGAAGATGATTTTACGTTGGTTTCCCGAAGGTGATGATAGTGTTTCGTTAAAACAAATAAAGCAAATTCCTGGTGTTTCGGGAGTTGCTACATGCTTAAATAAGATTCCTGTTGGAGAGGTTTGGCCTCTTGAGCGTTTGCAGGCTCTTAAGCGTGAAGTAAATTCGGCTGGGCTTGAGATGGAAGTTATTGAAAGCGTTAATATTCACGAAGACATTAAAAAAGGGCTCCCCTCCAGGGAGGGTTATATTAAGAATTATATAGAGACGATAAAAAATATTTCCGCAGTTGGGATAAAATGTCTTTGTTATAATTTTATGCCGGTTATGGATTGGGCTCGAAGTGATCTTGCCTACGAATTAGCAGATGGCAGTACTGTTATGGCGTATAGACATGATCAGGTTTTAGCGATGAATCCAGTATCTATGGCAGATTCAATGTTTGGTAAATCTCAAGGATACAGTTTACCCGGATGGGAGCCTGAGCGCTTAGAGGAAATGGGTGAAAATATCGCTTTTTACAGCACAGTGTCAAAAGAGCGGTATTGGGAAAATATGAAGTATTTTCTCGATTCTGTTATTCCTTTTGCAGAAGAGTATGATGTCAAAATGGGTATGCATCCCGACGATCCACCCTGGGATCTCTACGGTTTACCAAAGGTGATAACTTCGGCAGAAAACATACGTACTTTTCTTTCGCTAAACGAAAGTTCTTATAATGGACTTACCTTATGTACTGGAAGTTTGGGCGCACGGTTGGATAACGATATTCCTTCCATTATACGTGAGTTTGCCTCTCAGGATCGAATCCCTTTTGCACATTTGCGAAATATTAAACATACGTCTCCTACAGATTTTAATGAGACTGCTCACTTAAGTGAATGTGGAGATCAAGATATGTTTGAAAATGTCTGTGCATTTCACGATTCAGGTTTTACTGGCTATGTTAGACCAGATCATGGGCGCATGATCTGGGATGAGCAAGCTCGTCCGGGCTACGGGTTGTACGATAGAGCTCTTGGTGCAAATTATATTTTAGGTTTGTGGGAAGCCATAGAAAAGATGAAAAAGCGTATAAAATAAAAATCTTTACTATTCGCCAGCTTTGTTGTTTGTAAGTTCAATAGCCATTAAATTTAGCTCTTGGATTGAGGTACAATCCAACTTCATTTTTATATGTTCTTTATGAGATCCAATAGTTTTCGTACTTAAGTTTAATTTAGAGGCAATTTCAACGGTACCGAGTCCCTTGCCAATCATTCTGAGAATTTGAAGTTGGCGATCAGAGAGTAATTTTATTTTGTTGTCTGCAACTTTTTCAATCTCGTTAAAATTGGGAGAAGTCATATTGTTGAAGAGTCGTTCATGTTCTGATTCGCTGAGCCATATTTTTCCTGAAAGAACCGTTTTTATTGCGTCAATAACTCGTGTGTATGCTTCGTCTTTCATGACATAACCGCGAGCCCCTGCTCGTAGTGTTCTTTCTGCATAGTTTCGCTCGTCATGCATTGATAGAACTAGGATTGTTATTGAGGGAAAGCGATTTTTAAGATTTTTAATAAGATCAAGTCCATCTTCGTCACCAAGATTAAGATCGACAATCACAATATCTGGTTTCTTTTCATCGACGAGAGTTATTGCACTGTTTTGACAATTTGCATCTCCGATGACTTTATACTCTTTATAACTATTTATGAGCTGAGTCAAACCTTTAATGAATACAGGATGATCATCGATGATAACAACGGTAGAAACCGACATTTTTATCTCCCTGTTTGTGTTTGAATGGACTCCTATATAGGTGTCTGGTATCCAAAAGTAGTGGCAAGAATCTGTATAGATTCTCGCCACCGTTTTTACAAAATAACTTTTTTGTTATTTGAAGAACGCTGCGTATTTAGCAGCACGTTCGTCTATGATGGCTTTTCCTCCGGACGACATGTAATCTTTCATTCCATTGTCGTAGATTGAGTCAAACTGTGCAGGTTTTGCAACAATAGATTGTACTAACATATTGTCACGTTTTTCCTTAAGAGCTGGACCCATGCCTTCTTCGGCTTTTATTTCGCCGACGTTAAAATTGCTTGTTATACGAGCATCGGTTTTTTGTGTTGCATAAGCTCTTTCGATATATTTTTTATCAACACCGGCATAACCGAGAGCAAGAGATTTTGCATTTAATTCTGTGTTTCCAAGGTCAAGACCGTTGATAGTAATGGTATAGTCGATGTTACTTCCTGAGTTCATGATTTTATCACCCTTAACACCTAAAGCCTTTACTGAACCATCTGCCTGGACTTCATGGGTAACTCCAGTTTCACCAATTTGAAGGAATTTTCGGTTTTCTAGCTTGCTAATCCAATCAAGATACAAGAGAGATGCTACAGGTTCTTTATTGGTAGCAGGGAAAAATACCTTACGGTCAACTGGAGGACTAAGATATTTAGCATATTTTCCAGCGTCGTTTTTGAAACAGTCTATAGCTATAAATCCTGCATCTGGTCCAGCTAGTTTTTTCAAACTTGCATGAATTCCCTGATCTCCATCACGATATGGAACGTCCCAGTTTTGAATCATAGCACCAACGTAACCAGCTTTGATTAAGTTAGATTCAGTTTTGTCACTTGTTGAATAGAGAGCGAAATCTTTCCAAATGAGGCCTTCGTTGTACCACTTGTTTAAGACACGGATTCCTTCTTTATAATTTGGCCATAAAAGACGTCTGTCATCAAATCCATTAATCCACATGTCTTTGTCGGAAATTTTACTAGGAACAAATGAAGTTGTTAAAAGATCTGCGCGCCAGCCCACATCAATACTAAGTGAGAATGGAATTATCTTGTCTGCATCTGCTCCAAGTAATATTTTTGCATTTGTTTTAAATGCTTTGAGCATTGCTTCGAACTCTTGAAGATTTTTAGGTTCAGCAATATTAAGTTTTTTGAGCCAATCTTCACGAACAAAAACAGAAGTACGAAGATTGTGGAATAAAAGGGCTTCAACAGCATAAATAGTTCCTGCTTCAGGATCTTTGTTCCAGTTGATATTTCTTTCGCCTAAAAGACTGTACAGGTTTGGTATGTCTTTTTTGTATTTTGTTAAATACGGAGCCATGTCGAGTACTCCACCCATATTTGCATAAGTCTGAATGGTTGGATAGCTGTATGTAACACAAACATCTGGCGCATCGTTTGCGGCAAGTAGATTATTCATAGCTTCAACTTCAGTCCAGCGAGGTACACGTTTGAATGTTACTGCGACATTGTGATCCCTAAGCATACCTTCTTTAATGAAAGTGGTATAAAAATTGTCTTCAGGGTTTGAGCCTCCGTCGTTACTTCGATCATAAATCTCTACTGTAATTGATTTGGTCGTCGTAAATTTTCCGTTGACGAGGTCATCACTTTTTGAGTCGGATCCTTGATCTTTCTTTCCAGCAGCAAATAATATCCCTGCTGACAAAAGAAGACATACAAGAATTGGAAGAAACTTCTTCATAATAATTCTCCTACAAATAGTATTTCTACAGACACAACGTGTCCAAGTTCCTCATTAACCCTTCTCTGCCCCCAAGGTTGCGCCGGCGATAAAGTATCGTTGCAGCCAAGGATATACAATTAGAATGGGAATTGTCGCAAACATAATAGCTGCTGCTTTGAGTGACTCTGAAAGTCCTGGAGCAGAACCACCTTCTGCAGTTACGATATCGATGTTAGATATTGCATTGATCAGGTTGTAGAGCAGAAGTTGAATAGGATAGTATTTTCTTTCACTCATAAACATTAAGGCATCTGAAAATCCGTTCCATCGTCCTACCGCATAAAACAATGCTAAGGTGGCAAGAACAGGTTTTGACAGAGGTAAATAAATACTTACAAGAATACGGATAGGTCCTGCTCCGTCTATTTCTGCCGATTCTCTCATGCTTAAAGGAATCCCAGAAAGAAAGCTGCGCATAATTATAATATTGAATACACTGAGGCAGTATGGAACAACAAGAACGATAGGCTTGTTTAGCATTGAAAGGTCTTTGAGAAGAAGATAAGACGGAATTATACCAGCGTTAAAATACATGGTAAATATAATCAGAGTG
>DATFIA010000272.1:0-7870 GCA_035270545.1 Treponemataceae bacterium
GATTCAAGGTTTTTAGCATGCATAGAACAAAAGCCACCGGCTTCTCGATATTTTGCCCTAAAACCTCGGTCAGAAACATGTTCGAAAAGCATATTATCAATATATCTGGCTGTTCTTTCTGCAATAATAGTGCATAAAGGACAACCAGGCTTTTCACATGCCTTTTCTAAGGCGAACCAGTTTACATGTTTTTCAGCTGCCATGGTAGATCCTCATAGGTTCCAGTCACAGACCATGCGACTAGAACGAACCAAGGCAACATATTCACTGACCTTAACATGCTCGGGGTGTACTCCGTATAAATCCAGGTCATCTTTTGAATCGAATTCAGTTAAGAGAATCATATCGGCACTCATAGAAGATTGATAATCATTGAGATTAACTTCGAGTTTACGAATAAATGGGATTTTAGCGGGTAAAGCCTCAAGAAGTTCTTTCACATAAAGGCAATTTTCTTTGAGAGTCTTGCCTTCTGCCTCATCTTTAAATTGCCACATTACAACGTGCTTGAGCATAATGCTACTCCTTGAATACTAACTATTTACTATAGTATATAAGGTTATCTGATAAAAGAGAACCTCTATTAAGGAAAGGAGCTATGTACTGCTAATAAAATTATTGAAAAAATAAAAACAATGAAGGTTACAGAAATAAGGTACTTCTGTAACCTTCATTGTAGTTTGACAGCGAAGCTGCCAAACTACGGAAGAAATAAGGTACCCCTTATTTCTTCATTGCCTCCGAAATTGCTACAGCTACAGAAACAGAAGCTCCTACCATAGGGTTGTTGCCCATACCGATAAGACCCATCATTTCAACGTGAGCTGGAACAGAAGAAGAGCCAGCAAACTGAGCATCAGAGTGCATACGACCCATGGTGTCGGTCATACCGTAAGAAGCAGGACCAGCTCCCATATTATCTGGATGCAAGGTTCGCCCCGTTCCACCACCGGAGGCTACAGAGAAAAACTTCTTGTTTTGTTCCCAGCATTCTTTTTTGTATGTACCAGCGACAGGATGCTGAAAGCGGGTTGGGTTGGTGCTATTTCCTGTAATAGAAACATCAACACCTTCCTTATGCATAATTGCAACACCTTCACGAACATCATCTGCACCGTAGCAGCGAACAGCAGCTCGCTCACCTTTTGAGTAGGCGATTTGTTTCACTTCTGTTAGAGCACTGGTATAATAATCGAATTTAGTTTGAACATAGGTAAAACCATTAATTCTACTGATAATCTGAGCGGCATCTTTTCCAAGGCCATTCAAAATTACTCGAAGAGGTTCTTTTCGTGCGCGGTTAGCACTTCGGGCAATACCGATAGCACCTTCTGCAGCAGCAAAAGACTCATGTCCTGCAAGGAAGCAAAAACACTTAGTCTCATCGGAAAGAAGCATAGCTGCTAAGTTTCCGTGTCCTAGTCCAACTTTGCGGTCGTCGGCTACAGAACCGGGAATACAAAAAGCTTGGAGTCCTTCACCGAGTGTCTTAGCAATATTTACAGGATTTGAATCACCTTTTTTTATTGCAATAGCAGCTCCAACAATGTATGCCCATTTTCCATTTTCAAAAACAATAGGTTGAACATCACTAACAATTTTAGCAACATCTACACCCTTTGAATCGCAGACTTTTTTTGCGTCTTCGATTGTTTCAATACCATATTTCTTCAGCAGGGGAAGAATCTGGTTGACTCTGCGCTCGTAGCTTTCAAACAATGCCATACTATTCCTCCCTTCCTTAACTATGTCTCGGATCTATAAATTTCACGCCATCAGCAAAACGACCGTAGGTACCCTTTGCTTTTGTCAGTGCTTCGTTAGCGTCTATGCCTTTTTTGATCGAATCCATCATTTTGCCAAGGCTAACGAATTCGTAGCCAATTATAGCTCCTTCTTCATCGACAGCAAGCTGAGTTACATAGCCTTCTGCCATTTCAAGGTAGCGGGGTCCCTTAGCTTTAGTAGAATACATAGTACCAATTTGGCTGCGAAGACCTTTGCCCAAGTCTTCAAGTCCAGCGCCAATAGGTAATCCACCTTCAGAGAAAGCAGATTGGCTGCGACCATAAACGATTTGAAGAAAGAGTTCTCTCATTGCTGTATTAATAGCGTCACAAACAAGGTCTGTATTGAGAGCTTCAAGGATAGTTTTGCCAATAAGAATTTCACACGCCATAGCAGCAGAGTGAGTCATACCGGTACAGCCGAGTGTTTCAACCAAGGCTTCTTCGATGATTCCTTCTTTAATGTTAAGACTCAGTTTACAGGCTCCCTGCTGGGGTGCGCACCAGCCCACACCATGGGTAAAACCGGAAATATCCTTAATTTCTTTTGACTGAACCCATTTTCCCTCTTGAGGAATGGGGGATGGGCCGTGATTTGCTGCCTTGGCAAGAGGACACATATGTTCCACTTCTGCCGAATACATCATGCTTTTCTCCTTAAAAACCTGGTTACGTAACCGTTAAGGTCGTTCTATTTTGTGGTTATTATATAAAAAAAGAGAGAATTATTCTAGGGGATAAAAACGGGGTGGGCTTTACCATGTGTAAGATCAGAAATGCGCAAAGCAAATGAATCTATATTTTCAACAATAACTCGACCTTCGAGCAGCACCTCAGTTGAAAAAGTCTCTTTCACCTCGGTAACTCCAAGTGTAGAAAGTTCACGAGATATGCGATCAAACGAATCATAGGAGACTTGTACTGAAAATTCACGAGTATGTATTATTTCATGAGTTTTTGCTAAAGCGAGAACTGCTTTAACTGAGTCTCCGTAGGCTTTTACAAGGCCTCCTGTGCCTAAAAGAGTCCCTCCAAACCACCGAGTAACTGTTACAAGAATATTTGTAATGCCTGAACCCTTTAAGACATCAAGAAGGGGCCTTCCTGCAGTACCAGAGGGCTCTCCATCATCGGAGCAACCCAAGATTTCACCAGCAGAACCTATAACAAAAGCATGAACAACATGGCTTGCTTCAGCGTATTGGGCCTTTTTTTCCTTGAGCATTGAACGAGCTTCTTCCTGGGTTGAAACAGGCATTGCTTCTGCTAAAAATCGCGACTTTTTAATTTCCAGTTCACAGGATACAGATTGCTCAATGCACTTCACAAAAAATTAACCCCACATCATTTGCTAGTCATGTTTATAATATCTGTCCAGTCATCTGGAATACCATTTTTTAAAAGCTCACGGACACGGTCAAGATAAATTTTTGAGGCTGCATCATCTGGATCAATTTCGAGACACTTGTTAAACAATAAAAGAGCCTCTGGCATCTTTTTTTGAATATACACTGCAATGGCCGAATCAAACTTCTCTGCAAGGGCCACCATTTTTCCAGATGCTTCTGAGCGAACAGCCATAATATTATATAGCTGTACGGGAGTATCAATTCCGACTACGCGAACTCTATCTAGTTTTCTTCCAAGGAACATGTCTCCGGTCAGATTCCACGTAATTTCAGAAACCAGAATCCAGGTTCCATAAGCCTTGTTTACACCTTCAAGACGGGCTGCAAGGTTTACATCGTTCCCCATCATTGTGTAGTTCATTTTTGTTTCAGTACCCATATTACCTACAACCATAGCCCCTGTATTTATACCTATACGGGTGTTTATAGGCATAGGAGTTTCATTATTTGCGAGCATTTCTATATTCAGTTTTTCTTCTGCCTGTTTCATGCGCACCGCTGCCAGACAGGCGCGGGTTGCATGATCTGGCAAATCGAGCGGAGCACCAAAAAAGGCAACTATCGCATCTCCAATATACTTATCAATAGTCCCTTTTTGCTCGAGGATGAGATCACTCATAATCGTTAAATATTTATTAAGAATTTCTACGAGATGTTCAGGTGTAACTTTTTCTGATAAGGATGAAAAACTTTTAATATCTGTAAAGAATGCAGTAATCTGTTTTTCTTCTCCACCAAGTTTTAAAAGGGAAGGATCAGCAACAATTTGATCTACAACATCGGCAGAAAGATATACGCCAAAAGCTTTACGAAGGAAACTCTTTTCTTGCTCTGAAAAAACAAATTTTAAAATTGAAACCAAAAGGAAGGTAAGAGTAACAGAAAGCAAAGGTACAAAAAGCTGTATGTATATTCGGAAGAATGCAAAAAGAACAGCTAAACCGACAAAAACAGTAAGAATTGAAAAAACACCAAATAGAAGTCTTCCACGCATAGATTTAATTCGCCTAAAGGCCAATCCTGAAGCTATAGATAAAACAAAACCCAGAATCCAAGACACCCACACAGCAAGGGGAGTAATGAGTTCTCTGTTCATTATTGTATTAAAGATATTTGCATGAGTTCCAACATTCGGATACGATTCCTGGAATGGATTAACTCCGAGGTCTGATGTCCCTACCCCACTATATCCAATAATACAAAACGAATTCTGACACTCTTTTTCGAGTCTCGCAACATGCTCTGCATATATGGTATAATTTTTTCTGAAAGTGTCAAAACTGAGCTTAATGTCCGATGCTAAAGTAGCATACCGGTCATCGCCAGTAGATTCTTTTATGCTGTCAATTCTTTCTTGTATCTTAGTATCATATCCACCTTGGAGATATTCAGCATATGAATCAAAAAAAGATTTCTTTTCAGCAAAATACGCATCATAGTCGTTGCGTGAATTATCGAGTAAACCTGCTTTCCAGGTTTCCAGTTCTCCATAACGACTGAGCAAGCCCACTGCTATCTTATGGTATGACAAATAGCCTGAGGCATCATTAATGCGATAACCTGTAATATCAGTTAGGTTCTGTATTAAGCGTTGCTCAAATTCATCTGCTAGTACAAGGGCGTAAATTGAAATATGCCTAAAGCTTTTATCAGATTCTTCTGATGCAGAGGAAAACGGTTTTTTTAACCAGTTTATAAGCATACGCCCTCTACCATCGAGGGGGATAGAGATTGTTACACGGTTCCCAGACTCTATATCTTTAGGATCAAGAGCATTTCGAAGGATTAATTTTTGTCCGCTACGTTCAATTTTATCTGGTTGTAAAATATCAAGAATAGGAGCGAAAACAAGCTGACCTACGTAGGCGCCCTCATATTCTGAGAGAAGTTCAATTCTTCGGCGTACTCCATCTTCATCAATTACTACGTTTGGAAATCCAGCTCCCTTTGCCGCCTGTAGCAAAGGTAAAATAGCCGGAGCAATTCCTCTTTCACGATCACTTTTCCGGTTAGTCCACGCATTTTCGTGAGCAATAAGACCTTTAGGATCTACGACGTTATGCCACAATCGATTTTCGAAAGCCCAAGCATTAAGGTCCTCGGTGTCTTCGTTTGTATTTATTCTCTCAGAATTTATAGTCAAAAATGAATTTCCAAAAAAATGCAAACCATGGGCTAAATATTCATCATTATCTTGAAAAATGTTAGATGTAATTGAGCCAGAAAGCTCGCTCATCCACTCATTGACGCTATTTGACATATCCTGTCCCACTTCGTTCACATAATCGAGTGGAATTTGTTGTGTAGCAATAGCTTCGGTAAAGCCTGCAAGATATTCAAGAATTTCGGCATGTACAGTTTTATATTCGGAGGGAAATACCGTTTTTACATAATTTCTATTAACGCCCGTTTGCCCTGGAGATAAATATTCAATATCAAAAATTGCATATTTACTGCCGCTTTCTCGCAAACGGACAAGTGCATCACCTATAATATCTCGAGTCCAAGGCCAAGCACCTATTTGCTCTATAGCCTCATCGTCAATGTTAACGAGAAGAATATCTTTTCTCTCAGAAACTTCAGGTTTCAGATCCAAAAGGGTATCGTAAAATCCATATTCAGTTTTTAAGCCACTTGAAGTTAATGAAAGGGCTAAAAAAAATACAAATGAAAATAAAGCTGCAAGATATTCAAGGTTTTTCTTTAGAAAATCCGTAATTACATTCGTTTTTTTCACTATTTTAATTCTCCAATAAAAATTTTCAGAATGGGTTGATACCAAGTATAACACAATGGAAAAAAAAGAGGAGAAACATAAAAGAAAAAGATATTTTTATCGAAATTGAAGAATCTATGCGTTATACTACTATTATACATAATTGTTTTCTCTAAATACATATAAGGAAACTAAAATTAAAGTATAAGGAGTTTTGCAAATGAAGATTAATTCTAAAGTGTCATGTTGCATAATGATTTTAATCGGTCTCATACCCATGCAAGCTGAAGTTTTAATATGGAAGGCGAGCAAAGGACAACAATATGAAACAAGAAAGACTATAACAGAATCTGTGATCACTCTTGATTCAGTTACACAAAAACCAGTGTTAATAGTACAAGATGCTATTCTTCAAGAAACTGCAGCAAAGAAAAAAAGTACTATCTCTCATATTGAAGGAATACCCTCTTTTCCACAAAGTAGTATTGAACCAGGAGTATCGTGGCAAGAAACGGCAAAGATAACCTATAATTTACAAAACTATGGATCATCCGACCCACTAGTCCTTGTTGTTCCCGTTAATTATTCATGTGGTGATTTTGTACAACTTGATAATCGAAGCTATTACAATATTACAGCTTCATGGTATACGTTCCATATTACTGATATTAAAGAAGCAAAGGAAACTGGTATAAGTCGAATTGTTGGAAAGTCAATAATGACGATCCTTTGGGACGAAAAATCTGGTAGTCCAAAAAAAATAGTTCTTAACGAAGCCGTGCAATACCGTTTTACGGACGACACCTCTTTTTTATACAAAAAAGAAATAAACGATGATTTTAGAACTGTTATTGACATTGTGCGTGAACGAATAATCAATCAACTTCAACAACAAATAATTTCTCAAAAAGTAGAAAATGTCGAAGTAAAACAAACTGATGCTGGAATTGTACTTTCTATAGAAAACATACAGTTTGAGCCAGATTCAGCAAAACTTGTAGAGACGGAAAAAAAGAAAATTTCTAGTATTGGCAATCTATTGTCAACTCTGAAAGACAGAAAACTAAATATTGTAGGTCATGCTGCAAATATGGAAGGATCAGACGAAGAAGAGTTGTTAACTCTTTCTACAGACCGGGCCCAAACCGTAGCTCAATATCTTATAGACTCAGGTTTTAGAACTGCTAATTCAGTCATATTTACTGGAATGGGTGGCTCAGTTCCATTAGCTTCAAATGATACTACAGAAGGACGAAGCAAAAATCGTCGGGTGGAGATTATAATTATGGACCAGGAGGATAGCGAATGAAAAAACTATTGGCTATATTACTTTTAACAAGTATTGCATTTAGTGCCATTGCTCAGGACGCAGAGCAAATAAGTAAAATTCTTGAAAAAGATCATGTTAATTACATGGATTTCTCATATCTCATTGCTACAGAACTCGGAATGAATGTTTCTCCTTTTGAAGCATGGGCCTACTGTGATCGATTTGAAAGTTTTCCGTTTACTGCAAAACCAACGGATAAAATACCTGTTAAAATGATTTCATTTTTTCTTATGAAAAACTATTCACTACCCGGTGGAATTATGTGGTCTTTAACACAAAGCCCCAGGTATGCATGGAAAGAATTACGAAATAATTCATTTTGGAGTGTGAGTGTAGATCCTTCATCCGCGATATCTGGACGTAACATGATACAGGCCATTAGCAAGTTTTTTATTCTATGGCCAACAGCAACCCTCATGGACCCACCTCGTACTGAAGTAAAATCCGAATACATAAACGCCCTGCTTTCTGAGAAGGAGGATACATTATGAAAAAATCATATAAACTAATTTCTGTTTGCGCTTTACTCTTACTTTTTTCTCAAGTGTCGTACAGTTTTGATTATGGTTTTGAATTATCAAATGCCGGTGGCATAAAAAAAATAGATGAACTTACGTTTAATACAGAT
>DATFIA010000273.1:0-2804 GCA_035270545.1 Treponemataceae bacterium
GGTGTAAATGATGTATGGAGAATCCTTGGTTCTTGGGACGGTCAAACCTATGTTAATCCCGTTGAATACCAAGCAAATTATCGAGAGCTTTTAGATCGTGCTCTGGCTGCCGGCGTGAGGCAACTTGTTCTTTGTAGTCCAACAACAATTGAAAATGGCACAGATGCACAGGTAAATGCACTTCTCGAAGAGCGAGTTTCAATTGTGAAAGCGTTGGCTTTTGAATATAAGGCAATATATGTACCCTTTGCAGAGGTGCAACGAAGTCTAATACATAGTCGCCCAGAAGTGTATTGGACTACAGATGGTTGCCACCCCAGTTCCAGCGGCCATGCCTCTCTTGCTTGGACATGGCTACAGGCAACGGGTTTTGTTTAAGCTCTTCGCTCTACCATTTCAGAAGTAGTATAGAATTTAATTTCGGGGTTGTTTTGCTGAACCCGGTTAAGACTCCATTCTGAATCAGAAACGAATACATAATTATCTCTAATATCTACCAATATCTTTTTGGTGTTATTGTCGACAAATTCTTTTAGTTTCTTTTCATTGTCACTTGTTATCCAATGGGCAATATTCATGTCTATTGGTTCATACTTGCACAATGCGTTATATTCATTTTCAAGTCTGCTTTGAAAAACTTCAAGCTGGAGTTGTCCAACAACACCAAGAACTCGCGCATTAGGCTGATGAATTTTTGAGAAAATTTGTACAACACCTTCTTCGGCAAGCTGATCTAATCCTTTATGATATTGTTTTTCTTTAAGCGGATCTGCGTTCATTATGGTCCTAAAAATTTGAGGAGAAAAACTTGGTATACCTTTGAAGTTAACAAATTCCCCTTCAGTGAGAGTATCGCCAATTTTAAATGTCCCTGTGTCATGAAGACCAATTATATCTCCCGGCCAAGCTTCATCAATTATTTCTCTGTCCTGACTCATAAATGCTGTAGGGTTTGAGGCTCGAAAAGTTTTTCCTGTTCGCACATGGTAGTACAGTGTATTGCGCTCAAACTTTCCAGAGACAATGCGCAAAAAGGCGATTCTGTCGCGATGTTTTGGATTCATATTTGCATGGATCTTAAAAACAAAACCTGAAAACTTTGATTCTTCTGGAAGAACCATTCGCTCTTCTGCTTGTTTTGGAGTGGGATACGGTGCTAATTCTACCATATTATCTAGAAGTTCTTGGACACCAAAGTTGTTGATAGCGGAGCCAAAAAAGACAGGGGTTACTTTCCCTTGTCTATATTCTGCTGGAGAAAAAGGAGGATATACTCCTTGAATCATTTCAACGTCTTCGCGAAGACGTCGAGCAAGGGATATGCCAATTTTTTCATCGAGAAGGGGATCTTCTAAGCCTTTAATGGCAATTGAATCTGTGGGGAGATGATCCTGTCCTGCCTTAAAAAGGTGGAGGGTATTATTAACCAAATTATATACACCCTTAAAGGCTCTTCCTTGACCAACCGGCCAGGAAATGGGGCGAACTTCAACGACAAGTTCTTTTTCAATTTCGTCGAGGAGTTCCATTGGGTCTTTTCCCTCGCGGTCAAGTTTATTAACAAATGTTGCAATGGGCGTGGCTCGCATTCTACAAACTACACAGAGCTGTCTTGTTCTCTCTTCAACACCTTTTACCGAGTCGACAACCATAAGTGCGGAGTCTACCGCAGAAAGGCCACGGTATGTGTCTTCAGAAAAGTCCGCATGGCCAGGAGTGTCGAGAAGATTAATTTTACGGTTTTTATATTCAAAACCCATAACCGAAGTTGATATAGAAATTCCGCGAGTCTGTTCCATTTTCATAAAGTCTGAAACAGCGGCTCGTGAGGATTTATTCGATTTTACGGCACCTGCTATATGGATTGCTCCTCCAAAAAGGAGCAGTTTTTCGGTGATTGTTGTTTTACCTGCATCAGGATGCGAGATTATCGCAAAAGTGAGCCTTTTGTGTATTTCTTGGCTAAGTTCTGTCATAGAAAAAAATAATACCCCAAAAAAGGCGAGAGAATCAATGGAGAAGAATTCTTGAAAATTATATTCTGTGGTAAAATGCAGGCTCACAGGGTTCAAATAAAACAATAGGAGTATATATGAAAACAATTCCATTACGAAAAGATATTGAGGCAAAATACAAGTGGGATGATGTAAGTGTCTTTGTAGATGAGAATGCATGGAAAGCCGAATTTGTCGCGGTAGAAAAGCAAATTCCAGAAGCGTCTGGTTTTAGTGGCCGCCTTAATGCAGGACCTCATGTATTATTAGACTTCCTTTCTCTAAAGGATTCTCTTGATACTCGAATTTCTACTCTCATGTTTTATGCAACCATGAGGTCTGCAGTTGATACTTCAGATGAAGTAGCACTCTCTCTTGAAAGTGAGGCAGGTTCGCTGTATGGGAAATACAGTGCAGCAATTGCTTTTTTTGAGCCAGAAATACTCTCCCTTGGAGAAGATCTTCTTCGTTCATGGTGTGAAAAAGATAAGAATCTGTCAGCGTATTCTCATTGGTTTGCAGATTTATTTCGTTTGAGAGCACATGTTCGGTCTTCCGAGGTCGAAGAAGTGTTAGGATCTGTTGCAGAAGTTTTTGGAGGCATCGATTCTATTAACAATATGTTAGTCGATTCCGATTTTACCTTTACTTCCGCAAAAGATTCAGAAGGGAAAGAATGGCCGCTTGTTCAAAGTACTGTGGAGTCATATTTAGGGAGTCCAGACCGAACCCTTCGCCAAAACGCATGGATTAATTTTTGTGATACTCATGTGCATTTTGCGCCAACCCTCGCTGCTAACCTTGTAACGG
>DATFIA010000274.1:0-3806 GCA_035270545.1 Treponemataceae bacterium
TAACCGCCAATTTCTTGTTAGGTTCGCGTCTTCGGCTGCCGAGTAAATTATAAAATCTCATTGGCTTCAAGGTTCATGCATAATGCTTGCAATTTCATGAATAATGCATTATATTGATTTATAGAGAGGTAGATTATGGCAACATTACAAGTACGTGACATAGATGATCGTTTATATAATTCTTTAAAAGTATCAGCAAAATTACAGAATCGATCTGTAAGTCAAGAAGTCATTACTATTATTCAAAATCATCTCAATTCAAGCCAAAAACCGCAAAATAATGCGACATTGAATTTTTTGGCTCTTGATGGTGCCTGGAAAGATGATAAAAAAGCAGAAGATATTGTAAATGAACTTAGAAAAGGAAGAAATAAAACAAATAGGTTTGGAGAAAAAAATGGCCTATTTGATTGATACGGATATTATAATGTATAGTCTCAAAGGAAATAAAGATGTTCATAATTGGATGATTTTGAATCAAAATATTCCAAAATCAATTTCTGTAATTACTTATGGTGAATTGACTTATGGAGCAAGAAAATCAAAACATCCCGAAAAAAATAGTGCGACTGTTACTCGTATTTCAGAATTGTTTCCAATAATAGATATTAATAAGGGTATTATTGAAATATTTGGTGAAATAAAAGCAAAATTAGAAATTTCTGGAAATAGAATTGATGATATGGATCTTATGATTGCGGCGACTGCTATTTACATGAATATGTCATTAGTTACGAATAATAAAAACCATTTTAGCAGAATCGAAGATTTAGTATTGGAAAACTGGGGAAAATCAGAAACCTAACGAATCTGTAGGAAAACACTTATACTGTAGGTCATATACAAAAACAAAGAAATATCTGCTTAGGTAAGTGTATTGCCTATTTCAGTCAAACCTGCCACTGATTATGGGATATTATCCCGACGCAGGAACTGAGGAGTTTTTTTTCGCCCCTTTAAAGACTTTCTTGCCGGGGGCTCCGGCCTTTGCTCGTCGCTCACCCTTTTTTAGTCTGCCTCAGTTTTAAATTTTAGAACCTACACGGAGAGTATTTTTTGTTAAGAAATTCTAGAATCAGATCTCTAGCGAGAGGGCTGAATTCCCGGCGAGGCTATTTTCATCTTGCATGCGTATATCTCTGCTAATTGTGAGCAACGCATCTGAATATTCAGCTATGGTTTTTTTTAAGATAAAAGGAACCGTTTTAAGATTTTCTATTGGAAAAGTTTTAATTCTAAAAAGAAGGTCTTCTCTTTCAAATGATTCTTTAACGGCTAGATTGTCCAATATGGTTTTCCAAGAAAATTGGTACGCCATAGTAATACATATAAGATCGGCAATATCACGCTCTTCATCCCTGCCAAGAATTGCGCTCAATTTATTGCTAAGGATGTTTTTAACCGTATCTATATATATACCGTCTCGTATAACGGGAAGACCGATACGGATCACTCTATCGGCTATAAAATCAAGCTTGAGCAATGTCTTTTCTTGTTGTATAAAAACTCGTTTAAAATCACGGGCATCGACTTCGATAGTAGCATTTGACCATTTAGTTTTGAGTTTTCGATATACAAGTCTAAAAGCATCGGGGAAAACTACTAAGTCATGACAAAAAAAATCAAGGTCGTCGCTGTACCTATGATTTAGGTAAAACCTACTTAAGGCTGTGCCACCAGTTAAGTAATACCCCAAAGGTTCTTCGAATACTGTTTGTAAGACTTCATCTTGTAAAAGATACAGGGCTTTGTAATTTAATGGATCCATTACTTGCTTCCTTGTGTATTTGTTAGCCAATCGAGTTCAGGAATTGGGGTTCTCTCTTCAAGATATAAAAATCGCCAAACTTTCCTTCGGCGTTCCAAATGGCTTCGGTGTAATATTTTATTAAAATCTTTAAGAAAAACTTTTATCTGTTCTTCGCTAAAAAGCTCTCTGATTATAGAAGCATTACCAGATTCTAAAAATAGCTTCTTAAATAAACGTTTCTTTGCATTCTCGTCATTGCCTTGTAGGGTAAGTATCCAGTTTTCTAGTGTTTCAGTTGTATTACCCCAAGTACAGGTTCGAAAAGCTTTTTGTAGTAATTCTTTATTAAAACTGGTCATATACGCTCCAGAATGTAAGTTTAAATTTGATACCTTGCACTGTCAAGATTTGTTTAGATAACGTTGCTTTATTTCTTCAAGACTTTCTTTGCTAACGCGCAACTTTCAAAATCCTCCCTTATTACTTAAAATATAGAACTTTACGGCTAAAAAGTCTGCATTTTCAAGGAATTCTCTCCCGTATTTTAGTATTAGTTCTTCATAGGTTGTATAGATTTTCAGTATCGGTTCGCGAATATTTCAATGCCCACAGAGTTGATGCTTCCCTGAGAGGCCTCGAGTTTTGCATCTGGTGTGGTTGTGAGGTTCCCCCATAAAACGCAACTTTTGAAAAAAAGGTGCACGAGAAAGAGCCATCAGGGTAATTTCTTGAATAACGTGCCTGAGTGCTTCGCTGGTTTCATTCATATTTCTAGAGATCGAGGCAGAACAATTTAGGGCGGGCGAACGTCGTAGCGCGGAGCCGCCGCGTACGAAAGTCCATGCAGGGGCGCGCACGGTTTAAACTTGTTACACAATTACCGTGAACCATCTCGAATTTCAATAGTTCTATATATTTCTTCTTTTTCTCTTTTTCCTATTCCCCATATTTCAATGACTTCGATTTTTTCTGGTGTGATCATTCTATAGACAATTCTAAATTTTTTACTATGCGCATATAGTTTATAAAAGCCAGAAAGGTCTGAAAAGTGCGTCGTCAGGACGGGATGCCCCGTCCTAGGGGTGTTTCTGGAGCAGAGTTATATCCAACCTATTTTCCTTCAGTAGTGTGAGTAGTACGTTCTACTGTATATATAGAAAAGATCTGGTTTTTTGCCCAATGTGGTATAATATAGTAGTAAGGATTGGTATGTAAATGTAAAATAATAGTGTTACGTACCGTTTTAAAAGAGGCGTTTGCCTTGTTAAGGAATGAGAAAATGAAAAAAAAGTTTGACCTGCGGAATGTTTTTCTCTCAATAGTGTCTTTTTTACTGGTAAGTTGCACTTTGTCCTGCTCCTTCCTCTTCCTTGACAATATTAAACATGCTGAGCCCTCCCCAGGCTCATTAACTGTGCAGATAACCGGTGCGTCTTTGCCCGGTGAAAACACCTCCTCTGCGCGAACGCTCGTGCCATCTCTTACTTCAAACGCGAAAAGCTACGTTGTTACGTGTACGCAGGGGGGTAGTGAAGTTGCAAGTGAGACCCTAAATACCATCGCAAGTTATACCTTTAATAATCTCAAACCAGGGACTGTAACTGTTACGGTGAATGCGTATAATCATGCGACTGCGCGCGAAGCAGGAAACCTTATAGCAACTGGCTCAAAAGATGTTATTCTTACATCAGGGAGCGCGGCGAATGCGGATGTGCAACTTACCTACTCAACAACCGATGGTACGGGTGGTAGTATTAATTACACCATTCAATGGCCTGCGGCGAGCGCAGATAGTTTTAAATGGAAAATTGATGGCAGTCCTTATAGTGCTGCTATAACTGGTTTAGAAAGTGGTGCAAACTTAATAGGTATCATGTCTGCACCCTCTGTGACATCTGGCCCTCATTCTCTTATTATTCAGTTCTTAAAAAATGATGTAGTTGTTGGCTATGCCTTTGAAAGTGTAAATGTGTATGCCAATCTTGAGAGTAATAGTGTTGTTGCGGACGGTATTCTAACTGATAAGAGAGTTTTTACTGCCGCAGAAATAGCAAGT
>DATFIA010000275.1:0-8379 GCA_035270545.1 Treponemataceae bacterium
GAGGGGGTAGTGGAAAAACCCGGAAGTCCGTTAGGGATAAAATGCGGTTTCCAAAAAAAGAAGAGATAATTAGTTTTAGATAAAAAAAATCTCCGGACTGAGGATTTTGGAGCGTGGGGGAGCCGCTTTGAGGAAATAAAATACCTATTTTAAGCTGATCTCTAAAAAGCTCGGTAAAAGTGCGTTCCCCCTTCAAAAGGGCTTTTTGAATCTTTCAACAATTTTGGCAGCAGTAAAAAAGCGTTAATCTATTTAACAACTACGACCGAGGCAACTCTTCCGTCTTTTGTGTAGACTCTTTCGTGGTTGGTTGTGTCGGTTAAGCGCTCTGTACCTTCAAAATATGAGTAATACCATGTTCCCGGTGGTAGAGGCAATAAAAGCTCATGATGCCCAGGACTTGTCTCGGTGAGGCTGTACATAAAGGGATCCCAATTATTGAATGTTCCGGCAAGCCGAATGGTTGAATCAGGTTTTCCTTCGTACACAAAACGTACTTGTCCTTGGGTTACATTATTAGTTTGAAAAACTTCGTAATATTGAACGGGTAATATAGAAACCTGCATGCCGTTTGTGTAGTCATATTCAGCTTTTTGGTTTAATGGGTCGGTAATCCACAATCCATCAATTACCATACGGTATTTTAGGGCATGCATACCTTCGGGAATTCGGGTAATATAGAACAGAATTGTTTCAAGTGGTTTTCCGCTAGTATCTTTTTGAGGTTTACCAAATTCATCTTTACGTACAATGCGTTGAAAAGAATGAATTGTACGGTATCCCTCGTGTTCAAAGGCTATTCCTGTATGGCGTGCATCACCTTTTGCTGTAAAAACAGCGTATGACCCATCCACTACTGGCTCTCGTGCCCGGGAAATTGTTGCGACAAGTTTTGAGTAGGTTACAGCCTCTATGTCAGCTCCAAAAACGGGGAGGATAATACACAAGAGGCATACAATCATTATATAACTTTGTTTCATAATACTTCTTTACAAGTATCGGAAAATCCTTCAGAATCTTTAGGGAAGTTACATACTAAAGTCTAACGAAAAAAAAACCGAAGATCTGATATACGAGGTACGTACAGAAATATCATGCCTGGAATAAAACAGCTCGAAAAATTCAGACAAGAACTCAGTTCTCTAGGGAACGAACGCGAAGTAACTACCGCAAGAGGTGAGGTTTACGAAGAATACGTACGTCCCTCTGAAATTTTACAAGAACCGCCAGCTGTTAATATAGATGATCTTCTTTCATCAATCGATGACGCACGGCAAGAAGAAAAACCCTCTATTGCTGCAAATGATAAATCAAACGAAACAGATCGTTCAGATTTTGATGATCTGTTAGCATCTCTTTCTCTCGATGAGTTGACAGATGATCCAATAGCAACAAATCCTGTGGATCGCTTTGATTCGGTGGAAGAAGTTGACGAAATTGATGAAGAGAGTTTTTCTGTTCCCAATGATCTTCTTGCCGGCTTTGCTGATGATATTGAAGACGCACGTAAAGATGCCTCTTCAGGGGAATTCCCTCTTAACGAAGACGTAAATCTCGAAGACTTAAATATTGAAGATGTAAATCTTGAACCACCCGTTATGGCAGACGTAAGTTCAATGGATCCAGATTCTTTTGACATAGATAGTTTTGAAATACCTGATTTTGATAATACGTTCCCTTCTACACCTGCAGCTACTGGCGAAGACCTAGAAGACTTTGGCATGCCTGAGCCAATCGAAACTCTTGATGATTTTGCTGATTTTGACTCATCTTCGAATATTGAACCGCTTGATTCTTTTGATCTATCTCCGGAAGTAGACTTTCCTACTGATTCTGAGTTTTCTGGCGAGCTTGATCTTAGTCCGGGATCTGATATGTCTCTTGACGATTTCTTATCAGAAAAAAAAGCACCAGAAGCACCAAACCCTTTTGGAGATGAATTTAAGGATTTTACAATTCCAGATGATCTTGATCTTGGATCGAGTGAGTCTGCTGTAGATGAGCCCTCGGAATTAGATGGTTTTTATGGTTTTAGCCTCGATGAAGATATTCTGCCGTCAAGTGTAGATAGTGCTCTTGCAGAGGGCGATGAGTTCCATATTCCAGGATTTTCAGATTTTACATCAACACCGGGGAGACCTGCTCTCTCTGAATTACCTTATGATCTTCCAGAATTGCAACGTACTGCAAAAAAAGCAGTTCGACTTGAAATTTCTGAGACAGAGTTTCAACGGTTTCTTGAAAACCTCGCTTTGTTACCATTAAATCTTCGAATAGCAATTGAAGAGTATATTTCCGGAGATGATGGAAGCGAAATTCAAAAAATGGAAGTGGTACATTCGGTATTGAATGATGTTCCATTACGTAAAATTGCACGCACTCTAGAAACAGCTTTAGATCGTTCTATTCCAATTCCCAAAGATTTTGAAAAAAGAAATTTTGCTCAATATCAGCAAGAAAAATCTTCGCTTAGATATGTGTTTTTTAATAAGATTCTTCCCATTGCAGTGGGCTCCATTCTCTTAGCCATTCTTGCAGGCTGTGTGTTCTTTCTATCATGGCAGTTCATTTATAAGCCTCTTGCTGCAGAGCAATTATATAAACGTGGATATCAGGCCATTGCAGATGAAAGATATATTCAAGCAATTAATTTGTTTAATGAAGCCACACAAGTGTGGGAGAAAAAAAATTGGTATTTTAAGTATGCCCGTGCATTGAGAGATAAAAAACAATATATTTCCGCTGAGCAAATGTATCTTGGTCTTTTAGCACGGTATAAGAAAGATTTGCAAGCAGGTCTTGAATATGCGCAAATGCTTAAAGATGATTTACGAAATTATTCAAAGGCCGAGCAAGTTATCAGACGAAGAATTCTGGATAATTTTGTAAATAATCGCGAAGGATTACTTCTCCTTGGTGATACCTATTTAGACTGGGCAGAAGAAGATTCTTCAAAATATGAAGCCGCTCGGCTCACGTATGCATCTTTGTTAGAACTATATGGCAGAGAAGATCCTTATCTTGCCAGAATGATGCGCTATTTTATTCGTACGGACAATCTTGCTGAAGTCCTTCCTCTTAAAGATTATTTTATGAATAAGAGGAAAAAGATAGAGTCTAGCGATTTGGTAGAGCTTAGTGGATATCTTCTAGATAAAAGATATAACCCTAAGAGAGGTGAAAGCGATTTTTTAAGAAATCAGATCGAGGATGTGCGCGCCCTGTTGGATCGAGCTATAAAGGCTGACCCTATGAGTCCTGAGGCTCATTACAATAGCGGCCGTTATTTTATTTATAATTATAGGAGCGCACAAGCGACAGCCTCTCTTGAAAGCGCTCTACAAACCTTTGCTTCTGCGCGCTATATGACTCCTCGTCGCGTGTTGAAGAGAGTTGATACGTATCGACTGTTAGGAGAGCTTCTTGTTGAATCGCGAGAATATCTTGATGCGCGAAAAATGTATTCCGATGGAATTAGTTTGTATCGCGAGCATCAGAATACTCGTTCAGTAAAGGGAGATCCTTTTGTCGGAAAATTGTATGCAGATTATGCGGATATCGATTATTTTATCTCCAACAATTTTGATAGTGCATTGGAAAATTATCGTTTAGCAGTACAAGAAGGGTGGGATACCGCCTCTGTGCGTTATCGCATTGGATATATAAACTATAGACAACAAGATTATCGTTCTGCAATTGATGCTTTTATAATGACTCATGCAGAAAAGCCTCAGGACAGAAATTTATTGTTCGGTTTTGCTAATACATTATTTCGTAGAGGAGATTTCAATGCATCTCAAGGATATTTTGAGAGATTACAGGAAATGCTTGAAGCCGAGCGAATCAGAAAAGGTATATTGTTCCCGCAAGTGAGAACAGATCATGGCGAATTCGTTCAAATGTATATGCAAAATGCTAACAATTTAGGTGTAACATTGAATCGACTTGCATCGAGGACAGGCGATTCTCGTCAAAATGGTAGGTCTTTGGCATTGTTTGCAGAATCTTCTCGGGCATGGGACGCTTTAACTCGTAACCCTGAGACCTTAGTGCGAGCGCAAGGTTCAAATCTTGCATATCTTAATATGCAAAATATTACTCGGCCGACCGGATTGTTTGTTCCTGAAATATATTCAGACATTCCAAAAACACTGGAAAACGAAAAAGTTCTCCAGCAACGTGTGGATCAATAGGTTTAGTATCTGTAACGAATTCCTGTTCCACCAGTAAAACCAATGCCCGGTCTCGATGGGAATTCACCCATATAACCAAATTGTATGGGAATTGAAAAATGTTCAAATAATATAAATTCTATTCCAACTCCTAGTCCTACAAGTGCGTTTATATAGTATGAGTCATCAGTTTCATATATCCACTTATCGAGGGTTTCATCGAATCGAGATATTGAGTTATCAGGAATAAATCCGTGATGCCCAAGAGCCACCCATGTGTAAAGTCGTCCAGCTAATTGTTCTGAAAAACTATTTCCATATACAGTGAATAGGCCTTCTGCGGTAACAGAATAATCGAGAGTACTTCCCCATTTATTATCTGGAGTATAAAAACCCCCACCTGTTATTTGAAAGCCAAGCCTATTAAACCAGTGTTGATAATGAAGACCATAAGATGCGCCGTTTGGAATAGCACAAATATACATACCGAGTGCATTATTGAATGCGTCATAGGTTACTGTTGGTGTAGGGTTTTTCGTGAATCCATCAGCGAAAACAATTGTTGAAATAAAACCAGCCATTAGAATACAAAGTAGAAAAGTGCGAAATATGTGCCTCATGTTAACTCCTGTTTAAACAATTGTATCACTGTTTAATCTCTTTTCAACTGGATAAAAATCAATTAATATCTTACGCTTATAACGTCTTGCTTAAGATACTTCTCCTTGCTATCATCAGATGTAATTTTGAAATAAAATGTTTTACTATGCTTGTTTCAACTGCTTTTGAAACCTTTTTGCGTGTCATGTGTTTAACATGTATCAAAACGAGTCTGATAAAGGTTTGTTAATGGGGTTTATTGCTGACTTCAGATATAGAAAAATTTCTCAAACCGCTACAATAAATGATTTATTGAAAGAAATCTTTCGAAAAAGTATACATTTAACTGCGTCTATCGTTCCAGTTTTAGCATCCTTTTCATACAAATGGACAATCATTGCGCTTTCATTTGTAATCTGCATATACATAATTTGTGAATACCGCAGAATTACCGGAAATCCAATCCCTATTGTTTCGCGTATTACTGCGTATGCTGCACGGAAAAGGGATGAAGGAAGGTTTGTACTTGGACCTATAACAATGGCCCTTGGAATCCTTCTGTCTTTGCTCCTGTTCCCTCCTGAGGCTGCAAGAATAGGGATTTATGCCTTAGCTTTCGGCGATGGTATAGCGAGTTTGGCTGGAAAGCTATATGGAAAAACGAAGATTCCATATTCTGGCGGAAAAACACTCGAAGGAAGCCTAGCCTGTTTTGTTGCTGTCTATTTCTCTGCATTGGTTGTGAGCGATAATCCATTCCAATCATTTGCAATTGCACTGCTTGCAATGGTAATAGAAGTGCTTCCCTTAAAAGATTACGATAATCTTATTATACCTCTTGTGATAGGCGGGTTTTATTGTTTATTGCCATAAATAGTAGCGATGCATTCGATCAAGATACATCCACGTCCCGTAGAAGAATAGAAATTCTCCCACAATAAAAAAGATCCACGAATCGCAAACAATAATCAGTGAATATCCAAGAAGAAGAATTATGCTTGCTATAGATATAAAGCTATAATCTTTAGAGCTGCGATTATTTCCCAGAATAACATATGAGATTGCGGTTAATATACATAAAATTAGAAAGAGCAATGCAAGTGTCCTTGGGTATCCTGGAGATAAAAGAAAGTTTGAAGAATTATTTCCCGAATTAATTGGAATTGCGTTAGCAAGACTAAAAGATACGAAGGCAAGAAGAAAAAGAGCCGATCCGAGTTTTTGAGCCGTCTGTCCAGTGCTGAAAATTCCACTCGATAATAACGAAAGAATAAAAAAGATACGAGAAAAAAGGCTTATTCGAGAAATGCTCATAGAAAGAAATCCTGAAAAGAGCTGTAGTTCATACAGAGGAATAAAAAGGCGTAGCGATTCAAGAGAAACCATAAAAACTGAGGCTGCAAAAAAAGTTATTTCGACAGTTTGAGTTTTTTCGAAACCGAATAATAAAAAAGAAAGAAAAAAAACTGAATAAAGAGGGAAAAAGCTCAGAGAAAGAAGGGATGCAATTGGGCTATACGGAAAAAACGCAAACTTATCAAGAACTGGCACCGGTCGCGAACCAAAAAGAATATCGGGCATAGTTTTCTTGGTAACAAGGACTACAACGCAGGTTATTGCAATTGTAGAAATAAGTGCGGAAGAAATAATAGCAATTCGAATTAATCGATTTCTTGTTGCAATGGTCATATTTCATAATAGCATCAAAAACGTGTTAGGTGAATCTCAAGTCGCCTTAAGATAATGCCGATGTTTAAATATACAATTATCTAGGGAGAGTAACATGCGAAAACTGTGTCTTGTGTTCCTTTGTGCTGTTACCATGACCGGCCTTTTCGCCGGTGATGTGGCATCCTTTGTAAACCTTGGTTTTTCATCCGACGGAACTCGTTTTGTTTTTGGTCAGTATGGGGTTACTGATGTTAATTTTCAGGCTTATGCGGATATTTTTTGTGTTGATGTGCCTCAAAACAAATTTTTTACAGATGGTAAAAAAACGATTCAACCTACAAGATCTACTGCTGGCAAGGATGCAAAAGGTGTTTTTGCCTCATTGCAAAATGATACTGCGGCTTACATCAAAAAACTTGGTGTCGATAGTTCGAATTTAGGAAGAACTATCTATATTCAAGCAGTAGATGAACCAAAATTGAAACAGATTTCTTTTAGAGATTTTGAAACTGGAATTACCTATGAAGTTGCCCTTAAAGTTCTTTCTGAGGGATCAAAAGAAAATGTAAAGTCATCTTTTTATCTCACAGTTGAAATGCTCGGTTTAGACGGAACCAAAACTGTTAAGACAATAGGTTTACCCGGATTTAAACGAGAAGGAATAAATGACTATCTTATTAGGCGTATAATTACTGATTCTTCAGGAAAATCATTAGTTTTTATTATCGAAAAAAGTCAATTCGAGCCTAACGGAAATTCCATCAGATTTATGGTCGAAACACTTCGTTTATAGATCATAGCGTAAGCTCTCGAAAAATTTGATACACAGTTTTCCCATCTTCTGACAGGATACGAACCAAGATCCTGTCATTTTTGAATTCTACTTCTCTCCATAATGACTCAAGCCAAACTGCCTCGGCTGCTTCTCGGTAAAATTGTTGAGCTTCATGAGAAAGTGTTTCTGTAACAATACTCGCAGGTAGTATTCCTTGCGTAAATAAATAAAAGCCAGCTTCAATTTCATCTATCTTTTTACCTTCGCTCAAGTGTTGCTCTTTTGCTGGCTCAAGATCTTTTTTTGAAACTTTTGAAGTAAAAGAAAGAATTTCAAGAGTTCCATCATCTGAACTGGCATTTGAATCGGCTCTTATTGTTTTATGTAGTTCTAGTTTGTGAATAGAATATTTCATTATATTATACTAACAAAAAAACGGGCAAAAAGCGAGATCCTTCCTGATAAGGGATAATAGGAGGATTAGTGTATGAGAATTCGCGTGTTTTGTTTGGTTTTTTTCTGTTTAATTTCAGTGTATCTACTTTCTTCTTGCCTTTCTTGTAAAATGGATAGCCCTATTGTTACCTTGTGGGGTGGTGATATTAAAAGCCCCAAATTAATTTCAGTGATACCCGAAAGCGAAAATAGTATATGTCTAGAATTTTCGCTCCCTGTTTCTATAAAAAAGGCAAGCGTTCTGTTCAAAACGGAAGAAAGCCCTGCAACTGCCGATATTAGTGATCCTTCCAAGAAAATTCATCTTGTTATGACTCAAGGTCCACTAGCGGGTCGTGAAGCAATTCTTTGTGGTACAGTTGTCGACTCAGGTGGTAATACTCTGTCCTTTGCTGTTCCATTTACTGGGTACAATAATCGAGTAGCTCGCTTGCAAATACATGAAGTTAGACCGGCGTATACCAAACCAAAGGTTGAGTTTATAGAGTTTCTCGTTTTGAGTGACGGAAATCTTGGAGGTGTTGAAATTTGTAACGCTGGGAATATTGCGTCTCCTGTGTGGACTTTCCCTGCCTGTGAGGTTTTAACAGGAGATTTTGTCGTATATCATCTACGATCTGTCGAAGAAAATCTTGTTAATGAAACCGATGAAGTTTTAGCCCAAGGAATTGAGTCTGCCGGAATCGATGCTCGATCCCCTGCCAG